>JBEGOB010000218.1:0-15045 GCA_041182265.1 Verrucomicrobiota bacterium | reverse complement strand
TGTAGCTGCTAGAGCCAGGAAAAACCGTCAGCAGTCCGTCATCCAGAATTTCTCCCGATGCATCCCGAATCCGGCAGTAGCGGGCTGTCCGCGGCAAGGCGCGCGACGCCTGACCTCCCGTTGCAAGATCCGCCGCAGCGATAGCATCCGGCCCGGAGATTCGCAACAGCGAAACCGCACCCATGCCCGGAGGCGTTGCAATCGCCGCGATCGTGCTGCGACTTGAGTCTGATGAGAATTCCATGATTTTACATCAATCAACCGCGGCAGCCTCCGCCTGCCCACCTAGCCCAAGAAACTCCCAGCAAATGAAGCGATGGATCGAGAGAACCAAGCGATCCCCCTCACCCAGCCACTTCAACTCAAGCGTCGCCGTTTCCGCCAAAGGCTTTTTATCCTTCGTTCCGCGCCAATTGATGCGGGAAAGCGCCCTGCCGACCTCCGAATCCACTCGCACCTGAATTCTCGCACTGTCTGAGACATTGGCCGGATCTTCGATTCGATACGTCCGCGAGCCTTCGACGGCCTCGCCCTGACTCGGCACATCTTCCACGATCAGAACTCGGAACGTCCCAACTTGCCCCACCGCAGGCAGCTCGACAAAACTCCGCAAAGTTCGGTATTTCGTTTGAGTGAAAATCTCCCAGTCAAGCTTCAGACCCTCGGGAGTCCGCAAAAAAAACGCATGCACACGCAGGGGCTCCATTGAGAAATTCCCCGCACGAGAAACGGTGCTGAGCAACAAATCCGCCTCATCCACCCCATACTGGACTTCAAGATTGGCCAACGGCATGAAGAATTCCTTCATTTTAAACTGCGGCGGCTGGTCATACACCATCATGAAAAATCCACGCTTCTGATCCTCCTCCGACAAGTCATACGGTGCAAACCCCCCTGCGGGCGCATCCGCATCCACCGCCACGCCATCCGAATAAAATTTCCCAAGCTGGGGCGCCGCCGTTTGACCACCGATCACCCAAGGAATACGCTCTTCCACTGTGCTCGCATTCACGTAGCGCTCAAGCAGTTGATAAGCGTCTTTCTGCCAACCGATGCGCCGGTAATTCGCCTCTTGAATCGCCGGATCCACGATGATTTCCTCGCCAACGGGTGGGGCCTTCGCCGCTTTTTTCAACTCTTTCGAGGCGAAATAGACGGTAACGCCACCGGCAACGGCAAGAATCAAAAACACCCAGATCAAGGGCCGGAGGCTGCGCCCACCCTCGAGCTCTGCATACGGAACTTCCACCTCATCAGGCACTTCCGGAACCTCCTGGACATCCGGCACGCGATCATCAATTTGGCTCAGCGAGACGGGCACCTGCTTCTTCGGCTTGGGATCAGGTGTTTTCCCGCGCTGGGCAGGAAGACGCCGACTCTCCGCAGAGGCCTCGTCTGGCATGGCGCTGAGAGCCGGAACCGATGCTAAACGACTGGGCGAAATCAGATCAATTTCCGGTGAGGTGATAACCCCACCACAGCGCGGACACGGCCCAGTCGTCGGCGGCAGCTCCCGTGGCACCAGAAGCTTCGCGTCGCAGTGTTTACAGCGAAATTCCTTCTGAGTGTTTGAAATCACGGGGGGAAATTTAGGAAAACTGCAGCAGAGTGTCAAACTTCGGTCGTCGAAGCTTCCACATTTGACGGCTTAGGAAGGACTGAGTCGAGCACTTCCAAGCAGCGCTCGTTTTGCGCACCGGTCCCGACGGAGATCCGCACCCAATCCGGGAGTTTATAACTGCTCATCGCACGTACGATCACCCCGTGCTTGAGCATATCGCGGAAAACCCGGTCGCCATCCCCCACTTTGACGAGCAGGAAGTTCGCATAGCTCGGCACATACTCCAAGCCACGCGCCGTGAAGGCATCTTCATAAAATTTCATCCCTTGGCGATTCACTTCCAGCGTCTGCGCGATGTGCGCGCTATCCGCCAGCGCCGCCAGCGCCCCAGCCTGCGCGATCGCGTTGACGTTAAAGGGTTGCCGCGCTTTTTGCAAAAGTTCCGCCACGCTCTTGGAGGCCAATCCGTAGCCGACTCGCAGGGCCGCCAATCCATGAATCTTCGAAAAAGTCCGAAGAACGCAGACATTTCTCCCCTCTTTCACATACTTCAAAGTATCAGTCGGCGTCTCAGGAAACTCGAAATATGCCTCATCGAACACAACAATGACATGCTCTGGAACTTGGCTCATGAAACGGTCAATCGCCTCCTGACCGACCATCGTCCCAGTTGGATTGTTCGGATTGGCAATGAAGACCAGGCGCGTCTTGTCCGTAATCGCTGCCGCCATCGCGTCCAAATCATGCACGAATCCGGGGTCCGGCACTTCGACGTATTTCGCACCGAATAGCGTGGCCATCAATTTATACACGACGAAGGCATGCTTGGCCGCAATCAACTCCGCATCCGGGTTGAGAAAAGTATGGCACAGCAACTCAATGATTTCATTCGAGCCATTTCCAAGAACGACGTTGGAAGTCTCCACGCCGAACTCCTGAGAAATGGCCGTCCGCAGGCGGTAACCGCCACCATCTGGGTAAATATGCGACTCCTCAAGCGCTTCACGCATCGCCGCCTTGGCAAGTGGCGAGGGCCCCAGCGGGTTTTCATTGGATGCAAGTTTGACAATCTGTGACGGATCAAGCCCGAGCTCACGGGCCGTTTCGTCAATTGGCTTGCCTGGCTCGTAAGCCACGAGGTCGCACACAAATGGATTCGCGTAATTGGAAATCGTCATGGAATGAGGTGTGAAAAAAGTTCGATTGAAAAAGTCAGATGCTTGATTCGAGCAAGGCTTGGAATCCGCCAAGTGCGCTCGCATAGACTTCTGCCAGCGAGCGGTCAGGCGCAAGGGCGGATCCTGGCGCCGCTTTACAGAACACGCTCTGCAGCTGCTCCAAGTCCCGGCCATCTGCAGCAGCAGCAATCAAGGCCGCTCCAAGAGCAGCTGAATTTGAAACGTCCAAGCGCTCGACTGGAGCTTGGAAAACATCCGCGACAAGCTGGGCAATCCCATCGTTTTTCGAAGCCCCACCCGTCAACCGGATGCGCTCAACCGCCACTCCCATCCATTGCGAGTGAAGGCGCATGTTGAGAAATTGCCCTTCCAATAAGGCACGCACTTGAAGCGATGGCTCGGAACCCGCCTCAAACTCCGCCGATCCCTGACGCACGGGAGCAGTGAAATCATGCCGGGGCGTGATTTCAGGGCCGAAGAACGGCAGCATCAAATTCACGCCCGCCGCCTCCCGGCTTGCTTGCAGCGCTTCATGATCGAAATCCGACCAATCGAGCCCAAGTTGATCACGCAAAGCCTCGCGAGCCAGCGAGCCATTCCGGAAACAAATGAGCGACATAAATCCACCCGCTGGATTCCCGAAAACATGACCGAAGCCCTTGGGATCGGTTTTAGGCCCGGGCATCGATGCAAAAAACGTATCACTGGTGCCAAGAGAAATGACCACACTCCCAGGGCGAGTTGCACCCATGCCAACAAGCGAAGCAGGGTTATCCCCTGTGAAAAGCGCCGTCCGGCAAGTCGCGGAAAAACCATAGCGCTGGGTGAAATACGGGGAAATCACGCCTTGAATCTCAGTCGCCGCCGCCGGCGCCAAGAGCTTTTCTCCCAGATCTGGCGCACAGGCTTGCATCAACTCGGCATCCCAACCGAGTTCTTCAAGATTCATCAAGTTCATCCCCGCGCCATCGCCAAAGTCGATCGAAACGGACTTCCCGGCTAAAACCGAGGCAATGAACGAACTCACGAGATGAATCCGACAAGTCCGAGCATACGCGGCAGGATCCACCTTGGAAAATCGGCGGATTTGCGGGCCGGTGAAGCGCTCAATCGCGATCGAGCCACTTTTCCTGCAAATCTCCGCTGGCCCGCCCATCGCAGCAGTGATTTCCGCACACTCCTCCGCAGTGGAGGTATCCATCCAAATCGGCGCACTCGCACGCGTCAGAGCGGGGGAAAGTTGCCCGACCAAAGACAAGCTCGGATCCAACTTGGCAAGCCGATCATCAAACGAAGCATCAAGATAAACCGAACCGTGCTGCTGCCCCGAACCGGCAATCACCGTGATCCTTGAAAGATCCGTCGCCGTGGCCAATCTTGAAAAAAGCAGATCCACGGCCTCCAGCCACATATGCGGATGCGCATGCACTTCTCCCGCAGTGCCGCCGGGAATGAAACCACTCGGCGACTCATAATGCTGCAAATCTTTGCCAAAATTCACGGACATCTGGCAAATGATCTCACCCGCGTCAGGACAGATGAGCACGGCAGTGAGAGACTGGGTGGAGGAGTCGAGTCCAAGGAACATGCACGGAGCTTTCTCAGGGAAGCCAAGTAATCCAAGATGAATTTACCGTGACTCGCGAAATTCCACACAGAAAAGGGTGACCGTTTTCACGGTCACCCTTAGATTGTTCAATTCAAATTCCGAAGAACCAGAATTAGAAGCCGACGCTCAGCATCGAACCTGCAACGAACTCGTTGCCGGAACCTGCGTATGCGGTGTCGTTGTCATCGCTAAGTGCGACGGACAGAGCAACGAAAGGCGAAAGCTTCGCGTTTTCGACAAAGCCCCAGTCAAGCGAGGTCTTGGTGGTCCATGCGGTGGCTTGGCCTTGCTCAGCAAGGTAACCCACGTTGGTGCCAACGTTGAGTGAGAGGCACTGATTAAGCTCGAAGCTACGGCTGAGGCTGAGCTCGGAGTAACCGTCGTTATCAAGTTCCACATCCCAGAAGTAGGTCAAGGAAGCGTTGGCAAAGCCAAGGTCACGAGCCACGGAGAAATAAACTTCTTGGGAATTGTTGGCCCGGAAGAATTCTTCGTTCAATTCGGCTTGGTTGTAAATGTAGGCGATGTAGCCGACCGATGCAGTCACGAATCCAAGGTCCTTGGAAACTTCAGCATAGAGATCAAGTTCATCCGTATCAACTTGGGCTTGGCCAAGACCAAGAACGTTGGCTGAGGAATCGAAGCTGCCATACCAAGCTCCAGCGCTCAGGCCAAAGCCGTTGACTTCGGTGCTTGCATCGACACCCACCTCAATGAGGTCATCCCCGAGGTCGAGACCGCGGAATAGGTATTCACTGGAGTAGCCAGTGTGGATTTCGTATTCGACTTCCGCCTGAGCGTTGCCGGCCACAAGGGCGGAGGCAGCGGCCAAGGCGCCAATGGTTTTGCAGTAGTTTTGCATCGTGTTATGTTGGTTTTCGGTTGCTGCTTGCGTCCTTGCCTGCCCCGAGTTCTCGGAACAGATAGGAGCGAGTCGGAGTAAGCCTCTCACATGCCGCTATACAGCCGGATAATCTCACTCGGGGCGAATGCTTCGCATTTCCGAAAGATGTGTCCAGAATTATTTCGGCACGGATCGACGGTCCGCAAGGGCAGTTAAATAAGCGGGGCTCGCGACCATGGCAAGTGGTAATCTGGCAGAATTCTCATTTTGCCCCATGAATTGACCCTTGCGGTCAGTGAATTAGCTGAATTCACGGGTTGGCACGGCAGTTGCTTACCCCTCAAATGCATCGCCCGAGGATTTGGAATCGTCGGGTCAGCGCATCTAACCATCCGATCAACACCGACCACCATGACCAGTCGACATTTAATGAAAGTGCGAGCTCTTACCGCTGCCGCAATCGCGTGTTTTGCCATTCCCTTATCATCGCCCTTGCATGCGCAGGATGCCCCAGCACCAACCACGGAGAGCATTGTAAGCCCAGCTGAAGCAGCGCCACCGGCAGAAGCCGTCGCTGAAGAAGCACCAGCCGAGGGCTCTTACGAAGCATTCATGGCTGGCCCGGATGCAGCCATGTTTGTGGTCAATAACCTCTGGATCTTACTTTCCGCAGCCCTGGTGTTTATCATGCACCTCGGGTTCGCATCTGTGGAGTCGGGACTCTGCCAAAAGAAAAATACGGTCAACATCCTTTTCAAGAACCTCTTCATTGTCTGTGTGGGCGCTCTCGGCTACATGGCATGGGGGTTCAATGCGATGTATCCCGGTTGGGAAAGCGGCGTCTCGAAAGATTTCTTCGCCATGGGTAGCCCCCTTTTGAATGGATTTGCCGATGAGGCAGACCGCACGGCGAAAGCCACCGCAGCCTACGCTGGCTACACCATTTGGACTGACTTTATCTTCCAAGCTATGTTTGCAGCGACCGCCGCAACCATCGTCTCTGGCGCTGTCGCAGAACGTGTCAAGCTCAAGTCTTTCATGGTCTATGCCGCGATTCTCGTAACCTTCCTTTACCCAATCACCGGTTCCTGGAAGTGGGGCTACGGCTGGTTGAACACTCTCGGCTTTGCTGACTTTGCCGGTTCTTCTCTCGTTCACGCCTTCGGTGGATTCGCCGCACTTGCCGCGATCATCATTCTCGGCCCTCGCCAAGGGAAATACACCAAGGACGGCATCAAGCCAATCCTCCCTCACAACCTCCCGCTCGCCAACATTGGTGTGTTCATGCTCTTCCTCGGCTGGTTCGGCTTCAATGGCGGCTCAGTTCTCAGTGCGGATCCAGAATCGGTTTCCCGGGTTTTTGTCACCACGGCGATGGCCGGATTCGCTGGCGGACTTGCAGCCATGGCCACTTCATGGGTGGTCCTCAAGAAGCCTGACCTCTCCATGGGTCTCAACGGCGTGCTTGCCGGTCTCGTTGGCATCACCGCTGGAGCTGACGCGATCTCACCTTGGGCTGCCGTGATCGTAGGCGCCATCGCTGGATGCATCGTGGTCTTCTCTGTCCTGTTCTTCGACAAGATCCGCATTGATGACCCCGTCGGCGCAGTGTCGGTCCACGGCATCTGCGGTGTCTGGGGAACGCTCGCCGTCGGCATCTTCGGAGGTGCTAGCTTCGTGACACAGCTCATCGGAACTCTCAGCATCTCAGTCTTCGCCTTCGTCACATCGTTCATCCTATTCTTCATCGTGAAAATGGTGATGGGTGTGCGAGTGGACGCCCAAGAGGAACACGAAGGTCTGGATGTTGCCGAGCATGGCGCACCTGCTTACAACGACAGCCAAGCGTAACTCTTCTGAAATAGATTCCCCCTCATCACAACAGGCGGACCCGCGAGGGCCCGCCTGTTTTCATTTTACAGTTGGGCAAGAAATGCATCCCCTGCGCCCCGTGAACCGCCAAAACTTGCGCACTTATTTCCGGGCAGCCTTACTGCTGCTCACCGCGTTCGCACTTTGGGGGTGGTTCCGCCCCTACGCATGGCGGCCCGACCCTGCGGCACGCTGCGAAGTCGCCGGAGTGCAAGTCACTCGCGACGCTTCTTATTGCTGGGTGAATATCCACTTAAAAATCCGCGACGGACTGCAGCACGACCTTCAAAAACCGGTATTCCTTGAAATCCCCGGCAGGCCAAATCTGGAACCCGCAGACACGATCTTTGCCGGCTCGCAGCCACACGGCACCACGGATATTTGGCTCAAGTTCTGGGCCGACTCAGCGCAACTCTCCGGCCCACTCACCCTCCGCATCAATGACGGAAGTTTACGCATCAAATCCGGACACGGCACTCCGGATTTTGGTGGGGCCGATTCCCTTCATTTTACCACACACTCTTGGTGAATCATGGCTTGGCTCCTCATCGACAATTCGAACACACGCACCAAATTCGCCCTTGGTGATGCGGACCGCCTGCTGCCTTGGCGCGCTGTGCTACCCACCGTTGAAATTTCCCAGAACTCGCTGACCTCACTTCTCGCAGAAATCGACTTCTCCGCCGTCATGATCTGCTCGGTGGTTCCGACCAAGGCCGCCATTCTGAAGACGCATTTTGACGGGAAATTCCCACTGCATTTTCTCGATTGCCACAGCCCGCTCGGCATGGGCATCGATTACCCAAACCCGGCACAAATTGGCGCTGACCGCCTTGCAAACTCCGCTGGGGTGCTCAGCCGTCACGGCGTGCCCGCCATCGTCATCGACTTCGGAACAGCCGTCACCTTCGACGTCATTTCCTCAAAACCCGCCTATTGTGGCGGAGTGATCGCACCCGGCCTCGGCGCGATGTCCGGCTACCTCACCCGCCAGACGGCCTTGCTCCCGGAAATCGAGCTGGTGGAACCCGCATCCGCAATTGGGAAATCCACGGTGCACGCGATGCAGGCTGGCGCGATTTTCGGCTACCGCGGACTCGTGAAGGAAATCATCGCCAAAATCCGCGAGGAAATTTCCGGAAATCCAAAAATCATTGCAACAGGCGGCGATGCGGAATTAATCGCCCTCGGAGTCCCTGAAATTGAAGCAGTTGATCCAGAAATCACCTTGGACGGACTGCGCCAAGTGGCGGCGCGTGTGTTTTTGTAAAGCTAGACGAAGGAAAAAACGTGCCATTTCGCGCCTTTCCGCTAGCACTCGGTGACATGAGCGACAGCCCTTTGACGATTGGCATCGATTTCGGCGGCACGACCGTGAAAATCGCGGTGGTGTTTCAGAGCCACATCATTGACCAAGCTCCGGCGATCCCCACCCAAGAGTTTGCAAGCCCGGAAGCGCTGATTTCCGCCATCGTGCAAAGCGTCGAAGATCTGCGGGCACGTCACCCTGGGATCGTCGCCGTCGGCGTGGGAATGCCTGGATTTGTCAATTTCCAACAAGGCTTGGTTTATAACCTCACCAACGTGAAAGGCTGGGAATCCGTTCCTCTTAGACGGATTCTTGAAGGTCAAATCGGCCTTCCAGTGTTGGTGGATAACGACGCGAACTGCATGGCCTACGCCGAGTGGAAATGCGGAGCCGGCCGTGGATTCCACGACGTGGTCTTCATCACTTTAGGCACGGGCGTTGGCGGTGCGATCATCGCAAACGGTCAAATGATCCGCGGCGCACGACACGGCGCGGGAGAAATCGGGCAAACGTCGATCGATTTTCAGGGACGCCCCGGACACTACGGAAATTTAGGTGCGCTTGAGGACTACATCGGCAATGCCGAAATTACGGCACACGCCCGAGAATCCTACACGGCGGCAGGCATCCACCGCTCATTGGAAGAGTGCTCGCCAGCAAGTCTGGCAGTCGCGGCGCATCAGGGAGACCCCGTCGCGCTCGCCCAGTGGGAGAACGCCGGACGAATCCTAGCCACGGCGGCCATGAATTGCTGTTGGCTGCTGAATCCCGAGGCGCTCGTCATCGGCGGCGGGGTCGCACGCGCGGGCGAGCTACTTTTCACCCCTCTCAAACGTCACCTCTTCGCCCAACTCTCCGGCCCGTTCAAAGATCACCTGATGGTCCTGCCCGCCGCCTTCGGCCACGAAGCGGGCATCATTGGCGCGGCAGCGCTCGCGCTTGAGGCGGTTTGAATAACGGTTTGATTTAACTCTCAACCGCTGTAGGACTTACCCATGAATTTCGAAATGCCATTCAATCGTCGTCAATTTGTGAAAATCGGAACGCTCGCCGCCTCAGCCAGCTTGCTTCCCGGCCTCGCCCAAGCCGCATCCTCGAGCGCGCACACCTTGCCATCTCTGCCATACGCCTTTGATGCACTCGCGCCCCATGTGGATGCCAAGACGATGGAAATTCATCACGGCAAACACCACGCCGCTTACATCAACAGCCTGAATACCGCGCTGGATGCCGCGCCCGCCGCATTGCGGAAACAAGCCTTGCCACAGCTTCTTAGCGAGCTCCCAAGCGTCGCGGACGACGCGCTGCGCACCACCCTCCGCAACCACGGTGGCGGTCATTGGAACCACGATTTCTTCTGGAAAATCCTCGCACCCGCCGCCGAATCCGGACAGCCGTCCGACGCCCTCGCGTCCGCCATCAACTCGGCATTCGGCTCAATGGACGACTTTAAAAAATCCTTTGCCGAGGCTGCCGCCAAACGATTTGGCTCCGGTTGGGCATGGTTGATCGTGCAAGACGGGAAACTCAAAATCACGAGCACGCCCAATCAGGACAATCCACTCATGAAAGGCCTCGTCCCGGAAGCCGAGCTCGGCGCACCTATTCTTGGCCTTGATGTCTGGGAGCACGCCTACTACCTCAACTACCAAAACCGCCGCCCTGACTACGTAACCGCATGGTGGAACGTCGTAAACTGGTCCGCTGTCTCAAAAAATTTCGAAACAGCGCGCTAAGCCGCCCAGCCACCGGCGCCGTTCTCACAGCTCCGCCAAGGTGCCTTCGGTCACACCTAACTTCTCGAGCGCTTGCACTTGGTCGATGAGTTCAAAGACGTCGGCACGCCCCGCCAATAGATCCTGATAGGCCCGGATCGTCTTTGCCGCATCTTCCGCCTCATCCAACAATTCGACTCGGAAGCGGGAAAGCCCCGCATTCCGCAGGTGCTCATAGTAACGCGCGCCGGTTTGCGCCTTGCCATTGAAAAGCGTGTTTCGGCAGCCGACATCCGCCTGCAAGCGGTGCAGTTGCCCAACGCGGTCCCGCAGGTGAACAACATGCTTCTCACACGGGCGACCGCAGTCTTTATACGTCGTCCCGCTGCTCAGAAAAGTGCAGAAAACACAGTGCTCCATGTGAAACATCGGCATGTGCTGGTGCAAGGTAAGCTCGAACCAATCAGGCGGCGCGCCACCCAGCAGCTCTAACACCTGGCCAATATTGAGATCATACGAAACGGTGAGACGGTCGAGCGCTGCATTTTCCATCAGAAGCCTCGCAGTGATCGGATTGGCAACATTGAGCGAGAAATCCCCGATTTTTCTCAGGTCGCTACGATGTTTGTAGTGCTGGAGTGCCCCAAGATTTCGCAGGAGCAAGCCATCAGGCTCAGCCTTCTCGATGAGTTTGAGATAACCGGTTTCTCCCGGCTTGAGGATTCTTGGGGTGGCCAAAAAGATCATGGCCTCTGGCTTGGAAATCGAGGATTTGAAATGAGCAACAGCCTCCTTGTAACGGCGTGGATCTTCAAAATCGCAATAAACCGTCTCAACCCCGCAATCCAAGGCGGCCTGGACTTGACCCAACGTCCGGCAAAGGACGCTCAAATATGGAGAATCCAGCGCATGCGGCGGGTTTTCCGGCAGAAGATCGCGGTGGCCCGCCAAAATTCTCGGCCGCTCCGGCTTGATGGCCGCAGCCTCCTCCAACTGCTTCACCAAAGCACGCCGCAGATGATTCAACGCCGAGACAGCAAGGTGACAATTCCCTTCCAATTGGTTGTCGAGAGAACCGAGTTCAAACGAAGAATCCCCAAGCCGGCCGAGCTGTGCGACTAAAGTCTCGGTGCCGAGCGGATGCTTGGCCGCCTCCTGAATCGGCATTTCACTCCGCACGCAGAATTCTCCGCTCCGCACTTCCAGCGACTCCCCTGGCTTGCCACTGACACGCAGCGAAATCGCCGTCTTCTTCTCCGCCGGACGCGTATTCTGCCAAAAGCGCCGAAGTTCGGAATCAAGCTTCGGATCGGACGTCTTATAAAGTGTCTGACCTGGCTTAATTCTATCGAAATTGATACCGCTGTAGGTGAGGTGGAAAATCAACCGCTCGCCCTCGACCACCCAAATGCGCGCGCCCTGTTCGAGATCACGGTTTTCTCCGGCATCGAACACAACACCGTCTCCCGCAGTGAATGGCACGCCCGTAAGCTTGCCGAGCCGGATCCAGCCAGGCCCGCAATCCACGATCTCACCAAGCAATGGACCCCGCTTTTTACCAAATTTTCCGTGCGTCAAATACGGATGATTGGTGCCCGCAAACCACCCGCTACTCAGGCCTCGGGAAAACGTCATTTCCAATGCGTAACGATCCGCCGCCGTGATCGGCGACGGCCGATCTTCCATGGCCGCATCCAAAGCTTTCCGATAGACGCGGGTCACGGCAGAGACGTATTCCGGTGATTTCAAGCGGCCCTCGATCTTGAAGGATTTCACGCCCGCACGCACCAAATCCGGGATCAAGTCTGCGGCCGCAAGGTCCTGCGGACTGAGCAAATAGCGCACCGCACCCAAATCGCGCGTCTCGCCATCAACCACGATTTCATAAGGCATCCGGCACGCTTGCGCACACTCGCCGCGGTTCGCACTGCGCTGGCCGAGCGACTCGCTGGTGAGGCACTGCCCCGAGTATGCCACGCACAGCGCCCCGTGAACGAAGACCTCCAGCGGAGTTTGCGTCCCTTGCGCGGCGGCTTGAAATCTATGGATCTCCTTGATCGACAGTTCGCGAGCCAGCACCGCCCGCTCCATCGGAAAAAGTGACTCAATGAACGCCACTCCCTCGGGCGAAGTGATCGTCATTTGTGTGGACGCATGCAACTCGACGTCCGGCGCAACGGTCCGGGCCAGTTTCGCCAAGCCGAGATCTTGAATAATCAATGCATCCACTCCCGCTGCGGCGATTTTACGAAGCTGCGCCTCTGCCGCCTCCATCTCACGAGTGAAAATGAGCGTATTCATGGCCACAAAGCCTTTCACTCCGTGCCGATGGAGAAATTCCATGAGCTCTTCCAAATCCGCGTCGATGAAATTATCCGCGCGCAAGCGGGCATTGAAGCGTGGCAGACCGAAGTAAATCGCATCCGCTCCTGCGGCGACGGCGGCCCGAGCACAGTCCCAGTTTCCCGCAGGAGCTAGAAGTTCCGGGGTCAGATCAGGTGCGTGCGTTGCCATGGCGGGACTGAATCACGAGCCGCCGCCAAACAACAGACGCGATTTTCCACAAATTAGAAAATTCACGCAACATGCACCTGTTTATCCACATCTTCCCGCAAGTTTTCGATGATGAATTCCTGCCGGTCCGGGGTGTTTTTCCCCATGTAAAAGGCAAGCAACTCTTTCACGCCCTTGCCCTCTTCATACTCGACCGGATCAAGCCGCATGTCAGGTCCGATCATGAAGCTGAACTCACCGGGGGAAATTTCACCAAGCCCTTTGAAGCGCGTGATTTCCGCCGCTTTCCCAAGCTTCGCCAATGCCTTTTTCCGCTCGTCCTCATCATAACAATAGATGGTCTCCTTCTTGTTACGCACCCGGAAAAGCGGAGTCTGCAAGATATGCAAATGCCCGTCGCGAATCATCTCCGGGAAAAATTGCAAAAAGAACGTCAACAGCAGCAAACGAATGTGCATGCCGTCAACATCGGCATCGGTGGCGATGACAACTTTGTTATATCTCAGATATTCGATGCCATCCTCAATGTTGAGTGCAGCTTGCAACAAGGCGAATTCCTCATTTTCATAAACGATCTTGCGCGGCAGGCTGTAAGTATTGAGCGGTTTACCACGAAGCGAGAAAACCGCCTGCGTCTCAACATCGCGACTTTTCGTGATCGAGCCGGATGCGGAATCTCCCTCGGTGATGAAGAGCGTGGATTCTTCACGGCGCTTGTGCTTGCTGTCATAACGGACGCGGCAATCGCGCAGCTTCTTGTTATGCACTTTCGCCTGCTTCGAGCGCTCCCGCGCGAGCTTCTGAATTCCCTTGAGATCCTTACGCTCACGCTCCGCAGCCATGATGCGCTTCTGAATCGCCTCGGCCACTTGCGGATGCTTGTGCAGGTAGTTATCAAGGTTGGTCTTGAGGAAATTCCCGATGAATGTCCGCAGCGACTCACCTTCCGGCGCGATGCCCGCGGAGCCGAGCTTGGTCTTGGTTTGAGATTCGAAAACCGGCTCCATGATCCGCACACAAACCGCAGCCTCAATACCGGCGCGGATGTCAGACGGCTCGTATTGTTTCTTATAGAAGCCGCGGATGACCTGCACCAAGGCCTCACGAAACGCCACAAGGTGAGTGCCACCTTGTGAAGTATTCTGACCATTGACAAAGGTGTAGTATTCCTCACCGCTCTCCGGCGTATGCGTGAAGGCAATTTCGATGTCCTTCCCTACCAGATGGATCGGCGGATAGAGCGCCTCATTTTCCATCTCTTCACGCAATAAATCGAGCAATCCATCTTTCGACCGAAATTTTTTCCCATTGAAAACCACGGTCAAGGCCGGATTCAGATAGGAATAATAACGGCACATCTTCTCAACGAAGGCCTCTTTATACTTCGCCTTGGGCGGGAAAATCGTGCGGTCCAGCTCGAAAGCGAGACGCGTCCCGTTCGGTCCATCGTCGCGCCGCGGCTTTTTCATATCCACCGTGATCTGCCCTTTGGAAAACTCCAAAGCCTTGGTCTCACCCTCACGCCACGCCTGGATCTCGAAAAAATTGGACAGCGCATTCACCGCCTTGATCCCGACTCCGTTGAGACCAACCGATTTCTTGAAAGCCTCGCTGTCATATTTCGCGCCCGTGTTGATCTGCGCCGCGCAGTCGAACAACTTCCCAAGCGGAATCCCCCGCCCGAAGTCACGCACCTCGACGCGCCCTTCCTCATCGATGCTCACACGCACTTCCTTGCCGTAACCCATGATGTGCTCATCGATCGAGTTGTCCACGGCCTCCTTCAGCAGGATGTAAAGACCGTCATCCGGCGAGCTTCCATCGCCAAGTTTCCCAATGTACATGCCGGGGCGCATGCGGATGTGCTCCCGCCAATCCAGTGATTTGATGTCGTCTTCCGTGTAATTTGCAGCCATGGGAAATTGTGTTTCGCACTTCCTAAACGGTCGCCGCCCCGGGCGCAAGGACGGGAAATCATGTCCTACACACGAATCGCTTCTCGCCCCACGCCTCAAATGCCTGATTTTGAAATCGGTTCTCAATAAAAATCGGCAGCGAACGAGCACGGCCCGCTGGTGAATTCTGGTGGGGAGACTCCGGAAGCCTCGGTGGCGGACGCGTAAGTGCTCCCCGCCTGCTTGCATCGCACCAGCACGCCCACCCGGCAACTTACCACCCCAACTCTGCGTAAGCTGCCAAGTCGCGCGGCCAAATTTCAAGGGATCAATCGTGCGCAAAATCTCAGAAGAAATGCGCATACCCCCATAGTCGCATCCTCAATATTCTGGCATTTTCCCAATCCCGAATCTGTGGCTACCGCCGCATTTTCGGGAAAAATCCTTCAAAATCCAACACACGGCCAGCCCAGTCGTTCCGTGCCTTTTCAGAAACCCATCCTCATGCGCTGTGACTGACGTCGATTCTCCCCGAGTCGCCGCCAGTT
>JBEGOB010000217.1:0-2802 GCA_041182265.1 Verrucomicrobiota bacterium | reverse complement strand
GGATTCCTTCTCGCCGGGAATCGAGATGGAAATTGCGACGGCGAAGGCGGCGGGCCTGATGGTTTTCTATCATATTGATTTGTTCGTATTGCCAAAACGACTGGTGGATCACTACCGAACTGAGATATGCGACCCCGTATCCGGTCGAATTCTTTTGAATCGGCCGAAGACGCTGGAGATTCATCGGGAGATGTTTGATGAACTAACCGCGCGATTTCCCGATGTAGATGGCTACATGGTCCGTGTGGGGGAAACTTACCTTTTTGATACGCCCCATCATGTCGGCAACGGACCGATTCCTAGGGCGGGCGACGCGTGGACGCCGACTTACCTGTATCATGAAACCCTCGGCAAGAAAGAGTCCGGACCGGTTTGGACACCAATGCAAGTGGAGGCTTATGTGGATTTGGTTGAGTTCTTGCGGGAGGAAATTTGCGTAAAGCACGACAAGAAGTTATTTTTCCGGACTTGGGATATTTTCCCGGACAAGCTGCATGCCTGCCCAGACCACTATTTGGAAGTAACAGATCGGATTCCGCCGCATGAGAATCTCGTGTTTTCCATCAAACATTCAGCTCTGGATTTCTGGCGACATGTCAAAATGAATCAGTGCCTCACGCGGGGCAAGCATCGTCAAATCATCGAAGTGCAATGCCAGCGTGAATACGAAGGGAAGGGGGCCTATCCAAACTATGTGATGGAC
Source organism: Verrucomicrobiota bacterium (assembly GCA_041182265.1). GTDB lineage: Bacteria > Verrucomicrobiota > Verrucomicrobiia > Verrucomicrobiales > Akkermansiaceae > Luteolibacter. The sequence goes on along the minus strand of JBEGOB010000217.1, from coordinate 2,099 downwards.
GGCGTGATCAATGGCTTTGAAGAGAACGCGGTGAGAACTGGTCTGAGAGATATTTTGGGGCATTCGTTAGTTGTTGGAGTCTATTCTTGGTCGCGTGGCGGCGGATGGTATGGTCCTTATATTCCGCACGAGTTGTGGCCAGATTTGAACGCCTATGTTCTTGGCCGGTATGTTCAGGATCCGACTCGACTCGAGACGGAGATTTTCAATGAGTATGCGGTTGAAAGACTGGGGCTTTCAGCTGAGGACGCTGTGCGGTTTCGGCAATTCTGCCTGCTTTCCGCGCGCGGGATTCTCAAAGGCCGTCATTGCGAGGCATTCGATCGCGATCTCGGGGAGTCTGTTTTACCAACCGCATGCTGGATGCGGGATGACTTCCTCGGTGGTCGAAATCAGTTAGCAATTGTTCTGACTCATCTTTCAGAATCGGGGCGGCTTGACGAGGCGCTGGCGGAAAAGGCCGAGGCGGTGGAAATCTGGCGGGAAATTGTCATGCTGGCATCGTTGATCGTATGGCCGGCAGGGATCTCAGGTGAGTTTGTAAAGGTTTCGGCGGAATATGGGCGCTTGCTTTTCGAGTTGGTGCATCAAGGTTGGCGCGTTCTGATCGCCGGACAGCGGGGCGACGATTCAGGAAATCATGACTGTGTGAAACTTGCCGATGCGGTTTCCTGTTATGAAAGATGCTGGGATGAATTTCGCGCATTGGGGGCAGATCCGCTGTGTTCTTCGTTATATCGTGGTGAATATTTCAGCTTGCCCGGAATGCCTGCTGTGCCGGGCATGGATCACTCCGTTACGCATTATAAGGCGCTGGTGGAAATAGAGTCACGTTGATGAGGAAATCCGTGGTGTGAAATTTGATACTCGTCACTGTGGATATTGGAACTGCCGCCGGGGCTGATCCCTATGTGACAAGTGACGGCAATGCACATTCACCGGAACCGCGTCAAACCAGATTTGCCACTCTCGAAGACGCGAGAGATGCAATCCGGCGATTTGAGAAAATCGCACCATTGCAGCAAGGCAGTGTGACCGTTTGGATGGAAGGTGGTGACCATTGGCTTAATTCCACTTTTGATCTCAATGAGGAAGACTCGGGAGAAGCCGATGTTCCCGTGATCTACTGGCCATTGCCGGGGGCAACCGTGCGACTCAAGGCGAACACCCGCGTCGATGCCGATTTACCGAAAGCTCTATAAGAAGCGGCGACGCGACGTGGGCATCCTAATGTTTTGTTAGTGTGTACGACCTGAAGAGGTTAAGCTTTTCGCTCCGGGCAATCGCTTCACGGATCAGTGGAATATCATTGATTTTTTCAGTCGCTTGTCGCCAGCCTATCTCGTAATAGCTGAAGCCTTCTGAATAAATCACTGTCAGTCATGATGACGGATGGGTGGGAAGAAACGGTTTGAATACAATGAACTATACAACATTGCGCAGAGCGCCTTCCAAAGAAGCGATGGTTGCGGACAATATCTCGGTGGCATTTGGAATCTTCCGCGCACCCAGTGGCGGCGAGGGACAATCTCACCCCGCTGCGGTTGCAGAAACCGACTTTCGCGACTACCCAACGATGGATCTGAGGAGCGGCAACACCTCGATCTTGCTGCAATTTCCAGAACTCAATGCCGCAGTCCCGATGATCGGACTTACGCTTGATGCATACCTTACTAAGCCTGTAAGCTGCCAAGAGGCGGGTTCTCTCTTCAATTGTGGAAGGGTTAGGCACTCGGGAAATGAGGATCAGATGCGCTAGTGATGAGTAAAACGACGCAAAAGCACCCCCCATTGACGCAACAAAGCCCCTCCCCGAAATAGGGCCGGGGTGCATGATTGAGACCTCGATTTGATGCATCAAAATTCATCCATACCGTTTCGCCTCGGAATCCGAGCCCATGATTTGGGCCGGTTTTCTGCCGTCGAATTGGCGCGTCGCGTGCGTGCGGAAGGGATGGATTGCGTCCAACTTGCGTTAGGAAAGGCAATCGAGGGAATGGAAATGCAAGTGGAAACTCTGAATGCTGAAATGGCATCGGAAATCCGAGCAGCGTTTGACAATTATGAAGTTCGAATCGAGGTGCTTGGGTGCTATATTA
>JBEGOB010000216.1:0-3390 GCA_041182265.1 Verrucomicrobiota bacterium | reverse complement strand
TCGCACAATTCCGAAGCGTCAAAACTTGATTGTTAAGCTCTGGAATCTCCTGCCAATCGTCATGGAAAACACTGTTTAACAGCGACTGATCCGCGTAGGGAAATTGGTCCGAAAGAAGCAGAAAATCATGAATTTTCCGCTGATTTTCCGCTGTTTTCCATCGCTCGCAGTTGATTCCGATGATCCCCGCATTGAAGTAGGGCAAACGCCGTTTTCCGCGTGGCAGATGATTGCGGGCAAACGAATCTCGCCCCAGAACGCCCAAAGGATCTCGCGTCGCAACCACGGCGCATTCTCCTAGATTTGTCCAAAACTCCTCAATGCCTCGCAGACAAACGACATCGCTGTCCATGTAAACAAGCTTTTTCACCTTCAGGAAGTGAGGAATCACCAAGCGCGTGTAGGTGAGTTGCGATCCCCGACGCATGGGCATGTCTTCCGTCAGAAGCTGAGCGGCAGGAATCCTGTCCACCCGCAACTCAATCCCTTGACGAGCCGCAATTCTCTCCAAGCACAACTCGATCTCCTTCCAGCTGTGGTCTTCCAAACCTCCATCCACCACGGAAATATGGTAACCAAAACGACCGCTCGCACTTCCCAGAGCGCTGGCCAACGCCGTCATGAGACCCGGCGCGAACTTCGCGTCCGCCGTTGATACCAATTGAATAAGCTCGTCCATGAGGATGTATCAACAAATTTCCGCTAGATCGTGAATGACGTTTGAGATGAAGTTAACTCAGTGCGAATGAAGCCAGTGGATGTAGCGCTCCAGTCCTGCCTTCAATGGAGTCGCTGGAGTGTAGCCGAGAAGCCGGTGCGCTTTCGACACATCGGCATACGTGATCGGCACGTCACCGGGCTGATCCGGCAACTGGCGAATCTGCGCCTTCTTCCCGAGAATCTGCTCAATGCCTAAAATCAAGTCTGATAGAGTATTGGCAGCGGATCCACCAAGATTGATAATCTCGAAATTCGTCTCCGCATAACAGGCGGCGGCCATCACTCCACGGACAATGTCCTCAACAAACGTATAGTCGCGTGCCGTGCTGCCGTCTCCATATTGCTCAATTTCCTGATCCGCCATGATCAGCCGGGTGAATTTTGAAATCGCGAGATCCGGGCGCTGGCGTGGACCAAAAACCGTGAAAAATCGCAAACACATGCAGCGAATGCCATGAAGATGCGAGTAGTTTGAGCAAAGCTGTTCGCCCGCGAGTTTGCTCGCCGCGTAAGGCGAAATCGTCCGCTGAATCAAATCATCCTCCGCAAATGGAGTTTTTTCATTCACTCCATAAACCGAGGACGACGAGGCGAATATGAAGTGCCTCACCCCCGTCTGACGACAGCCTTCCAACAAATTCAAAGTGCCGTCAATATTTGTGCTAATATACAAGCGCGGGTCCGCAATCGACGGACGAACCCCAGCGCGCGCAGCGAAATGAAATACCGTTTCAAATTGCGTTTGCGCAAAGATGGATGCCACCAAGGACGGGTCACGGATGTCTCCTTCCACTAGGCGAATCCGATCACGAAAACCCGCGATGTTAGAGCGCTTGATCGCAGGATCATAGAAGTCGTTGAAATCATCGATCACCGTAATTTCTGCTCCCTCTGCCAGCAGAGCTTCACAAAGATGCGAGGCGATGAAGCCTGCTCCCCCAGTGACGAGGACTTTTCGATGCTTGAAATCCATGACGTGCTTGATTGATGAAAAAGTCGTTATTTCAGGCTTTTTTCCCGTAAAGTTGCGGGTTGAGCGCCGGGTCGTTGTACATTTTAAACTGATAATAAACGGCGAAGGTTCTGCGACCGGCAGCCACATCCGCTAACAACTCGCCCAAGCACTGCGTGAGGTCAGTGCGTTGGCGGATGATGCGCGCCAACTTCTCGCCGCACGTCGCACGGTGCGCATCAGAAGCATCGTCACGCACGGTTTCCTCACGCATGTGAAATTCCTTCAACGCCAAAATCGACAGCCGATCAATCATCATCCCCGGCGTCTCCGAGTTTTTCGGACAATCGGTCTCAGCCGGTTGGAGTGCGGCAACGAGTGACTTATCCATTTCCTCAATGAAATTGTTCCGCTCTTGATTGAAGCGGTCAATCGCGCGCTTCGCATGATAGACACGCTCAAATCCGATGTCATCGCGGCGCGCAATGTCCTCCTCATGCCACAGCTGAAAATTCCGCAAGTGGTTTTCCTCAACGAGCAACTCGAAGCCATCGCCAGACACGGCGGGTGGCTCCTCGTGCCAACGGGCGGTGAGGGCGGATTGATGGGCGGCTAGCGGATAGGGTTGGACTGGCATCGGCGGTGAAGGCGGGCAATTTGGCAGGGAAACAACACGGGAAGCAAGCCCCGGATGCGGGGACTGCACTGCCGGTCACGAATCGACACTGAGTGCGATTAACGCCTCCAACACCGATTCCGGCGTCAAATCCGCGAGAATGCCACCCGGCGCGACGATTGAGCGCGTGCGCGGCAAATCCAGCGGCCACGGCCCAAATCGCGCAGGCGAAGTCGGCCCGAAAATCGCCAAAACCGGGTTTCCCACCGCGGCGGACAGATGCATCGGGCCGCTGTCATTGCCCACAAATACCGCTTTTTGCCGAACCAGCTCGATCATTTCATCCAGCGGACAAGCGGTGAGATTGAGAAATCTTCCATCCGGCGGCGCAGTCTCCGGCACCATCCGCTGCCCTGCACACCACGCAACGCGGCTGCCGGGAATCCTCTCGAAAATCAGCCGCGTCAGCGCATGAAATTTCGGCCATTCCTTCTCAACTCCACGGCTGTCGGTGAAAATGACGAACAATTTCCGCGGATCATGCACGAAGAAATCTGCCCACGGAAATTGCGGCCCGGGACGCAGCTTGAGCGGAAATTCAAGCTCCCCACTCAGGCCGAACGCCTCGGGAAATCCCTGCAAAACCCGGATCGCATGGAATGGACCCGCTCCTTCCGGCAAGTCGATGCGGTGCTGGTAGAACAAGCCCGCGCCCTCACGGCTATCGCGCCGACCCCACTTTTGCGATGAGCGGGCCGCCGCCGTCATCAAGCCAGACCGAAGCAATCCCTGCATGTCCCAAACCGCGTCAAAATGACGCCCGCGCAACGTTTTCAAGACGTCCAAAATCCCACGCCACGAGTCTTTCCTCCTGAAATGAATGACCTCATCCACAAATGGTGCCGCCTCGACCAGCGGCGCAAAACGATCGCGCGCCACCCACGTCACCCGGCAATCAGGCACCTGACGCGTCACGCTTTGTAAAATTTGCAGGCCATGGACAATATCGCCCAAGGATGAGGGCTTGATGACCAACAGGCTCTTGAGCGGGAATTTCGGGTCCACTTGCATATCCGGCGGCATCCTTGAGCGGGCAGGCCGG
>JBEGOB010000215.1:0-7567 GCA_041182265.1 Verrucomicrobiota bacterium | reverse complement strand
CGCCGCTTGTCGAGCAGGTTGGTCGCACCGCCTTTCAATTCAAACTGGGCGTGGGCCGCCGGGGCGCAGAGCAGCGCGGCGAGGGCGGCCATCAAGGCGGGGATGCGGAGATTCATAACTGGCAGAAAAGTGGGGTGGGTGACGAACGATTTGTCGCAAAACCGGAGCGATTTACTCCGCAACCTTGGCCGTCCTCAGCGAGACGGTCTCTGTCGTGCCATCCTTGGAAATGAGGCGTTCGAGCGCGATTAGGCGCGCCTCGTGGCTCTCATCCTTGGCTGCGAGTTCTCTGCGCAACGCCGCGTTCTCATCCCGCAAGGCCTGGATCTGCGCGTCCTTCTCGTGCTTGAGTTGCTGCGTGGCCGAGACATTGAGCATGGAAATCGCATCGTAATCGACCGAGCGGAAGTCATTCACCTCGCGGCCATAAACAAACAGGGAATCCCCATCCATTTTACCGTCCGGGCGGAAGGCTCCGTTTCGCACCTCCACCACCTCGTGCATCGTTTGCTCGCTCCTTCCGATCAGTCGAACGCGATCACCCACTTTGAGGTCGGTCGCCAACTCAACCCAGCCGTCCTTGACCGGCGCATTCTTGTAAATATCCGGCACCACGCCCTTGTTGAGCATGACCGCCTGCGGATAAACCGTCTCCACCTGTTGTGCGATCACCTTCTTTTGTTGGGCCTTGCCTTGGCCGATGGTGTCCTTGAAATGGTAGTCTGTGATTTGAATCCCCATCAAGGTTTTCAGGTCTTTGACCGAATCCGTCGGGTTCAGATCGGATTTGATTCGAAGGTCCGAGTTAACGCTAACCAGCGGCGCCGTAATAAGCCCATCGGCCCTAATGGATAAAGCGCGGGTCGTAGTCGAATCCCCCGACTGGCCTCCATTCGTATCGAGATATCCATTCTGATAAACCAAGGCATTGATGGCTCCGACATTCAGACGGGCATCCGACGTAGTCGTGCCAATCTGGACGTTGCCGGATGCCAGGACCACCATATCATCGGTGGTGCCGCCGCCTAGGAAATGGAGATTTTTTGCGATCCCTCCCCAGCCGAACCACATGTCTCCAACATGGGAGCTGAACACCGTGCTTTGGCCATCGTTTCGGAGCCAGGCCCCCGCCGCAGGGTCAGCACTGCCGATCGTGATCGCGGAATTGCCGCTGTTTACCGTCAATTTTCCGAGGGGCGAGGTGTTGCCGATGCCGACGTTACCGGATGTATCGATCGCCAGCCAGCTGGGACTGAATGCTGTCTGCGTCCCTACGCCAAAACCAAAGAGGCTGGATGACTGACCATAGCCCATACCAATGGCGTGGTTCCCGTGCCGGACGAAGCTCATATGCGACCCAGTGTGGCCCGTGGCAGGACGGGTAATCTGCACAGAACCGTATTTGGTCGGATCATCGGCGCCATCGGAGACTGACAGTCTATTCCCCGGGCTCGTGGTACCGATGCCGACGTTGCCGCCAACGATCACATTGCCGCTCGCATCCGCGCGCAGGCGCTCGGCACCGTTGGTGTTGAGCGTGACCACTCCGTCGGCGGGCGAGAACAAGCCGCCGTCGACATCTCCCCCCGTGCCGAAAATGTAGCCACCGGCGCCGGTCGCACTGATCGACCCTTCGACGCTGAGGCGAGCCGAGGGAGCGCTGGTGCCGATGCCGATCAGGCCGCCGCCGGGATTGAGGAGGAGCGGCCCCGCCGTGGAGAGGGCGGTGTAGGATTGCAGAGACGCTTTGTTGCCCGTGGTGTCGAAGCCGAGCAGCAGGCGCTTGTTGTTGTCCGCGTTGCCGCGGATGGTGAGTTGGTCGGCCGGGGTGGTGGCCATGTCGCCTTGCAGCGTGAGCTTGTTGGTTGCGGAGCTGATGGAAGTCGCGCCGATGCCGACGCGGCCGTTAGCATCCCAGCGGAGAGCGGTAGTCCGCGTACCGGAGGCATTTGAGCCGAGCGCTCCCCCGGCATTTCCATAAAGGACCGGACCGTCCACGGCAGTGCCACCGAACAGGCGGCCCGTGCCATACCAGCCGAGGCCGTAGTTGCTGGCGGTGCCGCTGAGCGGAGTGAGGGCGAGATCGGAGGAACTGCCGATGCTCTCCGCGAACTTGGCACGCATGGCAAAGGCGGTGGAAACAATTTGCTGGCGCGGGGTAATTTCATTGTCGGTGAGGGCAATGGTCGCCGTGGCAGCCACCGTCACACCCAGATAGCGGGCGCTGCCGTTGAATGCCGTGCCGAGATCCGCGAGTTTCCGGTCGGCTTCACTGTAGCCGAAGGTCGCGGTCGGATTCGCCACGCCCTGGCCGACGAGCACGCTGAACTCACCTTCGGAAACCGTGACCGTCTGGGCCTCGGAGTAGATGAGGTTGGCGGTGTTGGTGGAGGAAGGGCTATCCCAAATGCGGAAGATCACCGTGCGATTGACCGGAGTGCCGGTCCCCACGTTGGCTCCCGCAGCATCCACCACGCGCCCTTGGTAGCTGATAAAGTTAGGCACGGCGGTGGTTTGCGCCGTGGCTAGGCCGGATGACAGCGCCAGCAAGGCGGCGCAGGCGGTGAACAGAGGGTGGAGTTTCATGGTGGTGATGCGAGACGATTGCTGGGATTTAAGTCGAAAAGGGATCAGGGATTGAGGGTGCCAAGCTCGGAGGCGCGGCGAAGTTCGAAGATGCCAGAAAGGCGAATGCCATCGCCCGTGCCGACACCGACGCTGTCCTTATGCAGGCCGCTGACGACCTCGCCGTAGGTGCCGCCGATGACGCTGCTGCCCCAACCGGTGGCACTGCCACCGCCGGGCGGAGTGTCGGTAAAGGTGAAGGTCACTTGGCGGGTAACGCTGTGGCTCTCCTGGCCGGCCACAAGCGCAGTCTGACCGCTCTTGTTGTCATGATCCGGGTGATACTGGTGGACAAAAGGGTTGGTCGGATCGTCGAAAGGCGTGGCGATGGTGCAAGAAAGCTCTCCGCCAATGCCAAAGCTGCCGGTGCTGCTTAGCGCACGATCCAGCGGCATGTGGGTGGCGACGATGCGGCGTGCTGCAGATTTGGCGTCCGCCTTCAAGCCGGCCTCAGACAGACACAAGCCGAAGTCGTGAGGCGCAGCAGCCATCGGGCCCATGAAAATCTGGGAAAGCACGCGGGCGCTGCCGTCATCGGCCACATGGATCAGGTAGCGCAGCGGGAACGTGCTGCTTGTCGGCTTCACCACATCCGCCAGCGGCTTACTTTCCACGGCCGCGACCACGGCGTCACCGATCCAGAGTCCAGCCAAGGTGCTCTTGCGAGCGGTGGCCGGGATGAGGATGTCAAAGGTATTGGCCGAGTCGGTGAAACGCAGCAGCGAGGCGTAAAGCGCATTTGCCGCCGCAGCGTTCATGGCACTGCGGTCGATGCCGAAGCTGAGCTCGACGCTGGAATTCGGCGCAATGACCTCGTTGTAAGCCGCGGCGATCGGAGTTTCCACCCACTCCGCTTGGTCATCAAGAGTGCGGCGCGTGAGCGGCACTGCGGCAGTGACAAGTTCCTGGCCCGAGGGCGCGCTGTTGGAAGCGACGGGCGCGATCCTCAGCGTCATGACGGCGGCCGTGCGGTTCATCACCCGAGCTGTGATCACCGAACCACGTCGGCCAAAGGCAAAGCCCTCGCTATTAGAAAGGTTGATCTGAACTGGCGCATAGAAATTTCCCACCACCTCGGAGGAAAACCAGTAGGCTTGGTCGCGGTCCACCCGCTCCATGGCAGGAGAGAAAATTTGCAAAGGATTGCCCGCGCCCAACTCGCCGCCGACGTATTTGAAAATCTTGCCATTCGCGGCAATCGCTGTGGGAAAGGTAACGAAGTAATTCGAAAAAGTCGGGAAATTTCCCGATGCCTTACTGCTAGGGAAGCCGAGAAAATTCGCACCACTGCGCACCCACGTATTGCTAGGCGGCATCGGTCGGTGTGCGATGGCCACGGCTGTGACACCGGAGCACTTCACCAGATAGGCCGATTGGCCCGTCAAACCGATCAGCGAGTCAGCGGTGTCACCGCGCACCCACTTGCTCCACTCGGGCGTGCCATTGCTCGGAAGCAAGGGGGTGCTGGTGAAGCCGACCTGCGTCGGATTCGGGTTCCAGCGCCAGACCTCGGTCACTGCCGGATAGGCCGCGAAAAGCTCATCCGGCGTGGCGTGAGTGGCATCGCCGTGCAGGTAAATCGAGTTCCACCCACTCTTGAGTGCATAGGTTGTGGTCTGCCACTGCGCGTGTGCGGTGGCGGCCATGAAAAGCGTGGCGAGGGCGAGGAAGATGGATTTCATCGGACAGAAAGGCGGTAGAATTCAGAATGACTCCCACGCGGCGCAGTGAAGGCGGAAACAATACCAACATCGTTTGCTTGGTGGGCGTTGGAACCAGCACCGGGCGCGCCGACGGAAAAGGGCACGCGCGTCCAGGTGTCTGGCGGGCCGTCTTTGTCGCGGACCATGCCGTAAAGCGTGTAATACGGCGCAGGCGGGAAGGCACTGGCGATGCCCGTGACGAGCAGCCAAGCAAACGCCAAGCGCCAAAACGAGTGGCGGTTCAGAAATAAGACGCTGTGAGCAAAGCTGTAGGTCACCTCCCTACCCGCCCACAAATCCGCTGCAAACCCACACTATTTTGACGAATCAGGCAGAATTCATAACGAATCCGCCGAAACGCTCCCTCATTGGCACCTGTTGAGAGCGCTGACGTCCTCGTCAGCGCTCGTGCGAAGTTGGCGCTCTGGTCAGTTCCCGGAGTGCGAGTAGGTCCGCAGGTAGAGTTGCACGTCCGTCACACTGCCAACGAAACGGTCGAGAGCGGCCTTCTCGTCTTTAAGCAGGTTGATGGCGGGGATCACGATTTTCCAGCGGGTGTTCCAAGCACTGCGGGCGATCAGACGGTTGCTGCTGTATTCAAGTGGCGGCGCTGCGTTAAACAGCTCCTTATCAGCCACCGCGCGGAACGCTTGGTGTTTGCGGATGATCCATGGCTTCTCGTTGAGGGTGCCATTGGCGCTGAAGAACTGGTTGCTGTTGAAGTCGCTCCTCCCGAGGTTGTAGGGCAGCGGCAGGGCTTGATCCTGCACCGTCCAACTCCGCAAGGTGTCCGTATCGCCCAGCGGCGGCGCACGCATGATGTCGTTGCCACAGGGAATCAGGTAAACATAAGGCGTCGCGCTGAGGATGTATGCGGCGTTGGTCGAGTCCAACGGAGGTCCACCGATCGAAGTATCCATCCCGACATATCCCGGCAACACAATACCCGCGTTGCTGATCACCGTGGCATAGCTACTCGGCGAATAGACGTGGTCTCCCCCGCACAGCTCTAAACCAAAGAAGTTTTTGCCCGATTCGATCGTGGTGCTGAATGGAATGATGATTCCCGGCACCGCGCTGCCGTCAGGCTTGGTTATGTTACGGCATTGGCGAACAACGTCAGCATCGTCGAGAACGTTAGAGACGGTGTGTTGCTCCAGCGTCTGCATCCAGGCATCCTCGTCGCTGGTGATTTCAGGATCATCCTGAATGCGGAAGAGCTCCTGACGCAGTGAAAACACCGTGCCATAGTAATCGGGGTTATTGATCCCCAGTCGGCTCTCTGCCACCGAGAATTCCGCGTTAAGCTGTGCCATCGTTCCCGCCAATCCAGCGTCGCCCAGCGTGCTGGTGGTGGATTGCGGCACCCCATCGCTCAGATCGCCGAGCGAGCGAGAGGCGACGATTTTGCTAAACACTGTTTGGCCCTGCGGCGATCCCAGCAATCCGGTTTCGTAGTCATAAGCCTTCGCGGCTAGATAAGTGTAGCGACTGGCCAGATCAAACAACGAGCGGTATTGCTCCAGCGCCTCGTTGCGGAAGGTGCGGAAGGTTAGATCCTTGGTCCGATAGCCTTGGATAATCGAAGCCGCACGTTGGCGAAACACCTCACGCTCAGCCAGAATCCTTTCGCCTTTAGCCAGCACATTGCCCACGTTTTGCAACTTGCGCTGATGTTCTAGAACAAGCTGCGCCAGCGTGTTTTGCTGAGCTGCCAAATCCCGCCAATCATTGACATACTCGTAAGCCAATTGAATTTCCTCTTGCGTGAAGTCCATTTTCGCCATCGATAAATCGAGCTGATTGGTGAGAGAATCAATCGCCAGCGCTGTGCTCCCTGAGGCAGCAGTTGCAGCGATCGATGCCGCATTCGCCCCATACTCTGAAATAGCACCGGCCAGCTTAGACGAGCCACGCGCTGCAGATGTCGCATCATTTGAAAAACCTACAGTTCTTGGGAAAAATTCCGCGATCGCATCTGCTGTGGATTGCGATTGGTCGGCAACGACGTCGAAAACAGCGGCTGTCGTGTCCAACGCAAGTATCACTCCTTGCAGAGCGAGGACTTCTTTTTGATTTTTACCCAAGGCCTCCAGCTTTTTGTTATGAATGCTCACCACTTCATTGAAGAGCCGCTGCAGTTGCTTCAGCTTCGCCGATGCGACCTGATAGTCGCCCCAAATCCCATCCAGTTGCAACCACGTCTGCTGCGCATCCTGAAGCGCGCTCTCGAGTTCACCCGTCTGCGGACGCGATCCGAGTCCACCGCTGCGCCAAACGTCATTGTATTGAACAAACTGCGATGGCTGAACCTTCACCTCATGGGTCGTCACCACAGCACCGCCCGCGCTATTGGCCGAGGTATAGGGTGAGATGATATCAAGACTGCCACTGTCGCTCTTGTATAAATAATCATTGGCCTCATTGATGGTGACTGTGAATGTGTTACCCGTGCTTGAAAGAACACCAGAGGCCCGGTCAACAATAAACCAGTGCATGAGGTCAGGGCCCGTGTAACCTTGGGCATAGAGTTTGCCGGGGCCGACATCCCCCGAATAGGGTTGACCGTAAATATCAATCAATTGATTCACATACGCATTCTCCTGGACCGCGATGTCTGTCGTGTAGTCATCCACCGAATTGGTCTGATCTCGTAGCGAGGCCGTCATCACCGCGGCTTGATTGAAGGCACCCGCCGCATTGTTGAGCGAACGCAGGGCGCGATCGTAGATCTGCGCAAAGTGGCTCATCCCCTGATAACGACTCAACTCCTGCCCCAGCGAACTGGCGAAGTAAGGATCGATGTCAAAAGCGATCGACCCCGGGCTGAGGCCCAGTGGATTGAGATGCGCGTTGGCATTGTCGAGAGTGGTTTGCAACGACGCAGCAGCCGCCGGCAACAGCGCCAATTCCGGCACAGTCGTACGATCGATCTTCTGGATGCCCGTATGGTAATTGTCCACGTCTGGCAGGATCGCGTTGGCCATCGCCCAGTTCACCAGCGCGCCTTGACTGCTGCGGCTGATCTGCTCTTTCAAGCCCCAGCGACGGGTCACATTCGTTTGACGATTGGTCGGCGTCTGATCGCGGAACTGCGACCAACCGCTGGCGGGATTATCCTTGTAGTCACGGCGATAGGTCAGTGCGACCACTTGCTGCGCGGTATTGGCGAGATTGCTCGCTGCTGCGGCAAATTTGCGTTCGTCCTGGAAGTCGACCGTCACCGGCACGCCCAGCAC
>JBEGOB010000214.1:0-3584 GCA_041182265.1 Verrucomicrobiota bacterium | reverse complement strand
CAACCGCTTGGAGAGAACGAAGGCCTACCCCGCGCCGGAAGCAGGCGAATGGAAAATGTTCAACATCACCGATTCCGACAACGTCAAGGTGGAGGATCCGGCGGCGCTCTCCGCCCATGAGTCCCAACGTTGAAACTCATCCATAGGCAATCAAAGACCGCATGAAAAAAACCTTCATCATTCTCACCACCATCGCGGCTTCCGGCTTCGGCTACTTTTCCTCACCCGCACAAGCCGCCTCTGAGACACCACGGCCTAACATTCTCATCCTTCTATCCGACGACCAAGGTTACGCCGACCTCGGCATCCAAGGCTCCAAAGACATTCCCACACCTCACATCGACAGTCTCGCGCACAACGGCGTCCGCTGCACCGCCGGCTATGTTTCCTCCGCGATGTGCTCACCGAGCCGTGCCGGCCTGATCACCGGCCGCTCGCAGTCACGCTTCGGCCACGAGGTCAACTGGGAGCCTGACTGGCCTGCGGATCCCAATGACCCGCGCGGGCTGCCGCTCACGGAAAAGACCCTTGCCGATCATCTCAAGGCCGCCGGCTACCACACCGGCGTCATCGGCAAATGGCACCTTGGCGAGGCCCCGCCCTATCACCCGAACCGCCGCGGCTTTGATGAATTCTTCGGCTTCATCGGCGGCGGGCACAACTATTTCTGCGGAGCATACAGGGACACGCCGCCGCAAAATTATTACAACTCACCGCTTGAGCGCAATGGCGTGCCACAGCCCATCACCCCAGGCTACCTCACCACCGTGCTGGGCGACGAGGCAGCTTCCTTCATCCACCGCAACAAGGAAAAACCCTGGGTGCTCTACACCGCTTTCAACGCGCCCCACACCCCCAATCAGGCCACTCCGGAATTGCTGGATCGCGTGAAGCACATCGCCGATGAATCCCGCCGCACCTATGCCGCCATGATCGTCGGCATGGATGACGCCGTGGGCACGATCCTCAAGCAACTCCGCGAGGACGGCCTCGAAGAGCGCACCCTGATTTTTTTCCTCAGCGACAATGGCGGAACCACGGAAGATAACACGAGCTCTAACGATCCCTTGCGCGGACGCAAGGGACAGATGTGGGAAGGAGGCATCCGTGTTCCCTTCCTCGCCCAATGGAAAGGCGTGCTGCCCGCCGGAAAAACCTACGACCGCCCCGTCAGCAGCCTGGACATCCTGCCCACCGCCCTCGCCGCGGCAGGCACCCCCGGTCTGGGCGGCCAAGCGCTCGATGGTGTCGATTTGGTGCCCTTTCTCAGCGGCAAAAAAAGCGGCGACCCGCACGAGATGCTCTTCTGGCGGATGACCGAGCGTGACATCCACGCCGTGCGCGACGGCCGCCACAAACTCGTCAAGCAAGGCGAAAAGCCGAACCTCTTCAACCTGGTCACTGACATCCGCGAAGCCAAGGATCTCGACGGCAAACACCCGGAAGTGCGGGACCGGCTGCAAAAGGCCTATGATGAATGGGCGGCCACCTTGCCGAAAGCTCTGTGGACGATTTATAAGAATCCCGAAGCCGAAGCCGAAGAAGCCAGGAAACGCGCAGACCGCAAGAAAGGCAAAAATTGAATGCTATTGTCCGGAACCCGCTTTGATTGTTAATTGGAAATAAAAATGGCGTTCCGCCACTTCGAAATCATCAATCAATTGCCGGCAGCCGCACCCATGAAACCCATCCTGTATTGCATCGCAATGACCCTGGCCACCGCTTGCTCCTTAGCGAGCGCGGCGGACGCCAAGCGCCCTAACATCCTTTTCATCCTCGCTGACGACTGGGGCTGGGGAGACGCCGGGGCCTACGGACGCACCTGGATCCGGACGCCCGCCTTCGACCGCTTGGCGAGCGAGGGACTGCGCTTCGACAACGCCTACACGCCCAACGCCAAATGCGCCCCGTCGCGCGCGACGATCCTCACCGGCCGCAATTCCTGGCAGCTCAAGGAAGCCGGCAACCACGGCGGGTTTTTCCCCTTGGAATTCAAAACCTACCCAGAAGTGCTCGGCAAAAACGGCTACTTCGTCGGCATGACGGGAAAAGGCTGGGCACCCGGCACCGCGCTCGACGCCGAAGGCAAACCCCGCCCGCTCACCGGTCAGGCGTTTGAAAAACGCACCGCTCCCCGCCCGACCACCGAGATCGACGCCAACGACTACTCCGCCAATTTCAACGATTTTCTCGATGCCTCGCCCGCAGACGGCCCGTGGTGCTTCTGGATGGGCGTCCGAGAACCCCACCGCGATTACGAATACGGCACCGGCGTCTCCAAGGGTGGAAAAAATGTCGGCGACATCGAACGCGTGCCATCCTACTGGCCGGACACAGCCACCGTTCGCAATGACCTGCTAGACTATGCGCTCGAGGTCGAACACTTCGACCACCACCTCGGCCGGGTCATCGATGAACTCGAAAAACGCGGCCAACTCGACAACACGCTGATCGTCGTAACCTCAGACAACGGCCGTCCCTTCCCCCGCGAAAAGGGTAACCTCTATGAAGCCGCCAACCACCTGCCTTTCGCGGTGTTGTGGAAAAACGGCATCCAATCCCCCGGCCGCGTCGTGCGCGACTATGTGAGTTTTATCGATCTCGCGCCGACCTTCCTGCAGGTCGCCGGCGTTCCGTGGGCTGAATCCGGCATGGCCACCACTCCCGGCAAAAGCCTCACCGACATCTTCAACTCCGGCAAAACCGACACCATCCAAGCGGGGCGCGACCACCTCATCCTCGGCCAGGAACGGCACGACGTCGGCCGCCCCAAAGACCAGGGCTATCCGATCCGCAGCATCATCAAGGACGGCTGGCTCTACTCGCGAAACCACACCCCCGACCGCTGGCCGTCCGGCAACCCGGAAACCGGATACCTCAACACCGACGGCGGCCCGACCAAAACCGCCATTCTAACCGCCAACCGCGCCAAGCCGAACGATCCGCACTGGCTGCTGTGCTTCGGCAAGCGGCCCGCCGAGGAGCTGTTTGATTTGAAAAACGACCCCGACTGTGTGAACAACCTGGCAGCCTCGTCCGCGCACCAAACACGCCGCGCCGCGCTCGAAGCGCAATTGTTAGCCAAGCTCAAGCAACAGAACGACCCGCGCCTATCCGGCCAAGGCGACGTGTTCGACAACTACCCTTACGCAGGCCCCGAGCGCGGGTTGTATGAACGCCACCTCAAAGGCGAAAAAATCAAGACCGGCTGGGTCTCCCCCACCGACTGGGAGCCAGCACAGTTAGAGAATCTCGGCCAATAACCATCAAATCCGATCTTGAGCACACGCCTACCCACCCCCATCCGGTTTCTACGCCTCAACGCATGGCTCGCAGCCATGGCGCTGATCGCTCTGACCGGATGCCAGGAGGACAATGAAGATCACCTAGCAGCGCCTCTGCAGGAAAAGGTCGTGCTAGCCGAACGCTCTGAGGACCTCCGCGCCTTGATCGCCGCGGAACTTGCCGCCGGAAACAAGCGCATCGTCATTCCGCCCGGCCGCTATCGCGTGCAGGCGGAACGCGGGAGCCATCTGATTTTCTCCAATCTATCGGATGTGGAGATCATCGCCGAAAACGTCGAG
>JBEGOB010000213.1:0-4304 GCA_041182265.1 Verrucomicrobiota bacterium | reverse complement strand
CCCAGACGGCGGGTGACATGAAAAGCGCGTCACACCACCACCAGATGAAGGACCCGCCAGAGACCGATTTCGGAGTTTCATTCGCCACGGCGGTCTGCAGGTAATCGAAGCGCTTGATGCTCGGGAGCAGCTTCGCCTCGTCTTGATCCCGGTCATGCAGGCCGAGCCAGGCTTGCAGCACGGCGTCGTTGTCGGCGCTGGTGCCCGTCGGCCTGGGGCCATAGGAAACGGTTTTGCCAAATTGGTCCACTGCCGCCAGATATCCGGCCTCCCCGGACACCTGATGGAGATTGGCCAGCCCCATGAAAAAAGGTGCCTGTGTCCATTCGTCAACGCCATGTTTCGAGGGATTGGCCAGCTGCCAATCGGCGACTCGTTTCATATCCCGGAGGACTTCGGATGGTTTAGGTTCCGTGGCCGCGGATAGAGAAGCGAGGGTCGCTGCGAACAATAAGAGGAGCTGTGAGTTCATGGTTCTGTTGGATGATGGTATGAAGCTTGGTGGCGTCCGGTAAATGGCTGAAATTGGCATTTACCGCATGGTTTAATCCGGCATCACCTTGAGGCGGACAAAGCGGTTCCCGCCCGCGGGGAGGGTGTAGGAGACCGCGCCGTCGGTGTTGTTGAGCTTGGCGTCGCCGGAGCCTGGGACGTCAAGCCAGAGGACGAGGTCGTTGGAGGTTTGCACGACAAAGCGGACGCCATAGGCGGAGCTTGGAATTTTGCCGCCGTTGGTCCACGTGACCGTGCTGCCACCGGTGAGCGCCGGATTCGCGGTGAAGCCGGCCGGAGAGTTCATGAAGTATTCAACGCCGTTGGAAACACCGTCGTTATCCCAGTCGAGACTTGGGCCCTGTCCGCCAGCTATGTCATCGCTCCATGCCTGATAGTTCGTGGTGAGCAAGAGCGAGTTTCCTCCATGCACCACCAGCGAATATCCGGGCAGTGGGGAATCAAGTGCCGGTGTCCCGGAAATGGCGGTGGCCGTGATCAATGTATAACTTTCCAGCGTGGGCGTGCCGGTGATTTTAATCTTGGCTCCGGCAGTCAGAGCGACGGTGCCTGTGGACGTGACGGATACACCCGGAGTGAAGCCGAGAAACGCGCCGTTTTCCACCGTGATCGACGAACTGATGCTGCCACCTTGGAGCGCGAGGGTGCCGGCGGAGACAAGGGTCGGACCGGTGTGGTCGCTCGTCCCGGTGAGTTTCAGGGTGCCATTGCCAGACTTGGTTAGTCCGGATTCGTTAGTCCCTTGCGTGATGGCGCCGATTTCCAAAATGGTTCCAGGGCCACCATTGTTGTTCACCGTGACGATGCCGCTGCGGAGCAGTTGAAGGGATTGGAGAGTCTGTGTGGTGGTGTCGTTCACCGCGCCGAAGACGAGCGGCACGGTGACGGCGGTGCTGTTAGTGGCAGTGCTGTTGAAAATCACACGACTGCCGTCCGCGATCGCCGCGACATGGGTGTTGGCAGGGATTCCCGCTCCCGTCACCGACATGCCGGCGACGAGACCGCTGGTGTTTCCTGCGAGACCCATGCCGCTGCTGGTGACGGTTCCGCCGACCTTGAAGCTCGTGCTGAATCCAGCCGAAGCCGCACGGCCATTGACCGTGAAATGTCCGCCGTCGAGAACGAGCCGGGAAGCGGGATTGAGGAAATCCGCAACCACGCCGGATGCGGCGGCCTCGGATCGGAGGGTGAAATCCAAGGCAAGCGTCGTGCCGTTTTGGATGAGTGTATCGCCGGTATAACTGCCGCCGGTAAACACCATGCTTCCGGTTACCCCGGAGCCTGTGTCCTTGATTACGAGGCCGCCGCCGCTCTCATTCAAGCGGGTGAATGGCTGCACGGCGGCTGCGGTCTTGCCGTTGAGGTCGATGACCGCGCCGCCCTGATCGATCCTGAAGTTCGCGAGGGTGTCCTTGTCGGTATTGTGCAGGAACGGGTTGTTCGCTCCGGCCTTCAAGGTGCCGCCCATGAAATCGACATTGAAGCCGTTGGTGCCGCTGTCCGAAGCGATCCGCGTAGCGGTTAGAATTCCTCCCTTGAATTTCAGAAAGCTGGAGCCGCTGTCGCGGTGCAGGAAACTGCCGGTGACGGTAAAAGCGCCGTCATTCATGTTGAAAATGTTGCCGCCATTCCAGCCGAGGGTGACGCTGGCGACGGAGGCATTTGCACCGGCGTTGACGTTGGTGACGGTGTTGTTTCTCCCGGATGGATTGACGATCCCGTTGTTTTTCATTGTTAGACCGCCGTTGATGTTCAATACCGCATGGTCCGTCCCGAAGCGGAATCCGCCGTTCTGCGTGGACGTGGTGTTGGTGGTGCCATCAGTGGAAACCGAAGCTCCGTTAGCAAAGGCAAGCGTCCCCGCAGTCAGCAGGTGGATAGAATCGAACGCCATTGCCGAGCCACCAAGCACCAGAGTGGCGTCTGCATCACCCAAACTCACATTCAGATCCCGATCACTGCTGGCGGTGGAGGCTGCGATCCCGGCGATCACTCCGGGCGGGACGGTGATCAGCGGATCCGCGACACTGAAGGCGAGTGAATTTCCACCTCCGGCAAGGGTGGAGCCGCCTGTGGCGGGTGTGTGGAAGTTAATCGCTCCGACGGTGAGCGATTGGCCGAGTGCGAAACTTCCGGGTGGATAGATTTTCGCGGCACGCGTGGAAGCCTGCTTGCGGTCGAGAAGATCGAATGAAAATCCCTTCTGATGGGCCGCGCCGAGGGATTTCTTTTCGAGCATGTTGATCACGTTCGGTTCCTCGCGCAGAAGTTGAGCTCCAGCGAGTGTCACGCTATCACCTGTGGATGAAAGGACGAGATCCACGTTCTCCAACTGGAGCGGACCGCGGAGAATGTAGCGATAGTTCCTCGTCGTCGGGCCGACAGCGAAGGTCTGCGTCATGCCGGGCAACTCCGCGCCCTCGTTGCGCACCGCGATCCGGATGGCGGTGCCCTCGGTGCCGGAGGCGGTGAAGGTTAGCTCGAATTGAGCGCCTTCCTTGAGTTTTCCCAATGGCTGGACAAGCCCGGCTCCGGTGACTGTTAGTGCCTGTGCGAGTGGAATCGCCGTCACCTGCCATTTGCTGCGGAATGGAACGGCATAGATCGAGCCCTCCCAGTTTCCGTTGGCGTCCAAACTTTTGAGCAAGCCTACGGTTTTGGGATCCGTGCCGAGATTGGCGATGTTGAAATTGCGCCCGTCGAAGTCCGAGACGCGGACTTGCGCAGTTCCGCCAGCGACTCCGGGACGCGGGGCATCAAGGTTGAACAAGCTATCCAAGACCGCCGGTTCCTTATCACTCGTGTAGTGCACCCACGCGCAGCCGTTCTGATTGAGGAACTGAAGTTGAGCCAGAGCGGCGCTGTTGCTGGCATTGTTCGAGCTGTATTCCCCCATCCCCCACTGGCGGAATCCCATGCTGTTGGCGGCGGCGAAAATCGAGGTCGGGGAAGTATAACTCAGCGAGTAACGGGTGCAGCCGAAGTTTGTTCCGGACCCGGCGCTGTAGTCGATGGGCGTGATGCGGCCCGAATTGTCAATTTCACCGCTCAGGCTTCCGACGGCATAAAAATCGGGGATCTGGTGACCGACGATGGTTTCGGGGGCGAAGCCGGACCCCAGCGCGACGGAATAGACCTGGGAGAGCCGGCGGTTGATGACGTAGCGGTTGTAGAGGACCCATTCCTTCCAGTAAGGATTTCTCGCGGAGTCGATGGCGTCCCACGATCCCCGCCCCAGTCCGCGCGGCGCGTCGAAGCCGGTGACAAAGGGCGTTCCCATCCGCGCGTTGATCGTGACAAGGCTGCCGAATTTCCTGAGCAGGTAGGACCAGAAACCACGGACCATGAGCGGATTGTAGTCGCCGATCGAGTAATTGATCTGGGGAATCTCCCACTCGTGGCAGGGCTCGATGGCCACGAAGTGCTCGGGATTCGCCCGATGCACGGGAGCCAGTTGTCGCGTGAATTCCAAGGTCCGGGTGACGATGTTCTGATCGAGGTTCGGATCGTTCAAGGCCCATGTCTTGGATAGATAACTGCTCGTATTGCTGCCGCCGAAATCCGTCACCAGATCGGGCGTATTCAGGCGGCCGAGCATGTAGTATTTTGGAAATCCCGTTGAGGTATCCGTAATGACGGGATTGTTTCTTGCAGGATCGGTGTCGCCTGCGAAATACTTGAAGTTATTATAGGAAGGACTGGGCCCTACGCCCGTGAATTCCCGATGGGACGCGGTGGGCTCCCATACGCTGGGGTCCGAGGCGAGATAGTTGTCGATGTCTCCGAGTCGC
>JBEGOB010000212.1:0-3166 GCA_041182265.1 Verrucomicrobiota bacterium | reverse complement strand
CGATGGTGACGCAATCGCACCGACGTCTGCTGGCAGCTACGAAGTCGTCGCCACGGTCAACGATGCGAACTACGAGGGCGAGGCCTCCGGAACCCTAGTGATCGGAAAAGCCATCGCCACGATCACTCTCGCTGAGTTGGCAGCGATTTACGATGCTTCTGCGCACTCAGCTTCAGTCACAACGGTTCCGGAAGGACTCACCGTGGATCTCATTTACGACGGTAGCGCAAACGCCCCGACCGCTGCCGGCAGCTACGAAGTGGTCGCCACGATCAACGATGCGAACTACGAAGGCTCGGCCTTCGGAACCCTAGTGATTGGAAAAGCCATCGCCACGGTGACACTCGCTGATTTAGCCGCGCCTTACGATTCTTCTGCGAAATCCGCTTCAGCCACAACAGTTCCGGATGGGCTCGCGGTGGATCTTACCTACGACGGTAACGCAGTCCCACCATCGGCTGCTGGCAGTTACGGAGTCGTCGCCACGATCAATGATGCGAACTACGAAGGCGCGGCCACCGGGACACTGGTGATCGGAAAAGCCATCGCCACGATCACTCTCGCTGATTTGGCAGCAACTTACGATGCGTCGTCAAAATCCGCTTCAGCCACAACCGTTCCTGAAGGTCTCTCCGTAGATATCACTTACAACGGCAGCACAAACGCCCCGACCACCGCCGGCACTTACGAAGTGATCGCCACGGTCAATGACACAAACTACGAGGCCACGGCTTCCGGGACCTTGATCATCTCCAAGGCGCCACAGGTGATCGATTTTGCCGCGATTTCCGACCAGACGCTTGGTGCTCCAGCCTTTGCCTTGGATGCATCATCCACCAGCGGACTGGCGCTTGAGTTCTCCGTGATCTCGGGTCCAGCCACGGTATCCGGTTCTCAACTCACTCTCACGGGACTCGGCGCTGTGGTGGTTCAAGCAACTCAAACTGGCGACGCAAATTGGCTTGTCGCCACACCCGTGCAACAAACTTTCCGAGTCGTTGCAGGTGACTTCACTCAAGATTACATCTGGGCCAAGGGCTTTGGTGGCGCGGGCTATGACACGGCGTATGCCGTCGCCGCCGCCACGACGGGTCATGTCTATTTGCTTGGCGATTTCGAGGATACCGCGAGTTTCGGGGCATCGACTTTCAATGTGGCGGGCGGCAGTCTCAGCGATTTGGTGCTCATGAAATCCAACAGCGATGGCAGCGTCGCGTGGGCGCGGCAGTATGGAGGCGTGAATTCAGATTTCGCCAAGGCGGCCGTGGCTCTTCCCTCGGGCGGGCTGGTGGCTGGAGGTGAATTTTTCACTTCCACCACGATCAGCGGCACCTCTTTCACTTCGGCTGGCAGCAAAGACATCGTGCTGTTTCATGTCGATGCGGATGGAAATACGGTCTGGTCCAAGCGCTTCGGCGGCACTTCGAGCGACAGCCTTCACTCGATGGCGGTCGATGCGAGTGGAAATCTCTATCTGGTTGGTCAGTTCAGTGGTTCCATCACGTTTGGCAGCACCTCTACGCTCACGAGCAGCGGCAGCAGCGATGGTTTCCTGGTTAAACTCGACTCCACGGGCACGCCGCTTTGGTCGCGAAAACTGGGCGGCACGGGCGCTGATAGCGTCTATTCCGTGACGATTGGATCCGCCGGTGAGATTGCTCTAGCCGGTTCCTTCAATGGCGGGGCCACCTTCGGCTCCATCACCCTCAGCAGTGCGGGGGCGGCCGATGCCTTCGCCGCCAAGCTGGATTCTTCAGGCACCTTCCTCTGGGCCAAGCGCTTCGGTGGCACCACCGCGGACAGTGCACGCGCCGCCGCCTTCGATGGATCTGGCAATCTTTGGGTGAGTGGTTCCTTCACCGGCTCGGCGGCCACCGGATTTGCTGTGAGCAATTTGGTAAGCGCGGGTGCCGAGGATGCATTTGTCGTCCGCCTCGCGGGAGGGGACGGCGCGGTCATCGAGGCCAAGCGCTACGGCGGCACGGGCAGCGAGACGGCTCTTGCGCTGATTGCCGATCCTTTCGGCACGATGGTGCTGGCCGGGACTTTCCAAAATTCCGTGGCTTTCGGTGACACCACGCTCACCTCATCCGGCTTGTCCGACACTTATGTGGTAAAACTCCGTGCGGGTGTCCCGCCGGTGTGGGCATTGCGCGGGGGTGGTTTGAATGACGCCCGCAGTCAGGCTCTCGCGGTCAATGCTTCCGGTGAAATCATCCACGCAGGTGTGTTTGATACGGCGGCGGCCTTCGGGAGTCACACGGTCGCAGGCGGCGGCTCTTGGGATATTTTCATCGCTAAAATCAATGGTCCGGTGCCGGCATTCACCGCCACTTTCGCGGATTTCTCAGTGGATGAGGGGGATTCATGGTCGCTGACCACGAACGTCCTTGGGGCCGTGCCTGTGAGTTTCCAATGGTTCAAAGATGGCGAAATTCTGAATGGTGCGACTTCCTCGACACTCGCAGTTTCTGCCGCCATTCCGACCG
The DNA here is from genome assembly GCA_041182265.1 of Verrucomicrobiota bacterium. Classification (GTDB taxonomy): domain Bacteria; phylum Verrucomicrobiota; class Verrucomicrobiia; order Verrucomicrobiales; family Akkermansiaceae; genus Luteolibacter. The sequence continues at coordinate 677 of JBEGOB010000212.1, read as the reverse complement.
ATGCCGGGGTCTATGTGCTTCAAGCGACCAATGCCTATGGCAGTTCGACCACCGCGCCAGTCACGGTCCATGTCAGGGTGCCTGACCAGGTTCTTTCGGTCGAGCCACCTCTGGCGACCGCTGAGAGCCGGACGATTGAGATCCCCGTGTATGTGGAAAGCTTGGGCGATGTGACTGGGATTAGCTTTGTGGTTCCTTACGATAAGGCCTATCTCACCAATCCGTCTTTCGTTCTCGGCCCCCATTTAGCCGCTGGGAACAGTTCGGTGGTCATCGATAAAAATGCGGGCACAGTCCGAGTCGTTGGCAGTGCTTTCCCATCTTCTTTCCCAGAAGGACGGCGTTTGCTTGGGACTTTGAGGGTCACGACTCGCAGCGTGCCTGCGGGTGCGAGTGTCACACTGGCACCCACATTGCTCAGCATCAGCGATATTTTCGGACGCCCCATTGAGGGCTACACCAAGCTCACGGGGCGCAGCATGGCGCTTGCCCAGCGTGATATTCCGGGCGATGCGAATAACAACGGGCGCTTGGATGTGTCCGATGCTGCGGAGTTGATCCGCCTCTACGCCAATCCGGCGCAGATCCGGACTTGGGATCATTATCTCAACGATCTTAACCTCGACACGATCCTCACTGAGGGCGATGCCACTCGCGTGCTACGGGTTGTCGCGGAT
>JBEGOB010000211.1:0-4755 GCA_041182265.1 Verrucomicrobiota bacterium | reverse complement strand
TAGGTGAGCCCGGCATCGAGACCGGAAGACGATCCAATGAGCAGGCAGGCAAAGCGGCACAGGCGGGCAAATTTCATGAAAAAGCAGGACAAAGTAGCAAAAGGGAGTGGGCGGACAAAAGAAGCCCCCAAAGCAGGCGGAACGTGCGTGCCGCGCTTCGGGGGATTTGGATAGATCATGGAGTGGTCAACAAGGGCCCGCAACGGATCGCGAAAAAACAGGCCGAATAGACCGATTAGATCCTGCGGCGACGAAGGAGCATCAGCGCTCCAAGCCCGCCGAGCAAGGCGGAGGTCGGCTCTGGGATCACAACAACCGCGAGGCTTCCATTGTCAAAGTAAGCGAAACGTCCGTCGCCAACAGACGCTGCGTTGCCGATGCCGAAATTGCCAATATCCGACGCACTGAAGCTCTGAGTGGTGGAAATGACCGTGTAGGGCGCGTTCAGATTGAGGCTGCTCCAGTCGATGCCGGTGAGATTGGAGATCCCAAAGCCGGTGCCAAAGGTGATGGTTCCGGCGACGGTGAGTGCGTCGGAAAGATCCTTCACTTCAAGGAAGGAAGCCCCATCCAAGGCAAGAGTGCCACCCAAGGAGCCCGTGCCTGCGATCGTTGCGGCGGCGGCGACGGAAACAGCGGTGTTGTTGAGCGAGCCGTTGACCAACAAAGTGCCCGCAGAGACGGTGGTGGCACCGGTGTAGGTGTTGTTAGTCCCGGAGAGGGTGAGAGTGCCTGCACCTTGCTTATATAGCGCCAAGGTGGCACCGCCCTGGGCGACGTTTCCAGTCACCGCAATGTCGCCATCCCCCGTGAAGAGGACTCCACGCGCGCCAGTTGCGCCGTGGGTGACCGCAGTGGCTGCGGAGAGCGTGAGCAAGTCGGCATCGGACTGAATCGTGCTATCCGTGCCCCCGACGTTGAGCGTGATCGTTCCGCCGAGAGTGTTATTTCCGGAAACATTGAGGATGGCGGCAGAGGCCCCAACAGCCGATGTTTTTCCGTTCACATTGAGGGCGTTGTTGAGGGTGATCCCGCCCGCGACCTCAAGGCGATTGCTGCCACTATTGCCGGCGATGAACACCGCACCGGAGCCAAGCGCGCCGGTGGCGGTGGCGCGAATCCTCGAGTTGCCGCCAGTGACGTTGAGATTTGTTCCGCCAGTGTAGGTATTGGCGGCGTTCATAAAGAGCGTCCCGGTGCCAGTCGCATTCACGACGTTAGCACCGTTATTGTTGGTGGAGCGGAGGTTCGTGTTCACGTTCCAGTTTCCCGAACCGGCGAAATTGAAAGTGCTGATGGCGGCAGAAGTCGTGGCAAAGACGACGTCGGAGGCGATGGTCGCAGCATTCGACGAATTGTTCGTCATGGCCATCGCGCCGTTGAAAATCGTGATGTTGCTCGTGACTGATCCGTTACCGAGCGAGAATGCGCCAGCGCCGGACGCGATCGTGATGCCGCTACCGTTCAAGCGCAGGGCGCTGTTTTGCCCGTTGATCACCAACGACCCTGTCTGAGCGGAAGTGAGGCTGATCGAGATGCCGGGGCTGGTGTTAAAACCGGTCTGAGTGGTGATATAATCCAAAGCGAGCGGTCCGGCGACGGTGCCATTCCACTGAAGGATATCGCTTGCTACGGCGATGCCGTCAGGACTCCAGTTGCTTGATTGCCCGAGATCGGTGCCATTGCCGCCGCCGTCCCAAGTGAAGGTGGCAGCGCCGCTTTGGCTGGTTGATAACGCGCTGGCAAGGAGCAGAGTGGCAAGGCCAGGAAGACGGCGGTTGGATTTCATCGGTTTTATCGGGGTTTTTGAGTTTTGAAAAACATTCTCGGGGGTGAATTGGGCGAGTCGCCAATTCCAGCATCCTTAAAGAAACGAAATCCCGGAAAAACACCCGACATGGAAATTTCACTTTTTTCCCAAGCTGGGCGATTGCGAGGATTTCAAACTCATCCACAACACCACAACGACGGTGAAATCCCGAAGGCTGAGGCGGGCGCCGCCGCATGAAGCGAGGCGAGCAGGAGGTGAAATGATTCGTGAAGCAATTATTCGATCGCACCGATTTTCCAAATCAATCTGCCAACAGCTTGAGCCGCATGAACGCGCGGGCAGCTTGGTCGATCGGGACGGTGTGGATCCATTCCCTTCGCTCGAAATCGCCGAGGTCTTCGATGAGTCGTGAAATGATTTGATCGGAGGAACCCGGCGCGTCGAGCTGGGCGGGCGAGTCTGCGGCTTGGGCGGTCAGGGTCATGCCGCTGAGATTGTTGCGGACGGTGGCGGTGAGGCTGAGGTATTTCTTGGATGGATCCGCGCCCGGAAACTCGGTGCCATCGACCGTGCGAAGTGCTCCGACTGGCAGGACGCCGGTGTCGGCACTGAGCGGATCGCTTCCGAACAGCAACTCGAAGGCATTCGCGATGCCGTCGGCGTCGGCATCGAAGGCGGGGCTATTTTCCCCCTCCGCGAAGGCAAAGCCCGCAGCCCACTCCGAATAGACGATGCCGGGCGGGGCGATCGCGGCCACCTTGATGACGCCGATGTTCATATCAGCCAGATCCCACTCGAGGCCTTCGGCGAGTTCCGGCAGGGTGATCTTGGCGAAGGCTCCAGTGGGATTCGCGGACTCGATGATGGCGAAGCGGTCGCCGGCGGCGAGGGTTCCGGCGAGCTGGGTGACGACGAGGCTTCCGGCGCGGGCGAAGCTGCCGGTGACGGCGAGGACGTCGTGAGTGGCGGAGGATTTATCGAGGTCGATGCGCAAGATGGCATCCGCTTGCAGGGTGAGCGCACCGCTGACTTGCAGGCGACCGATGCCATTGGCCGGGCCGGGGGAAAGCGTGCTGCCGGAGTGGATGGTGAGCGGCGCGTTGATCGTTCCTGTGCCACCGAGGGATGCGCCGTTAGAGACGGTGACCGCTGAATTTAGCGAGCCATTCACGATCAGGCTGCCGCCGAGCACCGAGGTGCCGCCGGTGTGGGTGTTCGCGCCGGATAGCGTGAGTTTTCCAGTGCCGTTTTTCGCAAATGCTAGGGTCTGACCGGTCCCGCCATCTTGGAGGACGCCGCCAAAGATCGAGTTCACAGAAGAGTTAGAAATTAGAGCCGAGCTGCCATTTGCAAGGTTCGTGATCACTCCGCCGCTGCCGGAAAGCGCGCCGACGCTGGGATTCAGCGCGTGCAGATCGAGCGTGCCGCCATTCACGGTGAGGCGTGCGGTGGACGCGCCGAGGCCGGACGGGTGGCCGAGTTGCAGCAGTCCGGCGTCAAGAATGGTGCCGCCGGTGTGGGAGTTTGCGCCGCTGAGGATGAGCGTGCCGATCGGGTTACTGCCTTCGGTAAATTTCAGGGCGCGCGGACCGCTGATCGCGCCGCTGAGGGTGGAAGTCCCCGGGGGCTGCGTGTCGGGATTGGCCGAGGTGATGGTTAGATTCCGGGCGAGACTGAGCGGACCGCTGAAATTGGTGCTGCGGCCAAGGGTGAAATCGCCGTTCAGGATGACCGGATTGGCGAGGGTGCGCGGGGCACCGCTGGCGCGGATTTCTCCGCCGCTGATCGTGAGGGTGCCCGAGCCCACCGCCGTGTTATGACCGAGCTGGAGGGTGCCGGAATTGAGATGGAGGCCGCCGGTGAATGTGTTGGGGCCAGCGAGGGTGAGTCGATTTTGTCCGGCGACGCTGACCTTGCCGGGACCTCCAGCGCCGTCCTTGATGAAGCTGTGCAGGGTGATGTCCGCGCTCATCGGGGCGAGCGTCAACTCGCCGCTGGCACCGATCACGATGCCGAACGAGAAGTCGTTGGTGATGTTCGCGCCATCGCGGCCGATCGTGAAGGTGCCCGTGCCGGCATTGAGGATGCCGTTGATGGTGAGTAGGTCGCCTGCAGTGTTGCCAGGCTGGCGGGCACCGCTGCCGGTGTAACGGAGGGTGTTGAAGCTGCGGGGCAATCCGGTAGTTCCAAGCGTTCCTGCAGAATTCAGGTCATGATTGACGGTCCCGTCGCCGCCGGAGCCAATGCCGCCCCATGCTGTGGTGCTCGTCTGTGGAGTGGCGCTGATGTAGGGAACCAGATTGCCGGAAGCATTTTTGAAAAGATACGTGTGCCCATTCGCAGAATTGTTCGAGGCGGCTCCCGCGTTTCGCTGGATCGCCCACGGGCCTGCGATGCCGTTACCGTTAGAAAAAGGCGAACTTGTCACCGTGCCGATGCCGGCGGTGGCGTCGATCGACAAAGTCGCGCCGGGATCGCGGGTAAAATTTCCGTTGATCGTCAAGGTCCGACCGCTGGCGATTTTCCAAAATTGCTCTCCGGTGCGTAGGTTCAGGGCCGCCGCGATGGCGAAATTCTGAGTGGCGGCGCTCATGTCGATGCCGTCCGCACCAAGACTCAGCGTGCTCCCCGCGCCGATGTTGACCGCACCTCCAGTCGTGCCGATCGCGATGCCGCTGAAGCTCATGTCCGCTCCGAGGACCACGGAGTTCACCCCCGTTAGCGCGCTCCAGCTTGCGATGTCGAAGGGGCTGGGAAGGATGCCGCCCACCCAAGTGCCGGGGGTTTTGAGGCTAAGGGTGTTGTTCGCTTTCCCGATCATGGTGGGAAGGTGAGGCAGTGCCATGACCGCCGCGGAAGCGCTGCCCTCGCCGGAGGAATTCGCGCCGACGATTGTATAATAGTATGAAGTGCCATCCACGACTGAGGTATCATCAAAAGAAGTGGCGGTGACATCGGTGGCGATGATTTCAAAGGGGCCAAGG
>JBEGOB010000210.1:0-6100 GCA_041182265.1 Verrucomicrobiota bacterium | reverse complement strand
TCCAGCAAGCCGCTCTTGAGCTTGCTTGAACTGGTTGGGACGGCCACCCTTCGCGCCGTTGGCGCGTGCGGTGGCGGTCTTTGCTTCGGACTTCTTGCTGCCGCCGAGGCGGCCCAACTGCTGTGCTGCTTTATTCTTCATGGTAGTAGAGAGTTAGCGGTAGGCGGCTTCACGCTCGGCAGCGGCTCCGGCTTCGCCGTCGATGATTCCGAAATGGCCGTCGGGGTATTGGTAAACCTCAAGAGCGCCAAGTCTGGATTCCATGTGGCTTTTGCCGAAGTCTTCAATGGTGCGCTTACCTGCGCGGATCGCCTTCTTCACGAACCCAGGAACCTCCCACTTGAGCTCGCCCTTGGTGAAGGAAACGAAGGAGAAGCTGGAATCCTCGACGCTGAATCCAGCGTTGGCGATGTCGAGCATAGTGTCGGTCAATTCTCCGGAGAACCGAGTTCCGTCTGTGGTGGTTGCTGTAACGTTCATGACGAGGACAAGATACCGAACCGCTTGGGTTACGCAACAAGAAAGCGCGATTTCTCCAAATTATTTTCACTCAACGATAAAATCCAGCCATGACTGCCCGCCCTACCGCTCCGCCATCGCCCTCGACTCCCGCCGGGCAGTCATTGGCTGCGATGCCTTGTTGTGGTTCTTTGGATCTGCGGCTTGGCGACTGTATGGACGTGATGAAAACCTTCCCGGATGGTCACTTCGATCTTGCGATTGTCGATCCTCCCTACGGCATCGGAATCAACATGAACCAAGGCCGCCGCAAAGGCGACGTAGTGAAACACGCCCGGAAAAAGTGGGATCAATCATGCCCAAGCGAGGACTACTGGAAAGAACTCCGCCGCGTCGCCAAGAATCAAATCGCATGGGGCGCGAACAACTTCCCGTGGATACCTCCGCACAATGGATGGGTAGTGTGGGACAAGGACATCACCGGGGATGTGCCATTCTCGAAAGCGGAACTCGCCTACTGCTCTCCCATCAACACCGTTCAAATGGTGAGAATCAGGGCGCAAAGCGGCGCGGAAACCTACTCTGACAAAATCCACCCGACACAGAAACCCGTGAAGCTCTATGCCTGGCTCATGGCGAACTTCGCAAAACCCGGCCAGCGCGTGCTCGATACGCACATGGGAAGCGGAAGCGTGGCCATCGCCGCACACTATGCTGGAATCCACCTGACGGCCTGCGAAATCGACCCGGACTACTTCCACGCGGCGAAAGCCCGCATCGCTAGCGAAACGTCGCAAGCGGAACTCTTCATTCACCACAACGCACAAGCGATGGCATCCGCCGACAAGAAAACTCCGACACAAAAAGAAAATGGACACTGAATCCCAAGACTCCGACAAGCCGCAGAAGGCGGATTGTCCATCCGCGCCTTGTTCGGCTTGCGGGTGTGACCCCTTCGTGATCGAAGCGGCCAAGGCTGCTATGAATACGCTGGTGCGCGAAAACGAACGACTCCGCAGCGCAAGAGCCAAAGCCGAGAATGGCGAATGCCTGCTGGAACTCACGGTCGGCATGATGGAACAGGATATCGCCACCATCCGAGAAATCATCACCAAGGGCGGGACTGCCGCCGAAGTCCTCAAATTCCTAGACACCCCATACGCATGAACCAAGAAGATGACGCCCGACTTAATTCCATCTGGGCAAAACAGAGAGAAGAAACGGAATACTGGCTGCGGGAATGGCTTGATGGATGCGAGGCTAAAAACGTCTCCATCCATCGGACTTTGCTCACGGGCATGGAACACACGATCATCTATGACATGGACGACAAGACGGCCATCTTGATCGAGACGGACACAACAGCGCCGACAGCCGAAGAATCCCACAAGTATATGATGATTGAAGAGCAAGTGCTTGAAAAACTGGCCAGTCTTTTTGGTCTGCCGAACGATTGAGTGTGGCACCGCCGCCGAACTACGAGAAAACTTTATGACCACGACTGACACCCTACCACCCGAAACGCCCGCCGAAGCTGCCAGCTTGGCGGCGGTTGCCACCACTCACTTGTTAGCGGGGAAGGGTTGGCGCGTTGAACTTGGCGACAGCCTGGAACTGATGGCCGAACTCCCTTCCGAATCCTTCCATGCGGTCATCACTGATCCGCCCTACATGATCGGCGCAATCTCCACGGGCGACACCAAGAGCAAAGGCGGATCATGGGTGGACCTCATGAATGCGAGCTTCTGGTATCGCGCATGGATGGCCGAATCGTGGCGCGTGCTGAAGGATGGCGGATACATGGTGATCTTCACGAACTGGCGGAGCGTGCCGATGCTCATGAAAGCCTGTGCCGATGCGAAGATCCCGACAAGCTCGCTCGCCGTGTGGGATAAGGAATGGATCGGTCCAGCCAGTCCCGCGCAACTCCGCCCGACATACGAAATGATGCTCTTCTGCGGGAAGGGAACCGCTCGCATCGACAACCGCTCGCAATCGGACATCTTCCGGCACAAGTGGATGGCCGCACACTCCGCGCAAAGCGGACACCCCGCGCAAAAGCCCGTGCCCCTGCTCAAGCAAGTGGTGGAGCTGGTGACGAAGCCGGGGGAATCCGTCTGTGATCCGTTCATGGGAAGCGGAACGACCGGCATCGCCGCCGTGTCTGCGGGCCGCACCTTCCACGGATACGACGGCGACGCGGAACACTTCGCGGAGGCTGGCGAGCGCATCAAAAACGCCGCCGATCCCCTCGGCTCATTCTCTCCCGCTAACAGCTAATTACACGAACCAAAGTTGGATTTATATGAAAGCACGCGAAGCAATAGCCCTTTTTGACAAGGGCATGAGAGAGGAGCGAAAGGCTCGGGCGACGATGGAGACCTACCGGTCGCATGTGCGCGGGTTCCTGGGGTTTCGTCCGGTGGAAACTCCTCCGTCGGCCACTCCTCCGACGGTCGAGGAGCGCGTGTCTGCCTATTTGTCGTGGCTCGCTCTCAACCGATCTGCCGCCACTCAGGCGCAGGCCCTCAATGCTATCGTGTGTTTTTACCGCCTGATCGGTCGGCCTGTTGGGACGCTGCCGGCGTGGGTTAGACCCAAAGAAAAAATCCGCGTGCCGGTGTGGGTGACGACTCGCGAGGCTAGGGCGATCATCGCGCATTTGCCAGGGCCGGCGGATGAGGTGGCGTCGATGCTGTTTGGCTCGGGATTGAGGATTTCTGAGTGCCTGCGCCTGCGAGTCAAGGACATCGACCTCGAGCGCCGTACGGTTACGATCCGTGGTGGCAAGGGCGACAAGGACCGCGTGGTGATGCTCGCGGCCTCGCTGGTGGAGGTGCTCCGCAGGCGGTTTGAAATCTCCAGGGCAATCTGGATGGAGGACCGGGCCGTCGGTCGGCCAGGCGTGCATTTGCCGGATGGGCTAGAGCGGAAATACCCTCGCGCCGGTGCGGAGTGGCCGTGGTTCTGGGTGTGGCCTGCTCCTGGGGAGAGTCGCGATCCGGAGAGTGGCATCGTCCGGCGGCATCATCGATGCGCGGAGGGGTTTTCAAAGGCCCTCAAACGTGCGGTTTGCCGCGCAGCGGTGCCTAAACGTGTGACCGCGCATGCGTTCCGCCATGGTTTTGCGACCGCCTATCTGATGGGCGGAGGCACAGTGCCAGAATTGCAGGAACTGCTAGGCCACGCCAATATGGAGACGACTGAAATTTACGTCCACTGCCTGCCTCAACTCGCATCTCGCGTCGGCAGTCCGCTGGATGCCGAGGAAACTAACATTTTGCCAATTCGCCGCACTGCATGAGCCTCCCTCCCCTCTCCAAACAACCATTCCGCCATCCGGTGCCGAGCGAGGCGCTGGACTATTTCGTGCACCCGCAACCAGGGCACCGCTACTCGGCTCCTGCGTGGGGCCGTGATGCGGTTTTGTATTGCTGCAACGGCTGGATCGCGACGCGGTTTTTCGGGTTTTCCTCTGCGTTTGGGACGGCTCCACAGTCGATGGTGGACCACCTCGCCAAAAAGCAGTGGCCCTCGCGGGTGGATCGCCTGCGAGATTTTCCGGATAAATCCACCTGGCGAAAAATGGACGATTGCACGCTAGATATTTTCTCGGCTGGAGTGGTGCCGATGTGGAGTGACCAGCGCGGTGGGTATCGGCTCGATCCATGCGTGCGCCTCAATCACGCGGCGCTCATCCCCTGTGTATCGCTCCAACTCATTTCCCGACTGCCCGCCTGCGAGATATGCACTGAGGTGAGCCGAGGCGAGCCGGTGGCGTTCCGGTTTCGCGGGGGTGAGGGCCTGATCGGGACTCTCAACCACGCCCGCGAACAGGCGGCCACGTCGCCCATTGCACACATTTTCCCCAAACAATTCGATAGATTCTAACCCCCAAAAATAAACAATATGGCAAATTTCAACCGCGTCCAACTCATGGGCAATCTCACCCGCTCGCCGATTGTCCGCCACACAGCAAAGGGCACCGCAGTTGCGGAAATATCACTCGCCGTCAACCGCGTCTGGCACGACAACGAGGGCATTAAACGCGAGGAGGTGACATTCCTCGAAATCACCTACTGGGGCCGCCTGGCGGAGATATGTGGCCGCTGCCTGGATAAGGGCTCGTCCATGTTCGTCGAGGGCCACCTGAAACTTGAATCATGGGAGGACAAAGAAACTCTGCAAAAACGCACGCGGATTAAAATCATTGGCGAGAGCATGCAGTTTCTCGGCCCTCGTCCGGCTCGCTCAGACGGAGGCACAGCGCAGGCTCCTGCCGCTGTCCATGAGCAGGAGGAGGACGAACAATTCCCCCTCTGATTCGCTTATTCTATCAACTCGAAACTTTTATAAAAACATGGCTGGAGACTGGATAAAAATCGAAATGGAGACACCGGACAAACCCGAGGTCGTGAACATGGCCGCGCAGCTAAAGCTCGATCAGGACGCCGTAACCGGAAAACTTTTCAGGATTTGGACGTGGGCAGACCGCAACTCAGTGAGTGGCGACGGCATGCCAATTACTGCCGCTTTTTTGGATCGGCTGACGAATAAAAAGGGATTTGCGAACGCCATGCGAGCCGTCGGATGGCTGATGGGAGACGACGGAAACCTTACATTTCCGGGCTTTTCCCGGCATAACGGCACCACCGCCAAGGCCCGAGCGCAGAACAATCGCCGCGTTGCCGATCACCGCGGATGTAACGCTCCGAGCGTTACAAATGTAACGGTCGAACCATTACAAAAAGCGTTACCAGAGAAGAGAAGAGAAGATAAAGAAGATACCCCCCTACCCCCAAGGGGGGCGAGAGAGGGCGAGGGCGATGCCGATCTGGTGCGACGAGTCAAGGCCCTGACCAAACGCTGGCAGGCCACCCCAGACCTCAGCGCACGAGAGGCGCGGACATTCCGGAAGAACCGCCACCAGCTCGCCGCGTTCGCCGATGCTGACTGGCAGGTGCTCACGGAATTCCTCGCGGCGAAACTGCACGAGGGTGCGGCATGGTTTCAGCCTCGCATGCTCGAAAAGTTTTTAGAAAACCCAGGGGAACGCCTGGGCGATGCGCTCGACTGGAAGGGCAAACAGCGCCCACCGCTCCGCGCCCTGCCACCGCCGCCCATGCAGTCCGGCCCGGCCTCACCTCCTCTCTCTCGCGCAGAGATCGCGGAAACCCTCGCCCTCCGAGCCAAATGAAACGCCCCTGCAAACACCCAGGATGCGCGGCCCTGCTCGACCGCTCCGGCTATTGCGAGGCCCACGCGGCCAGCGCCCCGAAACCTCGGGCGAACTACCAGGCGTGGCGGCAGAGAGACGCCAAACAGTCCTCCGTGGATTCGATCCGTAAGACCTCGCGTTGGCAAAAGGTGAGAGCCGCCAAGCTCTCCGCGTTCCCGCTCTGCGAAGATCCGTTTCAAAATCACCAGGACAACACAGCAACAGCGAGGCAGGTGCACCACATCCAAGGCCTCGCTACTCATCCCGGACTTGCGTTTCACGCAGACAACCTCATGAGCCTCTGCACGGCCTGCCACGCCCGCATTGAGGTTTCCGCCAGACAAGCCACCCGCGAGCCATGAAGACGCCGCCACGCCGATCCTGCGGCCAGCCTGCCCCATGCCCGCCCGGTCTCCCCTCCCC
>JBEGOB010000209.1:0-5876 GCA_041182265.1 Verrucomicrobiota bacterium | reverse complement strand
CAGTCTGCTCTTAAGAATGCAGGCGACAGGATGTCGCACACACGGTAGCCGATAGAATGTCGGCGCTCCGCACTCAGGACCGACGAGTTAAGCCAGACGACTCAGATGGTCTCGCCGCCCCAAGCACGCGGATCGCAACCCGCATTTTCATTGGGCTGTGAACTAGATCCATCACATGCTCGGAAGCTGCACCAATTTAGTGTACTGATAGGAATTCTTGCTCAGAAAGTCCGATTGCTGATCGGGTGTGGTGAAACTCCGCTTGCGAAGCTGGTCAATCCCATAGTCCGAAATCACCGTGACGGCGATTTCCATGGCAACAAGTTTCCCCCCCTTGAGTTCGTCAGCCGTAACCGCCGAAGACGTGATGTCAGCCTCGATTCCTGTGCCAAAAATACTGAACTCATCGGTGATCTGATCGGCAGTGGACTGGCCAACGGTCACTGGCACGTTGACAACCGTCGAGCCAGTGCTGGTGGTTTGAGTGACCTGCATGTGGAAAGTGACCGTGAATTGATAGACGTTCTCACATACGAAATTTTCCTCATCAGAGAGCTTCGCGGCATAAGTCGAAAAGGCGTCCACCAAGTCAGTCTTACCCAGCAACTCTTCAAATGTCTCATCCGGATTCACCAAGATGCGGTTCAAGACAAAAGTCTCAAAATCTGTCCCTGTGCCACCGATCGGGTCTTTGTATTCCAACTTGTAGCCAACGCAGGAAACATCACCGCCCTTGTCCGCTGTTGGATCGCCAATTTGACCGTTGTAACGATCCGTCACAGCCGTGAAGAAAATCAATTCGGAGGCATTGGTGCTCTTGAGTTTATCCCCAACATCACCTGATGGAGCGATTGCGGAGAGCCATTGATTTGCATTCCCCGAACGAGTGACCAGTGATTCAAAATCGCGCGCCATCGTGTCGATCATCGACTTCGCCTGGCGAGAGGCCCGCAACTCGGAACGACTCCGATTCCACGTGTCCAAAGCGATCGAAGTGATGGATACCAAAACCGTGACGATGATCGTGGTGATGGCCATTGCCACCATCAATTCCATCAGAGTGAAGCCACGTTTGGTGGCTGAGGAAGCGTGGGTTTTCATGGGAAATATGAATGTGTCAAGTTACCGACGAACAGCGAGATTGCGTGAGAAAACCGGATTCCGAACACCGGCAAATTTTTTGGTAAAGGCAGCACCACTGAAATAATCGGGAGTTTTAGCGGGCAGCATGTGGAAATCAGCAGCAAAAGCGATGACAGCCTCTGGATAATCATCCGCACTCGTGAAAGTCGCAGTGCCCTTCGGATCCTTGATGGTGCCGGCGGTAGGATTGAGAATCATCTCATTGGCATTGAAGATCAGTTGCGTGCATTTCACCAGATAGACGGCACCTTCGATGGCCTCAAGGTCCTCGGTAAACTCGCTGTCACTCTTCCTGCGGAGCATTGAAACGACGATATAATCCTTACCCGGCAGCTTGCCCTTCATATCCTGATTCTTCAAAGGCTCCGGAGTTCCGTCCGAGCGCATGTCCGAAGTCTTTCCACGGTATTGATAAATCAACAATGCGTCACCGACATTGCTGGAATTGCGGATCCAATCGAAAGCTTTATCAAACCCAGTGCCGCTTGCGCTGTCACGCTTCGTCACCAATTCGCTCTCAAGAGTCGAAGCGAGCCGATCTGCCTGTTGGACATTGATCGACTTCTTGATGCCCTCGGCCGCTGGCGCGAAAACAATCATGAAGCCAGTTAAAAGAACTGCCAAAACGCCAATGGCGATCACAGTCTCAAGCAGGGTAAAGCCGCGCGTGCGGAGAATTCGGAGTGATTTCATGGGTTAAAACGTAGTTCCGGAGTTGAGAGCCATCACCTTGCCGCTAGCGATTTGCTCAGGGCTGCGGAAAACAGAGGTCCGACCGTTCCGCCAGACGACAAAACCGCCAAAATCACGTTTGCCCGCGGCAGTCGTCTTAGGCAAATCAGTCGTGCTGGAAGAATTTCTCGCACCGGCACCAATCACGAAGCTGGCTCCTGGTGTGGTGCAAATTCCCTCGGCGTTGAACTCGTAATAGTAGTAGGTTCCCGCGTAAGTCGCCTTTGTCGTCGTCAATGCCTCAGATGGCAGATCTCCACCGGATTCGTTACTTTTCTTACTGAACTCTTGGCTGAAGAAAACCTGATCCGGCAACACCAAACCACGACTTGAAATCACCCAATTGTTTGCCAACGGCAAGCCAGTCGTCGGATTGAGAGCTTCAGACACAATCACCATGCGCCGCAAATTTTCCGCTGGGTTATTGGTGAGCGTCTTTGCGATCAGGACCCGCGCACGAGTCCGCTGGCCAACCGCAATCGAGCGCGCTTCATCAAACAAAGACTCTGCGGAAGCAACACCGCTTGTCACACCCTTACCACCCATTCCCCCGAGGCCAATGGCACCTGCGGTCATGAGGATGGACATGATGGCGATGACGACAAGCATCTCCACCAAAGTAAAGCCGTGGCTACGCCGCCGGACATCGTTTATCGAGTCAACTGATTGCATGGGTTTGGGGAAATTCGAAGTTCGAAAGCATTGCGGACGTTTCTCACCGCCGCAAGAGCAAATGTCATTACAACGCGGCTACTTGATTAAATTGGCAGGGTAGCGACCCGCATTTGGTCCACTTGCCCAGAGCCAAGCCGGACGAATCATGTCGCGGATATCGCGTCGAGCCGCCTCCCAGCCGAGCAATTCTTTTGCAAGGGAAGGATCTGCGACCAACGATGCGGGATCTCCCTCGCGGCGCGGACCGTATTTCACGGGAACCGATTGACCCGTCACCTCCTCAACGGCAGAAATGATCTCACGAACGGAGACACCGACTCCCGTGCCGAGATTGCAACGCACTGATCCGCCGCCCTCCGACAAGAAATCCAGCGCGCGAGCATGGGCGTCCGCCAAATCCTCGACGTGGATGTAATCCCGGATGCAGGTCCCATCTGGAGTCGCGTAATCCGTGCCGAAAACTTCGAGAAACTCGATTTCTCCCGTCACCGCCATCAGGACACGCGGGATCAAATGCGTCTCTGGATCATGATCCTCGCCGATCAAGCCATCGCTCGAACATCCACTCGCATTGAAATAACGCAGACACGCGCTCCGCAAACCCCACGCCGTATCACAATCTGTCAAAATGCGCTCCACCATCAGCTTGCTGTGACCATACGGATTGATCGGGCTTTGCTGGTTGGTCTCTGTGATTGGGAGTTTGTCAGGAACACCGTAAGTCGCACACGTCGAAGAGAAAACAAAAACTTTGCAGCCAAATTCCTGCATCACTTGCAACAGCTTGATGGGCTCAGCTGTGTTATTTTGATAGTATTTCAGCGGATTGGTCACCGACTCACCGACGTAAGCGTAAGCCGCAAAATGCACGACCGCGCCAAAACCATGTTTTTCAAACAAACCACGCACCAAAGTCTGATCCCCCACATCACCCACCACCAACTCGACGCCAGGATCGAGAATCGCCCGCTCATGGCCGAACACCAAATTATCAAGCACCACCACCTTGCGGCCTTGACTGGCGAGAAGACGAACCGTGTGGGAGCCGATATAGCCGGCTCCACCTGTGACAAGAATGGGGGATGAATTGCTCATGAGTGTCTCCCGGAAAGAAAACTCGAGAAGCCCCCCGCCTGTCAACCCAGTCGCGCATTCAGCCCAGATTATCTTCGTGAAATTGCGCTCGAATAGAAAACGCTCCCATGCTGTCTTAGCCTCATGAAGAAAAAACTTCGCCTTTGGGTCGCAGCCTCGATTGGAGCTGCCAGCGTTTTCCTTAGCTCCTGCGTTTACGACCCCGCCTACACCTCCACCACCGTAAGCACCTCTTACGGGTCTGGCTACGGCTACGGCGGGAATTCCGTCAACACCTCACTCTTCATCAGCACCGGCGACTCTCGCTGGGGCTATGACCCTTACTGCTATAGCTATTACGACTACCGCCGCAGGGCCTACTATGACCCCTATCTCTATGGCTATTACCCAGTTGGATACCGGCCGCCCATCGTTTATGGGGTTCCCCACCCACACGGCTGGAGACCGGGCAGCCGCTACATCAGTCCACCAAGTCGCGTCACGAACGTCACCGTAGTCAACTACAGCAACCGGGAATCCGCCTATCGCGGGACCAGCTACGGCTGGGCAAAGCAAGTCCGCCAAGGCCCCGTCACATCCAGCAGGCCTCAAAGCAGCCGCCCATCCTCCTCCAACTCCTATTACAGAGATTCCGAAAAAACGAAGTCATACAAAGACTCCTCCTACCGGGAAAGCTCGCGGCCAAGCAGCCGCCCCGCTCTGCGCGAACCTCAGCCAAGCCCATCGACCCGCCCCAACCGGGTGGTCAATGCGTTTGAACCAAGCGTCAGGCCTCCAAGCAGCCGACCACAGAAAGAAGCTCGCCCCAGCCCATCGTTCCAATCTGAGCAGCAACCCTCACGCGAAAGACTGCGCAGTGAGCTCAAACAGCGGTCCGAAAAGCAATCTCGCGACTCCGAAAAACGCCGATTCTAAGTTCGGATCACTCACTTCTCCGACCCACGTCGGACGTTCAAAGCCTCTCGCCGCGCCCGCTCGCGGCGGAGGCTTTCTTGCGTGATTCGAGGGCGTAAAACCCACCAGCCAAGTAACCAACCAGCAAACCAACCACCCATGTGGCAGCCATGGCCGATCTGAAACCAAGCCCCCATGCCACGATCCACCAAAATTTGCCCCAATCGCGAAAACACCGGCACCCCGAAGCCTGGATCGATCAACACGAAAACCAACTCGGCGACTAAAATCCCCAAACCCAAGCTGCGACCCGACACAGGAATCGGCATCATCCGCGATTCCGGCGAGAGCGTGGTTATGAAAATCAACAGCGCCAAGCCCGCGCCCGACATCCCGACCAGCAATGCGCTCTCATCGCCGCCCGGAGCCAACAAAAGTTGGCCCAGCCCGCCGCCAAGAATGCCTGCGATCAGCACTTTTAGCAAATTCCCCCGCCCCGCGATGTGCTCGACCCGGCAACCCAGCGCCAACAGAAAAAGCGCATTCACCCCGGCATGCAGACCATTCCCATGCAAGAAGCCATAGGTAAAAATCCGCCAAACTTCGCCCGCCAGAAATCCCTCACGACTCAAGCCAAAGGCTAAAAAAACTCGCAAGACACGCCCGTCAGACAAGCCGCCACTCAGCACGATCGCCAACTGCACCGCCAAGACCACAGCCACCACGGCCAGCGTCACCGGAGAATTTGCCACTTGGCGCAGCGACCGAGCCATGCCCGTGAGAGGCAAAGCGTTGGGCTTCATAGGCGCGCGAGTGGGATGGAGAACGAGCGAAAACTCACTCGACCACACGTGCGCGCGGCTCGCGGCGAGCAACATCCTCGGCACCAGCGCTGGTCACAAACGGGCCACCTTCCAAAGGAGCCACGCCCGTGAACGCCACATCCGGCATGTCCGTCGGACGCCCAGCCAAAGGAAAATCCTTGCGCAGCGGGAAAAACGGATAGCCCTCCCACATCAAAATCCGCTTGAGATTCGGGTGCCCGGAAAAAGGAATTCCCATCATGTCCCAAACTTCACGCTCATGCCAATCCGCGCCCAACCACAAATCCGTCGCCGTCGGAACTGTCTCGTCCTCACTGACTTTCGCCTTGATTCGCAGGTGCTTGGAGTCATCCAACGACGCAATTTCATAAACCATCTCAAACCGCGGATCATCCCCGAAATGATCCAAACTGGAAATGTCCAAAATCATCTCGTAACCCAACTCGTTGCGGCACTCCGCAAGCACGGCGTGCAAGCTCGCCAACTCAACGCGCACAGTTTGTTCCCCCCGGA
>JBEGOB010000208.1:0-6785 GCA_041182265.1 Verrucomicrobiota bacterium | reverse complement strand
TTAGAGCAACATCAGGGCGGGTTGTTCGACGAGTTTTTTCACTTCGTTGAGGAACTGAGCAGCGACTGCACCATCGACGACGCGGTGATCGCACGAGAGACCGAGGTTCATGCGCAGGCCGGGAACGATTTGCCCGTTTTTGACCACGGGTTTTTCGATGGCGGCTCCGACGGAAAGGATCGCGGCTTGGGGTGGGTTGACGATGGCGTCGAAGGACTCAATGCCCCAGGCACCGAGATTGGAAACTGTGATGGTTCCGCCGTCGAATTCGTCGGGCTTGAGCTTTTTGTCACGGGCTCGCACGGCGAAGTCTTTGACGGCGCGGGAAATGGCGAGAAGTGACTTGGACTCAGCTTGTTTGATGACAGGGGTGACGAGGCCATCTTCAACGGCGATGGCGACGGAAAGTCCGACATGCTTGAATTTTACGATGTGGTCGCCAGCAAATGAGGCATTGACCGCAGGAACCGCTTCGGTCGCGTTGATGACGGCTTTGAGGATGAAGTCATTGACCGAATATTTGTTGCCGTGTGTCTTCTCGGCTTGGTCATTGACTTGCTTGCGCAGGGCCATGAGCGGTTGCGCGTCCACTTCCACGTGAAGGTAGAAGTGAGGAATCGTAGTTTTGGAGGTGAGAAGGCGGGAGGCGATGATTTTCCGCATCGAGCTGAGTTGGACGATTTCATCGCCATCTTTCGCCACGGGCAGGATCGCGGGAGCTGCTGGCGCGGGTGCTGCGGCAGGGCTTGCGGTTTTTGATTTGATCGAAGCGGCCAAGGCGGCAGCGGCGCTTGCTTCGGAAGATGCCTTGGTGGTGGCGGCTTGGCTTGGCGTGGTTGCAGCAGCTTGGACATCGACTTTGACGATGCGTCCGGCAGGACCGGAGCCTTGCACGGTGCTGAGGTCGACTCCGGATTCTGCGGCAATTTTGCGCGCGAGTGGAGAAACTTTGAGACGCTCACCGGTCGCTGTGATTGGTGTGATCGGTGTGGAGAGAGGTGCCGCTTGAGTTGGTGCGGCGCTTGCCACTTCTGCGGGTTTTGTCTCGGCTGCGGCAGCAGGTGCTGGTGCGGCTGCTCCGGAATCTCCGTCCAACACGGCGAGAATCGAGCCGATCGGTGCTTTTTCACCTTCTTGGATCAGAATCTCGGTGATTACACCGTCATCGAAGGCTTCCATTTCCATGGTTGCCTTATCGGTTTCCACTTCTGCGAGGATATCGCCGATTTCGACGGAATCGCCGACTTGTTTGTGCCATTTGATGAGAGTTCCCTCGGTCATGGTATCCGAGAGTTTGGGCATTTCGATGTTCACAGACATGGTGTTGGTAGGGAGTGGAGTCGGGAGAAGATTGAGAAAACGTCGCGCTATTTCCAATCTTTTACGGGTGGATTTGGAAACAAAAAAAGCGCGGGGGAGATCTTAGCTCCTCCGCGCCTTGAGAGTTTAGATAGAATCGCTTAAGGAGCGATCGGTTTCATGCTTGGGATCAAGCCGATGCTTGGGCTTCCGGATGAACTTTGTGCGCTGGCAAGTTTGCGAGTTGCATCAGAAGTGGTGCCGCAAGCGTCCTTGGTTGGGCAATACAAGCGCACGCATGAGCCGCCGGAAACACGGACTTTTTTGGTCACTGTTTTGTAGCGTGGGACCTTCTTTTCAATCACTTCCACGGTGTCCATGCCGCCTTTGGAAGTGGCAGGCGTGACGATCTGTTCGGTGACGATGTCGTATTTGCAGGTTTTCACCTGACGAGTTTCCGTGCGGTAGTGGCCGTGTTGGTCTGTAAGACCGAACATCGAGCAGCAAGATGAGAAGCTGAGGGAAACAGCGGCGAGTGAGACAAGCAGTGCGAGGTTTTTCATAGGAGTTTTTAAGGAGCTAAGAAGAAATTGCGCTTCACAAACAGCAACATGCGCTAAGGCCAAGGGTGATGACTGCAGCGATGGTGAAATTGATCAAACGGAACAACATAACAGAGAACCTAGAAAGGTTCTCTGGCTTGGCAATAAAAAAGAAGCTTCAAACTCACTGAAGAATGTGAGCTTGCGGAGGGATTTCAAACGCGTGTCGTCGGATGCCCTTGCAAGCTCAAATCGGAAGCCTCATCCAAGAGTGAGAACCTTTTCCACGATCCGTCGTGGATTTGGAAGTTGCTCATGCTCAATGTGTGGTGAATAAATCGCAGGTGCATCAAGCGAACAAACACGTTTGATTGGCGCGTCTAAATAATCAAAAGCGTGCTCTTGAATCAGCATCGCAACCATGGCGGAAACACCCCCGAATGGTTTGGATTCATCGACTAAAACGACGCGATTGGTTTTCATGACGGATTTAAGAATCGCGTCTTGGTCCAAGGGCCGAATGGAGCGGAGGTCGAGAACTTCCGCATGGATGCCATGCTCGCTTTGGAGGGTTTCTGCGGCAGCAAGCGAATGAATCACCGAGCGCCCATGGGCGATGAGTGTGACATCACTGCCTTGGCGTTTGACTTCGGCAACACCCAGTGGAATCACGAAGTCTCCATCGGCTGGATCTGGAACCTCACCCGTGTTTCCGTAAAGGAGAGTGTTTTCCATGAAATACACCGGATCATTGTCACGAATCGCGGCTTTAATGAGGCCTTTGGCATCGGCGGGCGTTGCGGGAGCGCAAACTTTCAGGCCTGGAAATGCGGCAAAAAGACCTTCGGGGATGTGTGAGTGAGTTGCACCCACACCGGTGCCTCCGTTGGCTGGGCCACGGACAACGATTGGGCAATGGCAAAGCCCGCCAGACATGTAGCGAACGCAAGCTGCATTGCTCACGAGTTGGTCAAAGGCAACGGAATGAAAGGACCAGAACATGAGTTCCATCACTGGCCGAACGCCAAGCATGGAAGCACCAATACCCATTCCAATGAAACCAGCTTCGGAAATTGGGGTGTCAACGACACGTTTGTCGCCCCATTTTTTCCAAAGGCCTTCGGTCACTTTGTAAGCGCCATTGTATTGTGCGACCTCTTCGCCCATCAGGACGACGTTCGGATCGCGGGCGAGTTCCTCATCGAGGCCTTCTCGAAGGGCTTCACGGTAGGTGAGAATGCGGGACATGATATTTCAAAAAACGGTGGGCGGGGTGAGTAAAGGGCGGTGAATGATCGAAAAATGGGATCAGTCGTTGAAGAAGTGACGGCCGATTTTCGAGGCCGGAGTGTTGTTGTCGCTCTCCCAATAGACGTCGGTGCCGATGTCCTCGATGGTGGGAGCCGGGGATTCTTCCGCAAATTTTACGGAAGCGGCAGCTTCTTCAGCCGCAGCTTTATTGATGGCTGTTGCGGTTTCTTCGGTGAGAACGCCTTCTGCAATGAGACGGCGGCGGAACACGGCGATGGGATCGTGGTTCTGCTTGTAGTTTTCAATCTCTTCCGGCGTCCGATATTTTTTGTGGTTTGCGTCAGCGATGCTGTGGCCGTAATACCGGTAAGTGTCGATTTCCAGGACAGTTGGTTTGTGCTCTTTGCGAGCGCGCTCCATGGCGATGTGAGTTTTTGCACGCACTTCGTAAAGGTCCGAGCCGTCGATGACATCCCATTCAATGGCATAGGCTTCCGCACGTTGGGCAAGGCAAGCATTGTAAGCGGATGAGCGTTTTTGCGAGGTCCCCATGGAATAGCCGTTGTTTTCAATGACATACACAACAGGAATTCCGAAAAGTGAGGCGATGTTGAGGGATTCGTGGAAAGCGCCTTGATTGACTGCGCCGTCGCCGAGGTAGCAGAGGCAGCAACCTTCGCGCCCAAGATATTTCAGGCCGTATGCAAGGCCAAGGCCGAGCGGAGTTTGGCCGGCAACGATTCCGTGGCCACCCCAGAAATTTTTGTCAGGAGCGAAGAAGTGCATTGAGCCACCCTTGCCCTTCGAGCAGCCGGTTTGTTTTCCGTACATTTCCGCCATGCACTCGTTCATGCCCATGCCGACGGCGAGCGCATGCCCGTGGTCGCGATAGGCCGTGATGAAATGGTCGTCTGCACCGCCGAGTGAAATTGTGCCCACGGCGACGGCTTCTTGGCCGATGTAAAGATGGAGGAAGCCTCCGATTTTTCCGGCTTGGTAATATTTTAGGCCAGCCTGCTCGAAGCGACGGATGCGGACCATTTGTGAGAATAGCTCGATCTTTCGCTCACGGGTGAGTGATTGGTTGATCGGTGAGCTTGCGAAATCGAGTTTGGTAGGACTGGCGCTGGTCATGACGGCGTGGAGAAATGGGAAGGGGAAAGAAGGGGAGTTCGATTATTTGGTGGAAGCGGTGGCTCGGAGATCCTGTGAGAATTTTGGCAGGCGGAGTTGGGCGACGGAGAAGATACCCGTGAAGATCAAGTTTGCAGCGGCCAGGTTCCGCAGAAACACCCAGGAAGGAAGGGGCGAGCCAGGAGGACCGGCCCAGACCGATTGCCAGAGGCCGAGGAAGGATTTCTCATACATTGGGCTGCCAATCCAGGCGGCAGTGTTGGTGATCAGGTGGAAAACGATGGCGGCTGCAAGCGATCCAAGCAACGCAATGGGAAGGCCACGTTTGGTAAGACACGCCCCCATGAAGTAGGTGACCGCTAGGGCGATCAGAGTGGTGACGAAAAGCGGCAGGCTCGAAACCGGGCCAATCCCGAGAGGATAGGTGATCGCCCAGATGCCGAAGGGGATGGCAAATCCACGCCAGCCCGGAGCGAGGAGTGCACCACAAAAAAACATGGCGGCGAGAGGCTGGAAGTTTGGCAGAGTTCCCTGCATCACGCTCCCCACGACGCGGAAAGCGACGAGAAGCCCTAGAACTAGGCAGAATGGGAGAATGCGGTGCATGGCGCGGGGAGAATCGGCAATTTTTCCGGCAACGGCTAGGCCAAAATCTTGCTTTTCAAAAGGTTTTTCATTCACGTGAGTCCATGGATTGCACAGGCTTGCCAAATGAATTGGGAACCTTTGATTGAGGCGGCTTGGGAGGCTAGAAAAGCAGCGTATGCGCCGTATTCGAACTTCGCAGTCGGCGCGGCTCTTTTGGCAGCGGATGGTCGCGTGTTTCTCGGATGCAACGTCGAGAATATCTCGTATGGACTGACGAACTGCGCGGAGCGCGTAGCGATCGGTGCTGCTGTAGCCGCCGGCGCGCGTGAGTTTTTAGCGGTGGTGGTGGTTGCGGACACGGCGGTGGCGATCTCGCCGTGCGGTGCCTGTCGTCAAGTTTTGGCGGAGTTTGGAGTGCCACGCGCGCTGCTTGTCGGGCGGTCACAGCGGCTTGAGTTCACGCTCGATGAGCTTTTACCGCGGGCGTCCTCGGGCATTCTCGACCGACCCGAGTGAAAATTGTTTCACGTGGAACAATTTGTTCCGGAGCATCGGACGAGGAGCATGGATCTCTGTGTTTCCGGGCTTGAGCGAATCGGGCTTGGCGCTATGGTGCGCTTCCCGCGATGTTTCGATACCCTAAGTGCTACGATGTGATTGTAATTGGTGCCGGCCATGCCGGCGTCGAGGCTGCGATGGCGGCCGCCCGACTCGGCTGTGAAGTGGCTGTGCTGACTCAAAATTTAGATACGATTGGGCAAATGTCGTGCAACCCTGCGATCGGAGGCTTGGCAAAGGGTCACATGGTCCGTGAGATTGATGCCTTGGGCGGGGTCATGGGTTTGAACACAGATGCCACGGGAATTCAGTGGCGGATGCTCAATGCGTCGAAGGGGCCGTCTGTTCGTGCGCCGCGCACTCAGTGTGACAAGAAGGCGTATCAATTCCGCATGAAGCGTGAGCTTGAGGCGATGCCAGGGGTGGATATTCATCAGGGAAATGTCGCTGAACTGAGAGTCGTGAATGATCGGATCGAAGGGGTTTGGACGTCTTTAGGCATGGAAATTTCCGGAAAATCGGTGATTCTCAGCGCAGGAACCTTCATGGGCGGCTTGATGCATGTCGGCCTGCGAAATGAGAAGGGTGGGCGCATGGGAGATGCGACGTCACACGTTTCTGAGTCGCTCAAACGTCTCGGGTTTGAGGTTGAACGCTTCAAGACTGGCACTCCATGCCGCTTGAACTCGCGGTCCATTGATTTTAGCCGCTGTGAGCGCCAAGACGGAGACACGCCCGTGCCGAAATTCAGTTTCATGGCTGACACCCTACAAAAGGGGCCAAATGACCTTTTTACCCTCAATCCATGGGGGGATCCAGCGTTCCACGTGGAACAAATGCCATGTTGGATCACTTACACGAATCCAAAAACCCACGAAATCATTGCGGGGAATCTCCACCAATCGCCGATGTATTGCGGGGTGATTGAGGGGGTTGGGCCACGCTACTGCCCGTCCATCGAGGATAAGGTGGTGCGTTTCGCGGAGAAGGAGCGGCACCAAGTGTTTTTGGAGCCAGAGGGGCGGCATACGCTTGAATACTATGTGAACGGAGTTTCGACCTCCTTGCCGTATGATGTGCAGCTTGAGTTTTTGCGATCGATCGTTGGTTTGGAGAAATGCGAGATTTTGCGTCCGGGCTATGCTGTGGAGTACGACTATTGCCCACCAACTCAGCTGCGCCCGACGCTGGAAACTAAGAGAGTTGAGGGGCTGTATTTTGCAGGTCAGATCAATGGCACTTCAGGTTATGAAGAGGCGGCAGGGCAGGGGCTTATCGCCGGGGCCAATGCAGCATTGAAAGTCCTGGGTAAGCCTGAGTTTATCTTGGGACGGGATGAGGCGTATTTGGGGGTTATGGTCGATGATCTCGTAACACGCGGATGCACGGAGCCATACCGGATGTTCACCAGTC
>JBEGOB010000207.1:0-2783 GCA_041182265.1 Verrucomicrobiota bacterium | reverse complement strand
ATCTCAGCCACTGTCTGGAGAAACTCGCCGACCGCAGCTTCACCACAGACCAGATCCATACCCTCCTCCCGGAAAACTGGAAACCTCCGATAGCCTGAACTCGGGTTCCACTCACCCACGCCCATCCCGGCTGGCTGTGACCACGCCCACTCTCCCACCCTTCCTTCGTCTCCACTCAGCTGCGTCTTCATGTCGGCCACACTCCACGGCCGCCTTGTCACCAGCTAGACGCGGTTGCTGAGGGGCTTACGCTACGAGGTCAGAGGCTCAAAGAAGGAGAGTTCATCCAAGCCGACGGCTACGAAGTGTACACGGCATTGGGTCTTAACACTGCTGAAGACCAGATCCATACCCTCCTGCCAGAAAACTGGAAACCTCCGACAGCCTGAAGTCGGGTTCCACCCACCCACGCCCATCACGGCCGGGTGCCACCACGCCCACTCTCCCACCTTTCCTTCGTCTCCACTTAGCCGGAAGTTGGAGGCCTAAAAACAAGTAACCCTTTTATAATCAACATTTTCCTTTAAAACAGGGTGTCAGCTACTGGCTACAAGCCGGGAGGGCTTTGGGGATGATATTCAACAGTTCGAATGCTTGGGTCTGGTTGGCGGTGGGTTCGGTGAGTTTGTAGATGTTGGCGGGTGCTCCGGGGATGTTGGGGCGGAGGGTGTTGCGCGTCAGGGTGCCAAGGTCGCTCATCAACGTGGCAAAGCTGTGCACGGGGAGGGAGGAGTTCATTTGCCGTGTGGCGGCTTTCTGGTTGCCACTGGCAGAGCGCCGGGCTTTGGCTACGTGGCTTTTACGTGGGGCACCGCCGGGTTCTTCATCATTGAAGAGTACGGGCTTGAGCCGGGCTTCGAGTTGCCAGCGCAGGCGCCAAGCCAGCATGCACACCAGTAAATGGGCGCGCACCATGTCTTCTTCGCGGTGGAAGATGGGGCGCACGTGCAGGCTGGTCGTTTTAATGCCGCGGAAAGCGCGCTCGACTCCGGAGAGGGACTTGTATGTTCTGACAAGTCCGTCGGCGTCCATCTCCTCTGCGCTGACGCGCCCGGCCCGCACAATGTAGTATCCGTCCAGGGCGGCCTCTTCGGCGATTTCTGTTTCTCGGCGCTTCCACATCAGAGTTGTCTCGCTGATCTCCAGCTCAAAATGTTTAAGCATTTTGTATTTCGCCGCCGCGTTCTCGACGCGCCGGGCAATATTGGCCTGTCCTTTGAGTGGAGCACGCGTGCGCCGGCAGGCTGCCGCGATCTCCGTGAGATTCTTTTCTGTAACCTCAAGAAGTTCGTTCCGTTTGCGGGTGCGCTCAGTGGCCAAGGCAGGGTTGCGGCAGACGACGAGTCGTTCGCCGGGGAAGTCTTCCTCGGAGGTAATTTCCGCGAGATCTGTCTCGTCAAAAAGCTCGGCTTGAAGGTGGCCGGCGGCAGCGATTTTGCGCACCTGCCCTGACCTCAGGGCGCTGATCCACGCGAACTGATCGAGCGTGGCATCTGTGCGCAGCGCCTCGATCCTCGCGCTCGTGAGCATGCCGCGGTCGCCCACCAAGATGACTTTTTCCAATCCGAATTTCCCTCGCAACGTCTTGAGCTGATGGCCGACCGTGGCGGGATCGGCCGTATTCCCGGTGAAGGCCTCGATGGCCACCGGGCAGCCCTGAGAGTCAGTGAGCAGTCCGAAATTGATCTGGCGCTTACCCGACTTTCCATCCCGGTTGTGACCGCGCGCCGCGAGCACGCACTTGGAGCCTTCATAGTAGGTGGAAGTGAGGTCGTAGAGAACCGTGGAGCCTTCCCCCAAGCCAGCCTTCGCGAGGCGCTTCTCAATGGCATCCTGACGATCCAGAAGCCACCGCATCGCCCGATAGATCTCCTGTTCATCCACCTCACCAAGGCCAAGTTCACCGCCCAGCGTGCTCGTGGCTGTGGCCGGATTGAGCTGGCGGGAAAGCGCAAGTTTGGATCCCGGATCAAGGATCCGGCTGACGATCAACGCCAGGCAAAGCGAGCGCTCGCGGCTGTCCTTGCGGTCGATGACGGTGTGCAGGCCGGTCTGAAAAAGCGTGCCCAAGACCGCCGCAACGTGGCCATGTGGCAGCGAGCGCTGGATCTCAAACTGCTCCGCCAGAGGTACCGTCGAAGCCTGCCCCCCTTTGAGCAGTACCTTGAGCCCGGCAATGACTACAGGGTCCCAATCAGAGATATTGGCCAGAGTGCGCTTCTTCACCTTCCCCTGCTCGTCCCGGAACGACTCACGGACCAGAATGGCTGGAGGAGAGTTGCGGTTGGGGACGGATTCAATATACATGGGCATATTTTAAGCTGATTTTCAAAACAAATCAAGCTTAAAATAAAAATTTACATGGGTACAAAACCGCCTTCAAAGTGCAAAATTTAAGATCTAATCAACTCATAATCTATGGATTATGCGATTTTAAACCCTCCAACTTCCGGCTAGCGGCTGGTAGCCGAAGGCTTGGGAGGTGGGCGCCAACTGTGGCATGCTGGCCATGGAAATCTCATTCGCGACAAGGGAATAAACAATATCCATGATTCTCCTGTGCTGCGAATGAGCGCGTGGACCGCCACTACGTCGCGGAGCAGAATCTAAGCGACGGAATCTGAGATACCGAATTTTGTCACCGGATTAGCTATTTAATAAATGAGAATTCCCCGAACCATTCGGGGCGGCGTCTTCGACGTGTGATTCGTTGAGGCTCAGAGTCTCGCTTCTTTCTCGATTTTCATCAACTGGTCACCAAGATCGGTAGGAATGCTGAATAC
>JBEGOB010000206.1:0-4247 GCA_041182265.1 Verrucomicrobiota bacterium | reverse complement strand
GGGCCGGCGAGCATGTTGATGAAGACCGAGCTGACAAAGGTCTTGGGCTCGAAAACGCGCTTGGAGTCGAGCTGCGCAAAGCAGAACTCGCGGGTAACCGCGTTCGGGTAGGTCCGCATTTGGCCGTAGGGATGGACGGGTTCGTCATGGAAATTGCAGAGCAGTTTGTTCTTGGCACAGAGCTCGGTGATGAGGCGGGTGCGGGCGTTTTTCTCCTCGGGATTTCCAGACATGAATCCATATTTCACGCCGGACGCGCCCCATTCGCCGTAGTGAGCGAGGGTTTCTTCCAGCGGAAATTGCCGACCGCCGACGTCATTCAGATAGAGCCAGATTCCGATGTTCTTGGATTTTCCGTAAGCGATGAGTTTTTTCACGTCGCCCGCCTTGTCGCCTTTCACCGGGTCCGAGTCTTTTCCGAATTCCGGGCCATACCAGTCGGCGTCGAGCACGAGGTGTTTGATGCCGTTGGCGGCGGCGAAATCGACCATGCGGATCCAGGACGGCAGGTTCATGCCATACTTAAAATCGGGCACCTCAGCGCCGTTGATGCGCCAATCCCAGACGGCGACGCCCGGCTTGACCCACGAGAAATCGCCGGCGGGTTCCGGGTTGAGGAGTTCGATGAGATGAGAGTCCACCATCGCACCGGGTGTGGTTCCGTAGAAAATTACGCGCCAGGGACCTTCGTAGCCAGGAGTGATTTGACCGGGGGCGGTGAGGGCGCGGAACGAGGTGGGACCGGACTTGGCGAGCTGGAGGGGCTCGCCGCTGCGGAGATCCGCTTCGTGAAGGGCGAGGAAGGCATTTTCGGCGGCTTGCACGGTCATGACCGGTTCGCGAGTGCCGGTGAGGGTCGTGAGTTTATCCGGGCCGAGATTGTGTTGCTCGCGATTGTAGAACCAGGCTGTGAAGTTGCCTGCGAAATTGTATTCCGTGAGCTCGCCGGATGCGTTGGCGGCACTCCCTTTGGCGCTTTCCGGGATCGAGTAACGGAAAGCGATGCCGTCGTCGTAGGCACGGACCGTGATGGAGATGCGGTCAAAGGGCGCTCCGGAACCAGTGAGGTCGAGGCTTGATTCCCGGTAGCGCTCGGGGACGACAGCACGTTTTCCCCACAAGGGTTTCCAGATGGAATTGACGGTCCGAGAATTGAATTCCGAGATTTTCCAACCGCTTGCGGGAGCCTTGCCTGCTGCGCCGAAATCGAGGCCAAGCGCAGAGTGAGAAATCAGCGGACTCCCCTGCCCTTCCAATGTGTAACCGAATGTCCCTCCTTCATCGGCGACGAGACCGACAACCCAGTTTCCATTCGGGCTGGTGAGTTTGATCGGCGCAGCGGCGACGTAAGGGCTGGCGATGGCGAGGATGATTGAGCAATGGAGTGGAGTTGGTTTCATTTCAAAAAGTTTGCGATGCGTCCTAGCGGTCGAACGGGCGAATGCCATGGCTCTCAGTTTCCATGCCGGGCTTGTATTCTTCAATGACACTGCCTGCATAAATGGCGACAGTTCGTGCATTTTTCTGGCAGAGGCGGACGTGATGCATCCCGATCGCCCTGGATCGATTCGTTCAACACTACGGAAGTTTGTGTGATAGCACGTGCCGCCCCGGTGCAAGGCGGGTGGGTTTCCTGCCGGGGAGCATGAATGTTGCAGTGGTGTTAGGTGGAACGATAGCTTCGACGTTGAGGGTGCCGTTTTTGAGGATCCAGGCGCTGGAGGCCTTGCCATAAGGCGTTTGCAGCTCGGCGCGGGCAGAGGTGAGCGAGCCGCCGGGGGCGGGCTGGATGAAGAAATGCTTGTAGCCAGGCTGCGCGGGGTCGGGGGCGAGGCCGGCGATGCGTTCGTGCATCCATTGGCCGATCGCTCCGTAGGCGTAGTGATTGAAAGAGTTCATCCCGGCATCGCCGAAGCCGTCGGCATGGCTGTAGCTGTTCCAGCGTTCCCACATCGTGGTGGCTCCCTGATGGATGGAGTAGAACCATGAAGGGTAGCTTTCCTTAAACAGAACCTGATAGGCGAGATCGGTGTGGCCGAAGCGGTCGAGGACGGGGGCAAGCAGCGGGGTGATGCGGACTCGATGCAGGAAGTTGAAGTTATCATTGCTGTTATTGGAATCGATTCGATAGGAGCGGCTTGTGATGCGGGTGCCACTGGCGGACATCGTTTTATAAAGGGTGGCCCAGTCCTTGAGATTTTCCCAACTACTAACCGCGCCGTGTTCGTAGATCGGGATACCGGCAGCGCGATAACTGGCCCACGGGTAGAGCAGCGAGCGGTCCGGGCGGTGGTTGCCAGTGGTGGGAATGCTAGCTAGCAGATCAATGCCGGGCGCCACCCGGAAGAAAGGTAGATTGGATTTAGGGAGCTTGTTCCAGTTTTCGGTGAGTAGGGAGAAATCCTTGCGCCAACCGCCAGTGGCAGTGTTGGTCAGGAGTCCTACCGCTGTTGCCGATAGATCGTGAAAGAATTCGGCGGATGCCCTGAGCTCTCCTTGTTTTGGTGCGATGAGATCACTTTGAAGGAGGGTGATCGCTTGATGGGCAGGCGTGGAATCCGTCAACAAAGCCTCCATGCGAAACACCTTGGGATCCGCAACAGCGTAAGATTTTCTGTGAACCGACCATCCTGCGACGGTGTCATTGGTGGGTTGATAGGGCTTGGGCAAACGCGCTTTCTGGTTCTCACCGCCGATCCACCAAGCAAAGGTGCCGTGAGAATTTCCGCGCTTGATCGGGCTTGGGCTGAGATGGATCTGGAGTGGCTCCCGCCCCGGACCATTCCCGACGGAGCCCGCGCCGACGAGGGAAACTTTGCCATTGCCCGGAGCTAGATTTGGCACGCTCGACGCATCCGTGAGGGAGCTTGGTGGACCAGACACCAACCAAGAAAGGAAACGTGAATTTTTCGCAGCTTTGTAATCACTGCCGGGGGAAATCGGGCGACCCGCGGTGGCACCGCTCGCAGTATGGTTGGTGCCCTCCCAACTTCTCCAAACCCCAAGAACCGGCGGATGGCTTGCGTTTAACACATCGGCGCGCGCCGTCACACGACTGTCGCTGCCGCTTTTTTTCTGAAGTTCCCCAAGGGCGATGGAGAGTGCCATCCGAGCATTGGCGCGAGCCTTGCTAATTTCATTCGAACTGGACGAACTCCGAAGACTGATGCTGCTGAGGCTAAGAAGGCCGACGGCGATGACCGTCAGTAAAATCATCAACGAGAGCGTGATGATCAGCGCAAAGCCCTTGTTTGACCTAGACCTGAGTGAAAGGCCCAAGAAAAGGAAAGACTCCTTGGTTCTCAGAAGCCTCCCGCACGGAATATTCGTATTCGATTCAAAATCAGACAAAAGAATAGAGAGTTAGGAACTTTTCAAATTTGCACAGCGTTGAATGAAAAAGTGAGGGTTCTGGGTATCGACTGCCGTCTGATGGATAGTCGTCAGGCAGCACTCATGGAAGCCCAGAAGCATCGCCCATTTGGGGGATAGAGCGCCCGTCAGCGCAAAGCACTTCCGTAGAATTTCTCCTCCCGTATTCTTCGTCTGGTCGTTTTTACCGCGGATCCTGCTCTTTTACATCGCGCACAAGTGCTCTTGCATGGTGCAAGGGACGTCTGACATCGCGCACGAGTGCCCCTGCATCGCGCAAGGGACGTCTGACATCGCGCACGAGTGCCCCTGCAGCGCGCAAGGGGTGTCCGACATCGCGCACAAGTGCCCTTGCATCGCGTAACGGAGTGCCCGACATCACGTATTGGGAAATTTCCCCTAGGTTCTCCCACTTTTTTAACGCGAATGAAAGGTTGCGTCCGATGCAACAAGCGCGGCGCGCCAGTCACTGATCATCAATCGAATGGACAAACAACACACTCAGCGCGATTCCACTAAATAGAATCTAAATTTTCTAAAATTCCCATTTCCGTAACTTTAAAATTGACGTGTGGGCAAGATGCATGCACTGTCCGAACTCATGAAGGTCATTGGGCTAACGGATGAGTTGCGAGGCAACGCAGAACAGCAATGTGCAGCGGGTTTACGCTCATGGATTGTCGAGGTGCAGAATGGCACTTGGGACAATTGGGATGCCCTGAAAATGTATTTTCCAGCAGTCTATCAGACGAGTGAAAACGAAGCACACTTTCCACTAACGCCGAACGGCACCGGAATCCATGCCCTCATTATTTTCGATAAACACACACTGATCCTAGACCGCATCGCCCCCGCCCCCACGATCACAAAGCCCC
>JBEGOB010000205.1:0-5036 GCA_041182265.1 Verrucomicrobiota bacterium | reverse complement strand
TGAACAGCGGATTGCCCAGAGGCACGGTCGTTGCCCAACTGTCGGCATCGAGCATGGAAAGATCGTTGCCGTGAAATGAGTCGATCTGATCGAGAATCGCCTTGCGATACTGCGCGAGCGTCGCATGGCCGGCCGCCGCATCGAGGATATATAAGAGTGTGGCGCAACTGAGGCTTTGCGACTGGATGCCCCAAGCACCCGGGCTGAGCCGGCGGTTCCAATTCGGCTCCAGCGGATTGCCTTGGCTGTGACTGTAGATCGTGGAAAAGGGAACCATGCCGACCTTGGCCCGCAGCGCATCATACATTTCCCGTTTCACCAGTAGGCGAGGATGCGCCCCATGTGGCTGCACCTCACCGGAGGGAATGCGGCGGAGCTGGGCGGCATTGATCAGACTTCCCGGCTTCAAAAGGATCGTGACACCCCCACCGTTCGGCAGGTTTCCCGCAGCCGTAAAGGTCCCCAGGAAACACGAGCCAAGCCCCCCGGGCGCACCTGAGTTGTTCTTGGAAAGCTTCATGTCCCCCGTCGGGGTGACATAGGAGCCGTTCTGCAAATAACGAAGCCCGTCACCCTCCCCCGCAGCAAGGGAAAAAGTGCTTCCCGTATAATTGCCGCTGTAGCTCGAGTCATTCAACCAGAACTGAATCTCATACTTTTCGCCGGGAATCAGATGAGCGAACGTCAGATAATTGATATAACCGCTGTCGCGGCGCGTGCCTTCCTGAAGCAGCGCCTGATATTCCGCGGAGAGGCTCGCAAAGGGCGCGGAAGCGGAACCCAATCCCGTGACAGGAACCTGGTTCCCCCCCTGTACGCCGATGAACACGCCTTGAATCACCCCGCCCGCACCGGCAACGACGTTCTTGAATGGCACTCCGTTCACCCAGGTGAGGCCGCCCGCCACGCTGCCGAAATTCAGCGCCTCCAGCAACACTCCATGATTGCTAACATCCGAATCCCCGGCAATCACCACACTCCCCGCAGGCGTGGCGGTGGCAGTATAATGGGTGATGTTGTCAATAGTCACCAACTCCGCCCGCACGATGGATGCGAGCAGCAAGGCTGCGGAAAGTATCAATGATATCTTCATCGGGAAGATTCAAAAGTCCCCGGCGGACCGTTTGTTCGAGGCGAGTGCGGGCTTCACTTCGGTATGACCGTCCAGATAGAGATAAAGCACCTTGCCCTTGAGATGGTCGGACTGGATCGAGGTTTTCAACTCGTCCGTGGAGAGCGTCTTCAAAAGCGCCAACTGACTTTCAGGGTCGAAAGATCCACGCTTTCCCACCAATCGCGAGATCGAAAGCAACTCGGAAAGCGTCTTAGGCCGTTCAGGGCTGCCGCTGGCGTCCTTGTTGGGCCCATAACCCCAGATCGACTGGAGGTTGCCGTCGCCCCGGGCAACATAAGGGACTGAGGTCGCG
Source organism: Verrucomicrobiota bacterium (assembly GCA_041182265.1). Lineage (GTDB taxonomy): Bacteria > Verrucomicrobiota > Verrucomicrobiia > Verrucomicrobiales > Akkermansiaceae > Luteolibacter. Next base: position 3,609 of record JBEGOB010000205.1, on the reverse strand, counting down.
GCGAAGTAGCCGTAACTCAGGTTGCCCGCCGCTTCCTTCCTCAAATAATCCGGGAAGAAGGAGGCGTAGGCTGCCGTCGTAAAAATTTCCTTGTCGGTGGTTGGCAGCTTTTCCGTGCCCAAATAAGGCACCAAATAGGAAAACAAAGTCCCCTTCGTGTGGGCTGTCTGGATCCAAATGAGCGGCCCCGGAAATCTTTGATTGTTGTCCGCGGCAAACTGGTGAATCGCCACCCCATTTCCCCGGAAACAATTCGTCGCACTTGCGATCTTGGCTTTCATCATCATCCCCCGTGCCATCGGGAATGCGATCGCGGCAATGACTACAATGATCAGGATGACCACCAATAATTCAACGAGAGTGAAACCCGTGACGCGTGTGCTGCTTTTTCTTTTCATAACTCTAATTTTTTTCAGGGTTTCATGGTCTTCTAACGAGTGCGCGACTTAATCGACCACCAAGCGGAACCAAGGGATGCGGGTGAGCGGGACGTCCAAAGCGTGGGTTTCCCCCCCTTGCAAGACCTTGCCATCGTCGCCGAGCCACTTGCCTTTGGGCAGGACGACTTGCCGGGTGGTGCCTGCTTTGTCCATCGGGGCGACGAGGATGGCATCCCCCAGCATGAACTGATCACGGACTCCTTCGAAGCCCTGGTTCGGAAACACGTATTCCATCGGACAGATGATCGGCGCGCCGGACGCGGCGGATTCACGGGCAAGGTCGAGAATCAGCGGCGTGAATTGCTCGCGGGTTTTCATCGCCTGTTTGATGGCTTCCAGATGGCGGGCATCCAGCACGCGCCATGGCGCGACGGAGAACTGCATCATCGGCATCAAGGCATGAATCTGGGCGGACCGCACCACCAGTTCCTGATCCACCACCGCGCCGTCGAGGAAGCTGATGTAATTTCCGCCGCCGATCATGTCCGGGCAGGAAAACGTGTAGCCAGCGAGGCCTTCGGTGAGCATGTGCGGGATGAGCTTCCGGACGTCATCCCAACTGTGGCTCTTGTCATGCAGGCGTTGCGCCAGAGGCTGGCCGGCCATCTTCCAACAGGCCCGGTATTCGTTGAGCGGGAACCGAAGGCCAAACCGGGCGAACAGCTCGCAGTGCCTGTTGGGTGTTGCGGATTCCATGCTCAATGCATCGGGGGGATAGAACTGCATGTCCCCGGCATCGAACTTGAAGCCATCCACGCCGTAATCCTTAACCAGATGGTCGAGTGCGGCGTTGAACCAGGCGATCGCCGCCGGATTGGTGAAATCGAGCACGGCGGAATAGCCGTTCCACCATTTGATCAGCGCCGGATCGGTGGCGGTCTTCCAAGTGGTCGCGTCGGTCGTCTTTCGCATCAGCAGCGCCTTGTCCTTCAGCAGCGGTCTCATCAACTGAGCCTGGTCGGCACTGACGAACGGGCAGATCCACAACATCACCTTGAAGCCCATGCGGTGCAGTCGCGCCATCATGTCCTTTGGATCGGGAAACCGTCCCGGATGGAATTTCCAGAGGCCATAGTCCTCCTGCCAGGTGTCGTCGATCATCAGCACGCCGGGCTCGAAGCCGTTGTCGATGATGGCCTGCGCGTATTTCAACACGTCGTCCTGATTCTGGTGATAGGTGAGCTCGATCCAGGTGTTGTATTGGGGCTTCGAAAACAAAAACGCGTCCGGCATCTTGCCCGAGGCGGGGAAAAACTCGCGGGCAGCCGCATTTCTGGCATCAGCGAGACTGTTTCCTGCGCGCCCGTGCCTGACCTCTCCTCTTGCTTTGGATATGACAATGCGTTCGGCAGAGATTTCGAAAGCGTAGGGTTCCTCGCTCCAGATCCAGAGGCCCTTGTTACCAAGCAGCAAGGGCTGCAACTGGTTGTCCTGGTTGTTGGCATAGAGATCGTAACGGTATCCGGCCGGATAGGGCATTTTGTGGCCGTCCTTGACGATGCCGGACCAGATTCTTTCCCCGGCTGCCAAGGGAATCACCAGATCTGAAGACGGTGCGACCTCCGTGGATGGAGTGGCGACCAAATTTTGCCCTGACAGGAGAACCGGAACAACGAGTGCCAGAACTCCCGGGAGCACGCGGATGGATTTTAAAACGAGTTTCATGAGTCGTGTTTTCCAGCAAACCTAGCAAGCAACCATTCACTGCCGCGCTCACGGCGCGGCAGTAGAAAGGATGAATTCAAGCCGGGGATCGCCGACGGCGAGGCATCAAGGTTGAGTCACCTTGAGGCGTAGGAAGTCCTTGGCCGGCCCGCCGGGCAGTGTGTAGGAGATGGTGCTAGCGGTGTTCTCGGTCGGAGTCACCGGTGCCCAGGCATCGGCGATGCCGAGGTCGGTGGATTCCTCGATGGTGTAGGTGATGCCGGTTGCGTCTAGGCGCTTGCTGAAGCTGAGCGTCTTGGTGCTACCGCTAAAGCTGCCGACGGCGGCGTTGGCAACCGTGGGGTCCTCGCCGAGAACGGCGTATTCCACCAAATTGCTGATACCATCATTGTCGGGGTCGTCATTGGCTCCCCGCTTGTCGATGGCGACGCTGCCGTTGGCGAAGGTGCCGGTGATCCACGAGGCAAAGCCGCCGACAGGGCCGGCACCGACGGTGAGTGTGCCCGCACCGGTGATCCGGCCGGAAGGATCGGAGGAGCCATAGACCCCCGCGATTTTCACCACGCCGTTGATCGTGAGCGACGCGACGGTGTCGGTGCCGGTGTAGTCGAGGTTCAGGACGGCCGTCGCATCCGTGCCGATGACAACGCCGGCGGTATCGGCTAGCGTGGTGGAGGTGGTGCCGTTGCCGAGGCTGAGAGTGCCGCGGGTGACGACGGTGTCACCGGTGTAGGTGTTAGCCCCGGATAGAGTCAGCGTGCCGTTTCCACTCTTGGTCAGTCCATCGGTGGTGGCACCGCTGAAATGGAGCAGCGCTTGGGCGATGGTGATGTCAAAGCCGTTGGTGTCGATAGTCACACCGCCGTCTTTCACGTTAGCGGTGGTTAGACCCTCCATGAAGGTGGTGGTGCTTGCGGAGGCCTGAAGCGTGCCGCCTGCAAAGTTGAAGATGCTGTTGTTCGCGCCGCCCGAGAGCGTGCCAATGTTGTTGGATCCAATGCTCGCGGTCGCCAGCGTGCCGCCGTTGAGGTTGTAAACGGCGGTGTTGGTATAGGCTTGATCGGTATTGTTCGTATTGGTCAGCAACAGCGAACCCACCGTGACGGTCGAGGTGCCGCTTTGGGTGAAGGTTCCCATCGTGGTGTTACCGGTGCCGTTCAAGGCGGTATTGGATACGATACCGAGTGCACCTGTCACAGATAGATTTCCGCTGTCACTGAGGACGAAGGTCCCGACTGCCCCGCGCTCGCCCACATTGACGTTGCCGGTCACAGCCAAGGTGCCGCCGCTCAAACTATAGGTTCCGGCTTTGCCGAGGCCCGTGTTCAGCCGGACATCCGTAGCGATGTTGATTTGACCCGCTGTTTGGTAAACCGTGCCATTGGCGGCATTTCCAAGAGCAATTCCGCTGAAACTGCTGGTGGCGTCACTGTTATAATTGACAATGCTGGCGGTGGAACCCGTGCCGGTGCCCACGCTCAAGAACCCGGAAGCACTCGTGATG
>JBEGOB010000204.1:0-4082 GCA_041182265.1 Verrucomicrobiota bacterium | reverse complement strand
CAAGACCGCGGCCACCACATCCCAGGATTTGACGCCTACATCCTCTCATCCGTCCCCGGCGGTGCCGGACTTTCCTCATCCGCCGCGCTGGAGTGCGCCACCGCAACTTTCCTCGAAGGACTGCTCGACACCGTCCTCGAAACCCGGGAAAAAGCCCTGCTTTGCCAAAAAGCCGAACACGACTTCGCGCACGTCCCCTGCGGCATCATGGACCAATTCGCCTCGGCTTTCGGGAAACCCAACCGGCTTGTCCTCATCGACTGCATGACCGGTGAGCCAGAATTAGTCCCCTTCGAAAACCCGGATCTCACCGTGATCATCGCCAACACCATGGTTCATCACGAACTGTCCGACGGAGGCTACGCCGCCCGCCGCAAACACACTGAGGATGGCCTGAAGATTCTTGGCAAAGCCTCATGGCGCGACGTGACATCAGCCGATGTCCAAGCCAATTGGGATCGCCTCGGAGACCCGATCAACCGCCGCGCACGCCACGTCGTCGGAGAAATTTCTCGCACCATCGCCGCCGCCGCAGCGCTCGCACGCAACGACTTCGAAACCCTCGGCCCGCTGATGGCCGCCAGCCATGACTCGCTTCGTGACGACTTCGAAGTTTCATGCACCGAGCTCGACATCATGGTTGAAATCGCCCGAAAAATTGGCCGCAACGGCGGCGTGATCGGCGCACGCATGACTGGCGGCGGCTTCGGTGGCTCCACCGTCACCCTCTGCGAGTCGCGCAAGGCCTCGGAAATCGCAGCAACGCTCGCCGCCGAGTATGAAAAAGCCACTGGCATCAAGCCACAGCTCTTCGCCTCCCGCCCCTCGCAAGGCGCCCACCTCATCGCGTAAGGCACGCACCTCTCACCCCATCAATCCCGGACGATCCCGCACGCCACTTTGCGGATCGCTTCCGGGTAAAGCCGATGCTCCAGCACCTGGATGCGCGCATGCAAGGATGCCGCCGTATCATCTGCCAAAATCGGCACCGCCTCCTGCAAGATGATTGGCCCAGTGTCCATGCCCTCATCCACAAAATGCACCGTGCAACCCGCCTCAGAAGCCCCCGCTTCCATGGCCTGCTTCCACGACTCCAAGCCCGGAAACGCCGGCAATAACGACGGATGAATGTTCAAAATCCGCTCGGGAAATTCCTCCAACAAGGGCCGCCTCACCAAGCGTAAAAAGCCCGCCAGACACACCAAATCCACCCCCGCCGCCTTCAAGCGCCGCGCCGTCTCACGCTGCGAATCTTCGGGAAATTTCGTTTTAAATCCCTCGCAATCAATCACCCCCGCCTCAATCCCATGACGCCGGGCACGCTCAAGAATCAAGGCATCCGGATGATCCGACAGCACCAAGCCAATCCGCGCGTCCAAGGTCCCCGCCTCGATCGCATCAAGAATCGCCTGCATGTTTGAGCCAGATCCAGAACCGAGAACGCCAAGAACCATGCCCTTGGTTGAGCGAAGCCAAGCCGCCTGCCAAGCCCGATCTTCAAAAACCTCGATTCCAATCAGCACTCCCGAACCGCTCCCCACCTAGCGAAAATCAACGCTTCCGAAAAAACCTTTGCATTTATCCAAGACTCTCCCCTTGAAAAGCCAGTGATCCCTGTTTATTGCTCGCGCGGCGAGAGAAGCCACCTTTTCCAATAGCCATGAATGCCCTAACCCGTTGCCTCGATACTTACTGGTCTTCCTCCATCGGGAAAAAGCTCGTTGTCGCCATCACTGGCCTCATTCTCGTCCTCTTCCTCGCCGGACACTTGACCGGAAATCTGCTGATGTATCTAGGCCGCGAGGCATTCAATGAATACGCAGCATTTCTCCACTCAATGCTCCATGGCATGGGGGTTTGGATTGCACGCATCGTCTTGCTAGTCGCCCTTGTGCTTCACGTCGTCGCCACCATTTCACTCACACGCCAAAACCGCGCCGCACGCCCTCCTTACCAATACAAGGCAACCATCCAAGCCTCGCGCTCATCGCGCATCATGCTCATCAGCGGCCTGACCATCCTCGCCTTTGTCATCTACCACCTGCTCCATTTCACCGTCCGCGTCACCAGCCAAGAACTCGCGATTCTCGGAAAATCCGACCCCTACGGCATGGTCATCGTCGGCTTCAAAAGCTGGCCGGTCGTCATTTTCTACGTGATCGCCATCTCACTTCTTTGCTCGCACCTCTCTCACGGCGTCGCCTCTATTTTCCAAACCCTCGGAATTCGCTCGAAAAAAGCACAGGGCCTCATCCGCCAGTTTTCCATCGCATACAGCCTCATCATTTGGGGCGGCTTCCTCTCGATCCCGATCGCCGTACTCACCGGCATCCTGAAATTCTAATTTCCTGATTTTCCCAAACTTTCGCCGCGGTCACCCAACGAATCCTACCATGTCCATCGTCCTCGATAGCAAAATCCCGTCCGGTCCTCTCGCAGATAAGTGGTCCAAGCACAAGATGGACTCAAAGCTGATCAACCCGGCAAACAAACGGAAATTCACCGTCATCGTCGTCGGCACAGGCTTGGCAGGTGGCGCTGCTGCCGCCTCGCTTGCGGAACTTGGCTACCAAGTGAAGTCCTTTTGCTACCAAGACACCCCGCGCCGTGCCCACTCGATCGCTGCCCAAGGTGGCATCAACGCCGCAAAAAATTACCAAAACGACGGCGATTCCGTGCGCCGCCTGTTTTACGACACCATCAAAGGCGGGGATTTCCGCGCTCGCGAGGCAAACGTCTACCGCCTCGCAGAGGTCTCCAGCTCGATCATCGACCAATGCGTCGCCCAAGGCGTCCCCTTCGCCCGGGAATACGGCGGACTCCTCGACAACCGCTCGTTTGGTGGCTCCCAAGTCTCACGCACATTCTACGCACGCGGCCAAACCGGGCAGCAATTGCTCATCGGCTGCTACCAAGCACTCGAAAAGGAGATCAGCAAGGGCGGCGTGAAAATGTACACACGCACCGAGATGCTTGATCTCGTCCTCGTCAACGGCCACGCCAAGGGCATCGTCGTCCGAGATTTAACTTCCGGCGAGATTTCAACCCACTGCGCGGATGCCGTGATCCTTGCGACCGGTGGCTACGGCAACGTCTTTTTCCTCTCCACCAACGCGATGGGCTGCAACGTCACCGCTGCATGGAGAGCCGCTCGCCGTGGCGCGCTCTTCGCAAACCCCTGCTACACGCAAATCCACCCGACCTGCATTCCCGTCAGCGGCGAATATCAATCAAAGCTCACGCTCATGTCGGAGTCGCTCCGCAATGACGGCCGCATCTGGGCTCCGAAAAGCGCGGAAATTGCCGCAAAAATCCGCAATAAGCAGATGAAACCCGGCGACGTCGCCGAGGCGGACCGCGACTATTTCCTCGAGCGTAAATACCCATCATTCGGCAATCTCGCACCACGCGACATTTCCTCACGCGCCGCCAAAGAAGTTTGCGACGAGGGCCGCGGTATCGCTCCCACCGGTCTCGGCGTGTATCTCGACTTCCGCGATGCCACCCAACGCCTCGGCGAGAACACAATCCGCGCACGCTACGGCAATCTCTTCCAAATGTATGAGAAAATCGCCGGCGAGGACCCCTATCAAGGCCCGATGATGATTTACCCCGCCGTCCACTACACGATGGGTGGACTCTGGGTGGACTACAATTTGATGTCGAACGTCCAAGGCCTCCACGTGCTCGGCGAGGCAAACTTCTCGGACCACGGTGCGAACCGCCTCGGTGCCTCAGCGCTCATGCAAGGCTTGGCAGACGGATATTTCGTCATCCCCACCACCATCGCAAACTACCTGGTCACCCAGAAGCCGGGCTCCGTCAGCACCGAGATGCCAGAATTCAAACAGGCCGAAGCGGAAACGCGCGAACGCATCCAAAAAATCCTCAAGATCCAAGGCAAACGTACGGTGGATTCCTTTCACCGTGAGCTTGGCATGATCATGTGGGACAAGTGCGGTATGGCACGCTCCAAGGAAGGCCTAACCGAAGCGCTTGAAAAGATCCCTCAAATCCGCGAGGAATTCTGGTCCAACGTCCGCATCCCAGGCTCTGGCTCGAACGTGAATATGGAACTGGAA
>JBEGOB010000203.1:0-2750 GCA_041182265.1 Verrucomicrobiota bacterium | reverse complement strand
ACTGGAAGATTCGATAAGTCGCTTATTTTCAACGAAATTCTTCTTTAAAAGCAAAACCGTATGAACGAAGCCGAAACCCGCGCCGAACACATTGATCCCGCCCTCAAGGCGGCTGGGTGGGGCGTTGTCGAAAGCAGCCGCATTCTCAGGGAATACCACATCACTCCGGGCCGCATTGAAGGGCGCGGTAGGCGCGGCACTCCGGAAATCGCGGACTACGTGCTGGTTTACCGGAACATCAAACTGGCGGTGAACGAGGCGAAGGCTTGGGACAAGGCCGTGACAGAAGGCGTGGCACAGGCGAAGGCCTATGCGGAGAAGCTGCAAATCCGTTTCACCTTTTCCACGAACGGACAGGGAATCTACGGCATCGACATGGAAACGGGCGTCGAGGGTGAGGTCGCCTGCTACCCTACGCCCGACGAACTCTGGAACCTCACCTTCGCGAAGCAGGACCGCTGGCGGGATTATTTCGCGGCCATTCCCTTCGAGGACCGGGGCGGCTTTTTCCAAGGTCGCTACTATCAGGACATCGCCATCGAGCGGGTGCTGGCAGCCATCGCCGCCGGGGATTTCCGCATCCTTCTCACCCTTGCCACTGGCACGGGGAAAACCTTCATCGCCTTCCAGATCGCATGGAAGCTCTTCCAAAGCCGCTGGAACCTGAGCGGCGAGCCGACACGCCGCCCGCGCATCCTGTTTCTCGCCGACCGGAACATTCTCGCCAACCAAGCTTACAACGCGTTCTCCGCTTTTCCGGAAGACGCTCTTGTCCGCATCGCCCCAGATGAGATCCGCAAGAAGGGCAAGGTGCCGAAGAACGGCAACATCTTCTTCACGATCTTCCAGACCTTCATGAGCGGCCAGGGGGAGACGCCCTACTTCGGCGAGTATCCAACGGACTTTTTCGACTTCATCGTCATCGACGAGTGCCATCGCGGCGGAGCGAACGACGAAAGCAATTGGCGCGGCATCCTCGATTACTTTTCACCCGCCGTGCAACTCGGCCTCACCGCCACGCCCAAGCGCAAGGACAACGTGGACACCTACGCCTACTTCGGCGAGCCGGTCTATACCTACTCGCTGAAGAACGGCATCAACGATGGATTCCTAACTCCGTTCAAGGTGAAGCAAATCCAGACGACCATGGATTACTACACCTTCACCTCGGACGACACGGTGATCGAGGGTGAGGTCGAGGTGGGCAAGGTCTATGAGGAAGGGGATTTCAACAGGACCATCGAAATCAAGGAGCGGGAGAAAAAGCGGGTGGAGATCTTCATGAGCATGATCGACCAACGCGAGAAGACGCTGGTTTTCTGCGCCACTCAAGCGCACGCGCTTTTCGTCCGCGACTGCATCAACCAGATAGCCACCAGCAAGGACCCCAACTACTGCCACCGCGTCACCGCCGATGATGGCGCACTCGGCGAGCAATACCTCCGGGACTTCCAGGACAACGAGAAATCCATTCCGACGATTCTCACCACCTCGCAGAAACTCTCAACCGGAGTGGATGCTCGCAACATCCGCAACATCGTCCTGATGCGGCCAGTGAACTCGATGATCGAGTTCAAACAAATCATCGGTCGCGGCACTCGCCTCTATGACGGCAAGGACTACTTCACGATCTACGACTTCGTAAAAGCACACCTCCATTTCAGCGACCCGGAATGGGACGGCGAACCGATAGAGCCTGAAGCCTGCAAGAAGTGCGGTTGCGATCCCTGCGAGTGCGAGGTGAAGCCGCCTCAGCCCTGCGCCGTGTGTGGCAAGCGCCCGTGCGAGTGCCCCAAGGAGAAATGCCCGGCCTGCGGCAAGCAGCCTTGCGAATGCCAGCGCAAGACCAAGCTGAAGGTGAAGCTCGCCGACGGCAAAGCACGGACCATCCAGCACATGACCATGACGAGCTTCTGGCATCCGGATGGCACCCCCATGTCCGCTCAGCAGTTCATGGAGATGCTCTTCGGCAAGCTGCCGGAATTTTTCAAGGACGAGGAAGAACTCCGCACCCTATGGAGCGCCCCCGGCACCCGGGCCACCCTTTTGGAAGGGCTCGCCGAGGCGGGATTCGGCCACGAGCAGATGACCGAAATGCAAAAGATCATCGATGCCGAGAAGAGCGACCTCTTCGACGTGCTGGCTTACGTTTCCTACGCCATGCCCCCGCTCACCCGTGAGGAACGGGCGTCCAAGGCGAGGGTGGTGATCAGCAGCCAGTTCAATCCCAAGCAGCAGGCGTTCCTTGACTTCGTCTTGTCCCACTACGTCAACGTCGGCGTGCAGGAACTGGATCAAGATAAACTCACGCCATTGCTACGCCTAAAATATAACGACTCCCTCCCCGACGCTGTGGCGGATCTTGGGGCACCCAAGCAGATCCAAGAAGCATTTGTCGGCTTCCAGAAGTTCCTCTACGTGTTCGCAGCGTGATATCCAGTCTGAGTAGCTGTGCCATCCAATCCGCATCGGCTCAATCACCGACACATTCCTCAACCGTGACTGCCTCCCCTGCCCTATCTTTAAATACGAAATCGAACCACCCGCACTTCAAGAGCGCAGTGAGTAACCGCAATTTTTCAAATAACTGACAAATCAGCGTCAGCGCATCCGAACGAGTTAGACACGCCGAAAATGGGGCGGCACACCACCATCAAACGATGGCATCTTTGAGGAACTTCTCGGCCTTCCGGATCGTGCCAGCAGTCAATTTGCCATTCACAAGTTTGGCTCCGTCGAGAATCAGCTTC
>JBEGOB010000202.1:0-6803 GCA_041182265.1 Verrucomicrobiota bacterium | reverse complement strand
GCACATCGAATCTCTTGCCACGGAGTGGAATCGCGAGCTTAGGCTATGGATGAATGGAATGGAACGCGGCAGCCTGTATTGGGGCGACGCCCTAGCGGAAGTCCACTCCTACGCCCAGCGCCTAACCGCCACCAAGGGGATCCAGCTGCACTGGCACCAGAGCGGCCAACTTCCCACCGAACCTGAGCATTGCGTGCAGGAGATCATTTCCCTCCTGCGAGTGCTCAAGGAAGCCGTCAACAACCTCGTCAGTCACTCGGACGCCCGCCACGCCAAGGTCCATGTGGCATTCCGCGCGCGGCGACTCGGCATCGTCGTGAAGGACGATGGTCGTGGCTTTCCTCTGGAATCCCCAAAAACTGGCAGACGCGGGCTCAAGAACATGGGGCACCGGATCAAAGAACTCGGCGGCACATTCAAGCGCCATGGCAAAGCAGGCACCACCCTCTGCATTGTCATTCCCCTACCGCTGCAAAGCCACTCAAGCCCACCCCAAAAATGATAGATCCTACACCTAACACGATCCGCGTGGTCATCGTCGAAGACGACGAGTGCTTACTCAAATCCATAACCCGCATCATGGAGGGACAAAACGACATCCAGGTCGTGGGATCTTATTTCAGCACCGAGGAAGCGATGGAAACCACCGACTGGCTGGCGGTGGACGTCCTGCTGGCCGACCTCAGTTTACCCGGCATTTCCGGGGTCGATCTCATTGCCGCAGCGACGTTTCAAAACCCGCAATTGCACTCATTGGTCCACACCATCCATGACGACCGGGAATCCCTCTTCGCCGCGCTGCGTGCCGGGGCAATCGGTTACGTCATCAAGGGCATGCCCGCGTTAGAAACGCTGGAAGCCGTCCGCGCCGTATCCATCGGCACGCCGACGCTCAGCCCGTCCGTCGCCCGATTTCTCATTCAAGAATTCCGCAGCAACAGCAGCAGCAACCCCGAAGAAACCCTCTCCTCCCGCGAGGTCGATCTGCTCACGCTCAGCGCCCAAGGCCTCATCTACAAGGAGATCGGGGAAAAACTCTCGATCAGCCCCGGCACCGTGCACAGCCACATCAAGCGGATTTACCGCAAACTCCAAGCCAGCAACCGGGAACAAGCGCTGCGCCGCGCACAAGCGCTCGGTTATCTGAATCCAAAGAATGTGACTGAAAAGCAGTCCTAGAATCCGCAGTTAGCTGCCCTCCCCCGAGGTCGCCGTGTGCGGTGATTTCACTTGGACTGCGCGCAGCCTGCTGCCGCTTTCCCGGAGCCAGCCTGCTGGCCCGGAAGCCAATGCATCGCTAAAGAAAAAGCCCGAAGGCCCAGCATTTTCCACCCAGTAACTCCCCGCAGCAGGCTGCGAGGGAGAAAGCGGCAGCAGGCTGCACGCAGTCCAAGTTTCATGAAAATCGGCACCCAAGAGGAAAACCCGCCAATCTCAAATCTCCACTCCCTCCACCACAGTTTGCCTTAAAGAGAGAATTTGACACAGGTGGGATTTCCCACCAATTTCTTGGCATGGAACCGGCCGCCAGCAAACGATCAAAAGGCAAACAGGATGTCACCGTCATCATGGATTACGATGTCGCAGCAGACGCAAAAAACCGCATCAGCTTGCGGGGAGCGAATGCGAAATACTTCCACGTTCTCGCGCTTTCCAACGGTTCCTACATGCTGGAACCGCGTGTGCTTGTCCCACCGGATGCGCTGCCTGCTAGGACGCTGAAAATGCTGAATCGCTCTGTGGCCAATTTAAAAAAAGGAAAAGTCTCTCCACCCATTGACCTAGCCTCCTATCAGAAAGACTGATCCGCCCGATGCCATTTCAAATCCGCATGGGAATTCCCGAAATGGAGGCGCTTTGGCAAGATTTCTCCAACCGGCACGCTCAGGGAAGCCTCGATAAGGAGGAACAGAAGTTCTTCAAAAAGCTCATCAAGGCGCTAAGCCACCTTTCTGAGAACCCAAAGCACAACAGCCTCGCGTCCCATGAGATCGAGAATCTGAGCCACAAACACGGCACCAAGATTTTCCAGTCGTATCTTGAGAACAACACGCCCGGCGCGGGTCGGCTTTTTTGGGCCTATGGACCGGACAAGTCCGACATCACGATCCTCGCCATCGAGCCCCATCCCGAGGACAAAAAACGCGGTGCCTACGAGCGGATCAAATTGTCCAAACTCACCCACCCCAAGGGCAGCAAAGACGGCACGAAGTGACGAATTTCTCGCCCCTTCGACGTTCAATATTGGGCGTTGAAGCCTCGATGTTCCTCGGAGATGGCCGTTTACCGACATCGGCAGCGATTTCACTTGGACTGCGCGCAGCCTGCTGCCGCTTTCCCGGAGCCAGCCTGCTGGCCCGGAAGCGAATGTGGAGCAAAAGAAAAAGCCCGAAGGCTCCGCATCCGCCCCCCAGTGGCTCCCCGCAGCAGGCGGCGAGGGAGAAAGCGGCAGCAGGCTGCACGCAGTCCAAGCTTCAGGGGAAACGCGGAATGGATTTCACCTTAATTTCACCTAATTTCACCCTCTGAGTCTTGTGCCGCCGACGACTGAGCAATTAAGACTCTCCCCAATCGGGTTCAGCGACTCCTCTCGGTCATTTCCCGACTCTAGCATCCGTTCCATCCATCCCATGAAAACACTTCATTTCATCCCGTTGGCAGCAAGCCTCGTGGCGTCAGCATCCGCGGCAACGCTCTACACAGACTCCGCTGAATTTCTCAGCTCATCAACTTGGACCGGAGCTCCTGCCGGGGCTGCGTTCACGGAGAATTTCGTTGCCTCAGGAGGGCTTCACAATTTCACCGGCAACGAGGAATTCGCGAGCAGTTCCTACACCTACGGGTCCGGATCTTTCGAGAATACCGCCACCTTCGCCCGGACGGATTCCGGCAACATCCTTGTGGATACCAGCAACGAGTCGGGCGGATTCCTTTCATTCGATAATCCAGGGAACAGCAAATATCTGTATGTCCCCGCGAATGGCGGGGGGGAAGGAATTACGATCTCATTTTCCCAACCCATCACCGCATTCGGCTTTCGCATCGGCGACTTTGGTGATCCTTCTAGCGGAAGTGCATCGTTATTGAGCATCATCAGCCGGGACGCTCTGGACCCACAAGTCACCAGCCAGCTCGCCCTCTCCATTTCCCCCACCACAGGGGACAAAGCGTGGACATTCGTAGGCTGGACCTTCGAATCTCCCATCGATCAGATTAGCCTCTCCCAGCAGACCAGCAACAATGACAGCTGGGGAGTTGATACGGTTAGCTTCGTCACCGTTCCCGAGCCTTCGACAGCAGTGTTGTGCGCGCTTGGTGTTGGAGCTTTGATCCGCAGACGGAGAGTGAGTCATGCCACGGTCTGAGTGAAGGCCATGCCGGTCCGCAGTCTCGCGCAATACATATTCCCCGTCTCATCAATCCGCTTTCCCGAGGCTAGCCTGCTGGCCCGGATTGCGGATCTCAAAGCGTCAGCCCGAGGAGCGCTGACGTATTCGTCGGCATCGCGAATGGGAATGCCAACGATGACCTTGGCGTTCCCATGAGACGGCCGTGCATCAAGATCGGCAGCAGCCAGTCCCGGAGGGTGGTGAGTTCTTGGTTTTGGTGGATTCTTCAGCCCCAACGGGGCGAAATACGATAGCCCAGGGCAGCGCCCTGGGTCTATCGGGGAAAAATCATTTCCAGCCCTGAAGGGGCGGCACAAGGGCGGACACAAGCTTTGGGTCGCCCCTTCAGGGCTTGGAGATTTTTGGTGGGACGGGTTCCCAGGGCGTTGCCCTGGGCTGTCTTCGTTCACCCCGTTGAGGTTTGGATTCCGAATCACCCCACCCGGACTTGCCCGTTCGTGAACATCGGGAGCAGCCAGTCGAGGAGGGTGGTGAGTTCTTGGTTTTGGTGCTGGAGGTTTTGGCTCTGTTCGGAGATCGGTGCGGGGATGAATTGCGGGCTTTCAACGATGGTTCAATTCAGCGATTCACACCAGATGCCGGATGTCCAAATCGCCCCAACGTTGCTTGAGATACTCGGCGACAAGCCTGCGATGGCAATGGTGCGGCTTGTCCTCGCTGCAAAGCAGGCAAGCCGATGGTGTGGACGGTGGATTCAGTATTAATTGTTCAGGGGTTCTTCCCGAAACATGGAGGATACACGGCTGGGTAGGCTGTGGTGCAGGGCTGGCAAACTCGATCAAGGCCGATTTTGATGTTGCAAACAGGTTAATTTGCAGCGTTCGTAGCTCCGGACACTGTCAGTCCCGGTGCCTCGAATACAGGCCCTGGGGTTAAGGCGTCCAAAAAAAACACCGGGTTCTGATACGGTCGGCAGCAGCTCATACTGCTTCTTCACCCTTCGGCACTTCAGGTGTTTTTTTATGGCCGTATTTCAACCAATCGTAAATTCGAACGCTGCGCCTGAAATTGGCAGCGAGGATGAGATCATCTTTATTTTGGATGGGGTCAAATCGCTCATAGAGCTCGACGAGTAACTTTCTTAAGGATTCCAAATCCACTTTGGTCGATGGCACAAATGCGATCTCATTGAGAGCTTGGTGAGCTCCTTTGGCCGTCTTACAATCATTGTTCTCAATGATTTCCTCGATGCTTTGTGGGGTTACTTTCCCGGCGACGGATCTACGCATGCTTTTGGTAACCCAGTAGTCGTCGCCTTTTGAGCGAACCTCGGTGAGGTATGCCGCAAGTCCTTCGGTAACTTCAGCCTCGTTCGTTTGTGACAAATATTTGAAAACCGGAAGATTGAACGAACATTGCTTCCCGAGTTTTGGGAGGACAATTTCAACCATCGATTTCGGATCCAGCGTGACATCGTCAGCGATCAAGTCTTTTAACAGATCTTTAACATCAAGCCCGCCATAGCCTTGTCCGGCCAATAGCTTGCTCACACCTACCCCCATGACATATTCGACTGTTTCCATTTCAGTCGAATCGTCAATATCGACTACGCAGATCCTCTCTTTCGGAGAGCCACTCCTTACGAGTTCATAGATGTCCTTCTTGAGCTTGCGTAGAATTTTTGGGACGTAGTTTGACCGGAGACCGGCGATGGCTTTGTAAAGCTGCGAGAAATCCGAAAGGACCACCCGTTTGGATTCGATGACGCTTTCTCCGAAATTGTCACGGACCGTGGTGATTCCCTCTGGTCTGCCGTCCTTGACGCGTTGCACGAAAATCAACCTCTCGGACAGCGTGGCAAGCTGGGATTCGTTCAGGCAATTGGCGATGTCGTTGAAGATCAACCGGATGTTGGAATCGGTGATCGAGTAACCGAGGAAGATGATCGGGTGCTCCAGAAAAATCGTCATGAGCTTCGCGGAGAGGTAGGCGTTCCGCTTTTGATAGGCCGTGTAATCCGCTTGAGTCAGCACGAGGGATCTCGGGTCCGAGACGCAGCCGTGAATCTTATAGATTTCCCCGACGCCGTAGCTTTGGTTGAAGAGCAATTGATTCTGGCCAATGTAGGGAACGTGGTCGGGAAACAGGCGCTCCAGAAAGCGGTCGAAGTTGGTGGTGATGATGCCAGCCACATTCTTTCGTGCATGGCCGAGAGCGGAAATTTCCTCAGGTTTGGCGGCTTCGGCGAAGTCGGATTCCAGATTCATCAACAAATCGGCAACGCCAATCTTGAGTGGGGATACCCCATCCCGAATCCGCGTCTCATAGCGGCTTCGAAGATCGCGGAATGATTCGTCGGCTAGAAAGCGCCTGGCGTAGTCCTTCTCGACGCGCTGGGTGATTTCCGGAAGATCCTGCCCGCCATGGCTCCCCGCCGTCGCCACTTCGTTCCGGTACCACTCGAATGCATACTCCGTCTCCGGCTTGGCCTGCTTGGCAAAATGCCCGACCAAGCCCTTCCAGTCATCGGTTCCAAGGTAACGGTGTGTGAATCCCGAGCCAACAAACAGAAACGGATGCGAATTGACGGCTTCGAGCAGTTTTCTGATTTCGGATGTCATGTGCGTGATGGAAGGACTGAAAAATCGAGTGACCTGCGGTGAAAGTTGGTTTGAGAACGTTCATTCCTCAACCCACCCGCACCTGGCCGTTCATGAGCATCGGGAGTAGCCAATCGCGGAGGGTGGTGAGTTCTTGGTTTTGGAGTTCGAGGTTGTCCTGTTGGGAGAAGATGGGCTGCATCAGTTTGGAAAACTCGGAAAGGACGCTTGGCTCTGGGAGTTGGGTTTGGATGGATTTGAGGGTGCCGGCTGAGACTTCTTTGAAGGTCGAGCCGGAGGCGTTTTGCTCGATGGTCTTCATGAGGTGGTTCAAGGTGTAGTAGATGAACTCGGTGGAGTAGCCCTTTGACGGGACGAAGGATTTGAAGCCTTGATTGGTGGTGACGGGATTCCGGGCGATGGCGGTGTAGCCGATGGGGGCGCGGGAACTCATGAGAACGGTTCCGGCGGGGAGCAACGTCAACGATGCGCCTTTGATGCCTTCATCCGACACTCCGGTTTCGCCGCGAGTGATGAATTTGTTGCCGGTGTTGCGGGAAAGGTCTTTGGGGGTGATCCAAGGTGTCCCATGCGAAGAGAAGAAGTGATCTTCTTTGGTGCTTGGGGTGCTTCCTCCGACGATTTCTCCGAGACTATTGAGACTTCCGGCACTCCACCCTTTCGGGATTTCGCGTTTGAGTTGCTCGTGATAGACCATGGGGCCGCCGGAGCTGCGGTAGGGTTGACCGGCGAGGCGGGGCTTGCCGAGGGCGGCGGCTTGGGCGGCGCTCAGCGGGAAATCATACTGCACGAACCAGTAGTCATACAGCAACTTCGCCATCCCCTCCAACTC
>JBEGOB010000201.1:0-9405 GCA_041182265.1 Verrucomicrobiota bacterium | reverse complement strand
CGACCTCAGCGGCTGGCGTGGTTCCCAAAACCCAGCGGAAGTTAGCGAAGTCGCGGCACGCAAAACAGCGGATCTCCTTCGGCTAACCATCGTGCTTCCCGCGATTATCGGTCGTGCTTCTGCACGTGAACTCACTCTGCTGGACCGCTTGGCCGTGCTCCGCGGACTCGCCTATCAAGCCGCCGACGACATCAAAGATGTTCTAGGCTCGGACGTAGATTCGGGAAAAACCGCGGGTCGTGACGAAGAATTGGGGCGCCCTAATATTGTCGCCGCAGAGGGGCTTCCTGCAGCAATGCGCCGATTGCATCGGCTCAACCAAGCGGCGGAGCGCGTCACCGCCGCGCTTCCTGGGGACCCCTCGCGCTGGAGCATGCTGGAGATGTTACGCGTGCCTTCCGTTTGTGAATTACCAGCGCACACCGAGGCAGATCTCTCCGCAGCGGTCTAACGTCGAAGCTGAACTTAAATTTTAAAATCACGATGAGTCTATGGCGCATGATCCTCACCAACCTGCGACGCCACCGGGTCCGCACGGCCGTGGGCGCGACGGGCATCGCGCTCGGGGTGGCAACAATGTTAAGTGTGGTTGGTTTGCTAGGTGGCGCGGTCAAAATGTTCGAGCGTATTCTTCGCAGTGACTCGCAAATCGTGGTGTTCGAGAAAAATGTCTCGGATCTCTTTTTCAGCAACGTGGACGTGGCAGTGGCGAATGAGTTGAAGCAGCAAGCCTTCGTCAAAGATGCACAACCGGTTCTTTTTAGCATCATCGCCGCCCCAGGACGTCCGGTGGTCACTTGCTTTGGCATTCGCTCGGCGGACGGAAGACTCAAGAAGGGCGAATGGTTGCAAGGCAGCGCAGCCGACTTCATGGACGACGGACAGGGCGTGGTTTTGGGTGAACGCGCCGCAGATTTCTTAAATGCCAAAGCCGGCGAAATGATCGAACTCGGCCAAGGAAGTTACCCCGTCGCAGGAGTCGTCCGCATGGAAAATGGATTTGAAAATGGCGGGGTTTTCATGCCTCTCACCGCTTGTCAGACGGCTTTTCACAAAGAAGGTGTCTGCTCAGTGATCACTGTCGCCCTAGCAGAAGGCGCGAAGTCGTCCGAGGTCAAGCAATGGATCAACACTCACCACGAACGACTGACAGCGCTTGAAAATGAGGAGTTCAGCCGCAGTTACTCACAGTTTAAGATCATGAAAACGACGGCATGGGTCGTCGGAGCCTGTGCATTTCTGTTGGGTGGCCTCAGCGTGACGAATACGATGATTCTCTCAGTTTTCAGCCGCATCAAAGAGCTGGCGATTGCCCGTGTCTGTGGTTTTTCCCGGGGCCAGATTGCGCGCATGATTTTTGGCGAATCGTTGCTGATTTCTGCCATCGGCACGCTTGCCGGTTGGGGCTTGAGTTCCGGCGGTCTCTGGCTGTTGGCAAGGATTCCCATGCTGCAAGGCTACGTCGAACCGCGCATTGGTTGGCAGGAGGTCGCGGGTGCCATGAGCCTCGCGGCATTCACTGCGATGATTGGCGCTCTCTATCCCGCATGGTATGCGGCACGTCTCAAACCTGCGGAGGCACTCCGCTTCGAATGATCCAAGAAAATTCCATGAAAAAACAAGTATCAGTGGAGAATGTGTGGAAGAGCTTCGACCGGGGACGGATTGAGGTTTTAAAAGGCGTCAGTCTCGGCGTGGCCACGGGCGAAATCGTCGCGCTTTGCGGCACTTCGGGTTGCGGAAAATCAACACTCCTTAACGTCATTTCCGGCCTTGAGGAAGTGGATCGAGGGGATGTCAGTGTTTCAGGTTACAATGTCGTCACCGAATCCACTCGCATTGATTTGCTGAGGCATCACATCGGCTATGTGTTTCAATTTCATCATCTGATGTCCGACCTAACGCTTGCTGAAAATTGTCTCGTGCCACTGATTGCAAGTGGCGGTAAGCGGCCTGAAGGCATGGCCCGTCTGCATGAACTGGCCGCCGCGACTGGTGTGGAACATCGCTTGGACCGCCGCGTCCGCGAGCTTTCCGGCGGCGAGCGGCAACGGGGTGCAATTGTCCGCTCGCTGATGAATGATCCAGAACTTTTGTTATGCGATGAACCGACCGGCGCACTGGATGAAATGAACCGTGAGAAAGTGTTTGATTTGCTGTTGGATCTCGTCCGTTCACGCGGCCGCACGCTGGTTTTGGCGACACATGATCCGGAACTTGCAAGTCGCTGCGACCGCACGGTCCGGATGCGCAATGGCAGAATTGAGGAGTCTTCGCACTGATGCCCGACTCACCATCCAAATCGGATTCAGTCAACACCGCGATTCGACACGCGGTGGCATGCTTGGTCTTTGGGAATGCAGTGGGACTCTATCTGGCATTGCTGCTTCTGAAACCGAATTGGCAGTTAGGCGCGCTAAGCTATGGGCGTTGGATGCCGGTGCACTTAAACGTGCAGCTTTACGGTTGGACATCCCTCCCCCTTGTCGCATGGCTGCTTTCGATTTATCAAGTCCCTCGAAGCCGGAACGCCACATGGGGGCATGCCGCGGTGTGGGCATGGACTGCGGCGCTCGCTGTTGGAGTTTTCCACTGGCTTGATGGTAACAGTTCCGGGAAACTGTTTTTGGATTGGAAAAACGGTTCTCTACACGCATTCATCGTCGCTCTCGTGATTCTCTGGTGCGTCCTCGCAGGTGCGTGGCTTGAACACCGCCGCACATGGAGCAAGACACGCACTCGCGCAGCACTTCTTGGATTATTAGGTCTAGGACTTGTCCCGATCTCCATGGCCATTGCTGCATCACCCTCGGTTTACCCGCCGATCGATCGCACAACCGGCGGCCCAACTGGTTCAAGTTTGCAAGGCTCGGCGCTGTTTGTTGTGGGTTTGATGTTGCTGCTTCCAAGAATTATCATCGATCGCCCACGCCATACGAGGAACGCCAAGGTATGGATTTTTCTAGCCATTTCTTTTAGCGTTTTCGGTGTCACGGAAGCCATGGGTGGAACCCATCGTGATCCCCACCAAATATTTTCCGTGCTTCTACTGCTGCCATGGGTGTGGTTGCTACCTCATGACTGGAAGGGCTTTGACTGGCCGCAAGGTGCCCGCTTCTGGCGGGATGCGATGTTTGGATGGTGGGGATTTTTGGTGCTCAGCAGTTTGCTGATGTATCAAAATGGAATTCTCGACCGCATCAAGTTCACTCAAGCTCTCGTGGCACATTCGCACATGGCGATGGCAGGCTTCACGACTTCGTTTTGTGCGCTATTGATCGTTTTGCTCACTCGTCGCCTGCTAGGAAGTGGCATCTCAGTTCTATCATGGCATGCGGCGACCTTGGTAATGCTTATCAGTTTGGCTGCCGCAGGTTGGATGGAGGGTGGAGCGTCAGAGTGGATGCTTGATCCACCAGCATGGCGAGTCATCGGTTTTACAATTCGTGCCTTATGTGGCGCAGTCATGCTCACAGTTTCTGCAAATTGGTTATGGAAATTCAAAACATCATGCACCGAAAATTGATTCTTAAAGGTTGGAGTGTCTCAGTCGGGTCGATGGATGCACTCACCGGTTTGTTACTTATTCTCCAACCTCGACTCGTTCTTAAATTATTAGGAATCCGAGAAATTTCTACCGAGTCCTGTGTATTTCTGAGCTGGATAGGTGTATTCGTCTTCGCGGTAGGCCTGAGTTATGGATTTGCTCTAGGCGGACGCGAGCGTGGTGAGTTTGTGTGGATCTATACCGCATTGACGCGCATGCTGGTGGCAATTTTTCTGACGGTGCATATTTTGGACGGATCACTGAGCAGAGCATGGGGCTGGGTTGCGTTGTCAGACGCAAGCGTAGCAGGCGTCCAATGGGCAATCTTACGCGCGAAGTGGTGGAAAGAGGTGGCGAAATGACAGCTAAGCACATTCGTGCTGCAGTGACTGTTGCCGCAGTTTACGGCTTTTTTCTGCTGTTTGCGCAGTTTTCCTTCATTGAGTTGATCCGAGCTTCGGGACGCGGACTTGCGGAGGAGAAGGTTTTGCTAGGAATGATGGCACTCGCGGGAATCGTTTCTGGATTTGCATCTGCGGGGCAAGGCGTCAGTCCCGCGCTGATTCGCGGATCATTGGTTGCAGCCGCTCTATCTGCAGCAATCGCACCTCTTGCTGGAAACCTGGCTTCATTGATGTTTGTTGCGACGCTTGTCGGCTCGGCTCTCGGGATATCCACCGTTTGCCTTGCCGCGCTGCTTCCCACATGGTGCAGCATCACATGGATCGGTCTCGGGACTGGGATTGGATATGCGATCTGCAATTTACCATGCGTTTTTCAACAGACACCGGAGCTCCAATCATGGATCGCCGCTGGCCTAGCAATCTTGGGAGCAGCAGCTGTTCCTTCATCCTCCCCATGGCCATCAAATCAGGAAGGTCGCTCACTTTCCATGCCAGCGGTGGTGGTAATTTTCACGGCGCTGGTGTGGATGGATTCCGCCGCGTTTTTCATCATTCAACATGCATCGGATTTGAAATCCGGCACATGGGGTACGGCGCATCTTTGGCGCAATGCCGCCATTCACCTTTTATTTGCGATCATTTCAGGCGTTTGGCTCAACCATGGTGGCAGGCGCATGGTTCCACTCGTGGCATGGGTGGCACTCGCCGTGGCATCCATTTGCGTGAATCAACCGTCTTCGCGCGCGTTTGCAGGCATTCTCTATCCCGCTGGAGTTTCTCTCTATTCCGTGGCCTTGGTGGTATGGCCTGGATTTCTAGCAGGCTCA
Source organism: Verrucomicrobiota bacterium (assembly GCA_041182265.1). Lineage (GTDB taxonomy): Bacteria > Verrucomicrobiota > Verrucomicrobiia > Verrucomicrobiales > Akkermansiaceae > Luteolibacter. The sequence goes on along the minus strand of JBEGOB010000201.1, from coordinate 4,627 downwards.
AAAAATTCGAAATCAGCAGCCTGGAAAGCCGCTTGGATTTTCACAATCGCGGGCTGGTTTGGATCTGCAAATGGAATCGGTATGGCGCAAACGCTTCAACGTGTGCCCCTTGAATTCATTGTGGTAGCAGGGCTTGCTGTGGGAATTGCATCACTCAAACTCAATCGGAAAACCTTGGTCCCAATTTTAGCACTGGTTCTTGTGATGGCTTGTGGGCTCTGGCCTGCGAAGCCTCTGAAAGATGAGAGTAGCTCGTCCATCGAGCGCGGTCGGCAGGTCTATCAATCAGAAGGATGCATTCACTGTCATTCCCGCTATTCTCGACCAGGATCGGCGGATGAACTCCTTTGGGGCCCCGCACCTGATCCGCGCGCAACACTTGCTGAGCAACCGGTATTGATTGGCAACAGGCGCCATGGACCCGACTTGACAAATGTCGGTGCGAGACGCTCGGCGGCATGGCTCAAAGCGCACTTTATTGAACCTCAAGCACTCTCACCGGGCAGTGTTATGCCATCTTACGCTCATCTTTTTAAAGATCGGCGCGGAGATGATTTGGTGAACTTTTTGAAACAATCCGGCATCGAAACAGCAGTCTCCACCATGCAGACTCAGGCGCAGTGGGTCCCTGAGAAATCATCCATTGAGTATGATGCCAAGGCAATCTACTCACGCCACTGCGCAGTCTGTCATGGCGAGAATGGGAATGGAAATGGCCTGCTGGCCAATCAATTACCCATGCCCCCTACCGACCTTAAAAATGGACCTTTTATCAGAACTCAAGCGACAGGTGATCCAAGCCTAGCGATCGCTCGGGTCATAAAATTTGGAGTGGTCGGCTCGGAAATGCCCGGACATGAGACACTCGGAAGTGGGTCCATCCTCTCTCTATCAGAAATGCTGACTCAGTGGCGGAGGGATTCAGCGAACCCGCAGTGAGGCCAGTGACACATCCTTTATTTTCGGTCGCGAATATCATATCCCAAACCACTCCCAGAAGTCGCGGATTTCTCCCGATTCAGCTCTTCCGCACTCGGTAGCACCTTGCGATATTCGTCCACGCGCAGACCAATTTGATCCAAGGGAATCTCTTTGAATTCTGGTAGATCCGTCAGCAGTTTGGCATCGGGATCGAGTCGGAAATTCAAGCGTTTACGGTCTTTAAATCCAGGGTTGGATGATGTGCTCAAATTTTCACCCGTCGCATATTCGGCACTTTTGATCGTCTTTCCATCGCGCACTTCGCTCCAGGTGAACGGAGTTTGGCAGGAGACCGCGGCATTGTTTTCAATTTTCCCCTGATGCGGTAAGACCGAAACAAACTCGAAACCGAACTTGCAATCGATGGCGATGTTTCCCACACAATCAAAAGGCTGCGTTTTGCCGGTGATCGGCATGTCTCCCTTTTTGAACAAATAACCCGTGCCGCGCGTGCCAGTGCTACCGAGCGCGACGATATTTCCAATCACTTTCATGTCCGGGTGATCGTGATCAAAATAAATCCCATCGCCTAACGGTGAACTATGAATAGAATTGTGACGGAAGGTGAGATTCCCAAAATTTCGTTTTCCGTAGTCATAGGAGTAAAATCCGCCCATATCATTAGAGACGAGACAGTAGCGATAAACCTCGTTGTATTCAAAGACGCTGTCCATGCTACCACAAAGCACACCGACATGTGGAGTGTCGTGGATCACGTTGTGGGCGACGTACATTCCGACTGCCGGATGGTGCCCGCCGCCGCCGCCACCGGTGAAGCCGCAATTGATTCCAGCGGCATAGACTGGCTGGATTTGGCCAAAATGGTGGATGTGGTTGTTGACGGCTTTGTGCCCGGCGGGGATACGCGGACGGGCGACTTCATCACCGCCACCCAGCCAGATTCCACCGGCACCAAGGTGATGGAGGTTGCTACTTTGGGCAATATGGTTTTTCCCGCCGTCGAGGACAATCCCGTAACGGTTCACATTTCTCACCGTACAAGCTGCAATCAGATTCCCCTCCCCTCCGCTTACCCGGATGCCATCATCAAAATTAAACTCAACCGTTAGATATCGCACGGCGATGTGGGATGCACCGTTCAGGCTGATAACTGGATCCTCACGGTCCACAAGGATGATCTCGGATGAGTCTAGCGTAGCCGGAGGGTAGAAGTAGATCATCTGATCCTTGAAATCAAGACACCATTCGCCGGGTTCATCGATTTCCTCCAACAGGTTGATGATTTGGTAGGCTTCACGACCATTGCCCTTCGGTCTGTTATACTTATTTCCAATGCCCTGATTGATCGGCTTCGCAAAGGTCGCCGTCCGTGCAGAGTCATTGATGTCAAGCACGCGCAGGGCGGAATTATCCCACGCCACGCGCCAGTAGCCGCGGAACCAGACGCCACGGTCGAGTTGCGTCTTCCAAAGTGCATGCTTGGCATGAAACTCATCGCGGTATTCGAAAATCCCGCCCGTCGAACCCGGAGCAACTTTCTGGAAGGTTTCGGGGTTGTTCCAGTCCTGTCCCTGGGGGCCACCAGCCGTGTGAATCACAGACTTGAAGGTCATCCATCCCTCGTTAGGAAATCGGGAGAGTGTCATGCGTTTGCCATTGCAGAACAGATCGACGATGCCACCGGCATCCGTAAAAACATCCGGATAGCGTCTCGAATGAATCACTCCGTGAGATTTGAGATCAAGAGCTAGGAGTTTGCCACGGGCCGTTGGCGCCACCCGTGAAAGCGCAATTGCATCGGTGATGGGCTTGAAAGACGAAGATGTAAGATGCTTACCACCCAGAAGACGCGGGGAATGACCATCTACTGCCCGATAGACGATCGGATGCTCCGCAGTTCCGGAGTCTTCCTTTCCGAGTTCGAATGGCTTCTGGAAATGATAATCACCACCGGCAAGCCACACGGTCACTGGTTTCTCTTGCGCGATGCGGGCAGCGGCTTTCGCGCGTTCTAGAGTTGCGAAGGGATGGGATTTCGACCCATCCGCGGAATCATCGCCGGTGGGCGAGACATGGATTTGTGTTCCCTTCTGACAACCCGAGCAAGCAACCACGATAACGACTAGAGTTAAGGAACGGAACCAAACAAGATGGAATATTTTCATCAAATGAGAATTTCTGTGAATCGATTGCTTTCCTCAACCCGTTAGGGGTGCATGACCTTGACCCGGACGAAGCACCTACCTCCTGTGCCAACAGGAAGAGTGGAGCGAACACTTTCGCTAGTGGTGGACAGTGAGACCGCCGCTTCGGTGATGACATGTTCATTGATCCAGTCGCCCGCGAGGCTATCCGACCACACAACCTGATAGGTGACATTGGCCGGGGAAATTTTTCGGCGAATGTAAGTAAATTCTATCAATTCGGCGTTTATTGAAAACGTGGGAGCGAAGGCGTCAGGCACTTTCGGGTCGAGGTTCAGTGCCCATTCGAGAAGGTTGTTCCTCCCGTCATTGTCGGGATCGGCAGCTGGGCCGATGACTTCAAACGCAGTGATACCAGGCCAAGTGAGTGCTTGCCAGTCGTTGAAACTACTGGGATTAAGTACGATCGGAGGATTCGATAGAAGTGTGCCATTGTTGATAAAGCCGGACGGGAGCGTTCCAGACCAACCGCGGATGTCGAGCGTGCCATTGTTGGTGAAAGTGCCACCCACCTCAAGCACTGCGTCTGAAGTGAGCAACATGGTCCCGTCGTTGGTGATGTTTCCAGTGACGGTGAGTGAACCGAGGTTTTCAAACCTCGCGCCTGCTCCAATATTGAGGGCACTGGTGTTGCTAAGAATACCTGTGAGGGCAATCACACCACCGATTGCAGTGGTTGGTCCACTATATAAACTATGACCTGATAGAATCTGGGTGGTAGCGCCAGTCTTGATAAGCCCGGTCCTTAAATTCGGATTGGCGGTGGGAAATCGAGTTAGGTCAGTATCAACGATATTTCCGGAGAATTCCGAAGTGCTTGTCTTGGTGCCGCCGTCGATGGTGAGCGTGTCGATGCGCAGTGCAGTGCCGCTAGAGTTATTGAGCACAGTTCCGCCTCCAGCAAGCGAGAAAATCGAGTGCCCCCGGCCGGATCCGCCATCGGATAGAGAAAGGAATCCACCTGTTTCGATTGTGACGGCAGGGCGCGTGGTGACGTTCGTTCCGAAGGGCGCGCTGGAAAAGGAGGGCGAAATGTAAACTTGCGGGCCTACGACTAAACCAGCGTTGTCGGTGAAGCGGTTGCTGCTTCCGAAGGTTGCGACAACGAAGTCAGAAGTGGCAATCATACTGGCAGCGGCGAGTTTTAAGGTTCCATTGGTGAAGGTATTTGCCGCAATCCCTCCGGTAACGGGAACGAACCGGATCGAGTTGTTTCCCCCGGAAATCACCACATTAGGCGCGGTGACCGACCGGGACAGACTGAGCGTCCGCACTCCCCCATTGAGATCAAACGCAGCACTGGTATCGACACGCGCGGAAGCGGTTGACCAAGTGAAGTGACCGAAAATGGCAACGTTGGGATTGAAAAAAGACCGATTCCCAGCGATTAACGTGCCGCCGTGAATGGTCAGTGGCCCGGTGCCTAAAGGGCTGCTGGTTAGTCGTCCATCCGTTGCGGCGAAGGCTGAGGCTGCGGAGTA
>JBEGOB010000200.1:0-8486 GCA_041182265.1 Verrucomicrobiota bacterium | reverse complement strand
GCGAATACCAGCGCGGATGCGTCGGGTAATGGGCGTTCCGGACGAAATTGATGTTCGCCTGTTTCATCAAAACGAGGTCCTTGCGCATGAGCTCCTCGGTCATCACATAGCCGGTGTGCGGCTCGAATTCATGGCGGTTCACGCCGCGGATTTTCATCGGCATGCCGTTGAGGTGGAGCTCGCAGCCAACCACTTCGAGTTTGCGGAAGGCGACCGGCAGGCGGAATGCCTGGATCACTTTACCGGCGACCGAAACCTCGACCAGCGCGGTGTAGAGCAGCGGCTTTTCCGGACACCAGGCATCGACCTTAGGCAATTCGATGCGGGCCGCGTCCTTGCCGACGATTTTTCCGGCAGAATTTAATATAGAAAAACTAACTTCAGGTTTGGCACCCGGCATCGGCGTGACGTGAAGCGTGACCCGGCCAGAGCGCGTTTTCGGATCGAACTCCGGCTGCGCGTAAACATCCCACAAGCCGTCCGCCGGCATCGCGGCTAGAAAGACGTCGCGGTAAATTCCGCTGAGCCGCCAGAAATCCTGATCTTCTAGATAGGAGCCGTCGCAGAATTTATAAACCTCCACTGCCAAGCGGTTTTTGCCGAGTTGGAGCGCGGCGGTGATGTCGAATTCCGCAGGCAACCGCGAGTCCTGCGAGTAGCCGATGCGCTTGCCATTGACCCAGACAAACATCGCCGAACTCACGCCGCCGAAATGCAAGATGATGCGTTTTCCCTGCCAATCTCCAGGCACCTCGAAATCCCGCAGATAGGAGCCCACCGGGTTTCTCTCCACGAAGGAAGTGAAGCGCTTGTCCGGTTCGCCCATCACCCGCGGCGGATCGACGTGGAACGGATAGATGGAATTGACATAAAGCGGGGTGCCGTAGCCTTCGCGCTCCCAAGTCGATGGCACCGGAATTTCCTTCCACGCGCTTGAATCGAAGCTCGGTTCATGAAACTTCGCGGGACGAAGCTCCGGTCGCGGGCACCACTGGAATTTCCACTGGCCGTTCAACGATTTCACCCACGGCGATTCACCAGAGCGGGACAATTTCGCGCTGGAGACATCCGGACAAGGCCAGGCGGTGCCACGCGGCGGCAGCTTGCCGATCCCGATGATGCCCGCGTCCTCGATTTCCTTGGGAACCGCTTCCTGCGCCCGCAATGCCGGGCCGCTCAAGAGCAGCAACGCCAGCCAGATGATTGGAATTCTTTTGTTCATTTCAAGTTGGATGCGGAATCACGGTGACAGGCAATGAGCTTGGCACGAATTTCCAACCTTTGATATGGGCAGAACTGCCAATGGCAGCCCGCCGGACTGGCCTTGTCAAAAGGACTTCAGAAGTGCGATGGTCACCTCCATGCCGCCGCGTTTCAAAACGTTTTTGATCGTTTCCATGCTCACACTGGGCAGCTTGTGCGTGGCACAGCCTCTTGAAACGGTCGATATGGTCTTCCGCAACTGGACGACACGCGACGGATTGCCGCAGAACCGGATCAGGGCGATCACGGGCACCCGCGACGGGTTCGTCTGGCTCGGCACCGATGACGGGGCCGTGCGCTTCGACGGCACGAGCTTCAAGACGATAGGCCTGCGGGAAGGGTTGCTAGCACCCATCGTGCTCGACTTGCACGAAAGCGCCGATGGCTCGCTCTGGATCGCCACGCTCGGCGGCGGATTGAGCGTGCTCCGGAATGGCCGCATCGAGCGCACTTACACGACGGCCGATGGCTTGCCATCCAACTGGGTTTCAGAGATCAGCGCGGATGTAGAAGATCGGGTAATTGCTTGGACGCGCAATGGCGCGGCCCGGTTTAAAGACGGTGCGTTTCACGCACTCAGTGCAACTCCGGAGAAGCCCTTGCCACCTAGCTCGATCCACCGGGATACCGCCGGCGCGCTCTGGGGGCTTTACAAAAGCCGCCCGGTCTACCACTGGGCGGATGACCGCTGGCAAGCGGATCCAAGCGGACCGAAGTCGGCCAGCTCGCTCACTGCGGATTCGCGCGGCCGGATTTGGGCCTGCGGTGACGGGCAACTTTGGAACCGAGAGGGCGGCCAATGGTCCTCTTACCCGCTGCCCGAAAATTTCGGCAGCGGTGACGCAAGCATCGCGATCGCCGGGGACGGCACCGTCTGGGTCGTCTTCAGGCAGTCCGGAATTTGCGGATATCAGAATGGCAAGTTCATCGTGCCGAAGCTCACTCCCGAACCCGTCCGGGATCTCGCGGAAAGCATCACCACCACCGCCGACGGGCAAATCTGGATCACCTCGGCGAACGGACTTTTCCGAATGTCGCCGCAAAAGATGCGGGTCAGTGAGATCAATCATCCCGAGAGCCGTCGCACCGCCAATATTCTCGGCGGGCTCATCGAAAGCGCCCCAGATGAGTTCATCGTGGCGACTCAGGGAAGCGGCTATTTCCGCTTGAAGGAAGGGGTGGCCGAACGCATCGGCGACGACCCGAACCTCCACGAGGGAGTCACCGCCAATGTGATCCTCAAGAGCCGCGACGGCAGGATCTGGCTAGGCGGGCGAACGGACCTCTATCAATTGAAACCCGATCTGAGCGTCGGTCGTCGATTGCTTCCCAAACAAAACATCTGGGCACTTCACGAAACCGAGGATGGTGAAATGTGGGCCGGAACCGCATGGGGACAGCTTTTCTGGATCAAGGACGAGGTGATCAAGGCCGTGGATTTCGGAGGGGCGCGGGAACCCGTCAAAGCCATCGTCGGAGACGCGGACGGCGTGCTGTGGGTTGGCACTCGCGGGAACGGCCTCTTTCGGCGGAAAAACGGCGAGTGGAAACGTTTCGGTCGAGAAAACGGACTGGCCAGCGAGGTGATCCGGGTTCTTTACCTTGATCCGGCTGGGCGCTTGTGGGCGGGGTCCGACGGAGGCGGGCTCGCACTCTATCAGGATGAGCGGTTTGTCGCAGCGACGACCTATGAGGGGCTGCCGAGCGACACGGTCTCGCAGATCCTGCTGGATGATGACGGCCGCCTCTGGGTGGGCACCCACCAAGGACTCGCGGTGCTCGACAAGGAGGATCTAGCACATTTCGAACAGGGAACGCCAACCGATCTTCATCCCCTGCTCATCAACAAGTCGGACGGCCTACCCACCGACGAATTCACGATTGTCCCGCCGGTAAAAACCAGCGATGGCTCGATCGCCTTCGCCACGATCAGTGGCTTCGTCCGCCTCAAACCCGGAGATTTCCGCCAAGATGACGCCCGCCCGCTGGTCTATCTTGAAACGATCGCCTCCAATGGAACCACGCTCGACGCCACGGCAGGACCGATTTCATTGCTGCCGGGCACCGAGCGCTTGGAGTTCAAATACTCCGGCTTATTTTTCCCCGACCCCGAGCGCCTGCAGTTCCGCAACCGGCTCATCGGCATCGAACCGGAGTGGGCCTACGTCGGCAACCGCCGGACCGCGGAATACCGGAATCTTGGACCCGGGAAATACCAATTCAAAGTCGAGGCATCCACTGGCAACGGTCTGTGGAGCCCCGAGCCTGCGACTGTGCAGGTTGTGATCGCGCCGTATTTCTGGCAGACGCTTTGGTTTCAAATCATCATGGGAATACTTGCAATCGGCTGCGTGGCCATGATCGTCCGCCAGCGCGAACGCCGACGGGCGCGAGTGAAAATCGAAAACCTGAAACGCCGCCGCGCGGTGGATGCGGAGCGGGAGCGCATCGCAAGAGACTTGCACGACGACGTCGGCGCGAGTCTCACCCAGATCGCCTTGCAAAGCCAGTTGGCGGATAGAAATCTGACCCAACAACCCGAGCGCGCGAGCAGTTATCTGAAGGAAATTTTCAAGACCGCCCGGCAGATGACCCGTTCGCTCGACGAGATCGTCTGGGCCGTCAATCCGGGCAACGACGTGCTGGACAACTTCGTGTCGTTCCTGGAATCGTTTGTTCAGGACTTCACCGAGGGAGCCGGGCTGCGAAGCCGTTTCGATCTGCCAGATAGGGTTCCGCCTCTCGCCATTCCCTCCACCGCCCGCCACAACCTCTATCTGGCCACCAAGGAAACACTTCACAATGTGGTGAAGCACGCCGGCGCGACCGAGGTCACCATGCGGGTGACACTGGACGACGCAACCTGCGCCATCGTGCTCAGCGACAATGGCAGCGGCCGCGATGCACCTGCCGACGACCCGGGCGCGGACGGACTGATCAACCTGAAAACCCGCCTCGAACAACTTGGCGGCACCTGCACCCGCCACAGCACGCCCGGTGAGGGAACTTCTATCGAAATGCGCTTTCCGCTCGACTGGAAGCATGGGTAGAAATGCCCACTGTTCCCTCTTCGACAAAGCAGGTAGCCTGAGGTATTCATGAGCACCGACACGATGAAACAACCATCCACGACAACGATCACGATCGCAATCGTCGAAGACGACGCGCCGATCCGCTGGGGGCTCACCGCCATCCTCGGAGAAGAACCGGATTTTGACTGCGTCGGTTCGTTCGCCAGCGCCGAGGAAGCCCTCACCCACCTGCCAACCTTGCAACCACGCGTCGTGCTCATGGATGTGAATTTGCCGAAAATGAACGGCATCGAATGCGTCCGCCGCCTCACCGCATCGCCCAATCCGCCGCAGATCATCATGCTCACTATCCGCCAGGATTCCGAAATTATCTTCGATGCTCTCGCCGCTGGAGCGAGCGGTTACTTGCTGAAACCGCCGACAGCCGAAGACCTCATCGATGCAGTCCGCGACGTCTTCGCGGGCGGCGCGCCAATGACCGCCTCGATCGCCCGCCGAGTGGTGCAATCCTTCACCCAAGCACGCAGCAAAACGCCCGAAACCGAAAGTCTATCGCCGCGTGAGATCGAAGTGCTCGAATTGTTAGTCAAAGGATTCGCCTACAAGGAAGTGGCCGGCGAGTTGACGATCAGCTACTCGACCGTGCAGCGCCACATCGAGAGCATCTACCGCAAGCTCCACGTCCACTCCCGCACCCACGCCGTCTCCAAGTATCTGGGGGCGTGAATCACATGCTGACCTTCAGGCGGACGAACAAGCAGTTGCGGTTAATTATCATTGGCGGTATTGGCATTACTCTGCGACAAGGTGCCAGCGGAAACGGTGTGTATCACCATTATAACTGTTGATGCTGGAGAGGGTGAGTGTGCCCACGCCGTCCTTGGTTAGGCCGCCGGTGCCTGTGATCCCCACCGAACCTTGGCCGAAGCCGTTGGCTTGAATGGTGGCCCCGACAAGTTCCAAAGTAGAATTCGTCACAGTGGCCCTGCTACTGGAGGTCCCGCTGCGATTGGGGGTAACCGTCAGATTCTGGCCGTTCAGATCGATGTTGGAGGACACCGAAAAAGTAGTCGGATTGCTCGTGGTATTGCTCGTGTTGCTGAACAGCGTCCAAGTTTGATCAGCGCCTATCTTGAGATTGGCCACGCTGACCGTGTTGCGACTTAGGGTGAGTTGTCCGGTGGCATCGATGCCACTCGCGCCAAGGGTGAGGATGACTCCCGCAGCAGAGGTCAACGTCGCGCCGCCCGCGGAGGCGGTGAAATCCATGCCAAGAATCGAGCGGTCAGCGGCGAGCGACGGAATGCTGGTGGTCGCGGCGCTGAAGATCGCCCGATCCGCCGTGATGCTGTCGGACGGAACGGTTCCGCCCCAGTTTGACCCGGTCGCGAAATCGGTCGTCCCGGCATTGTTCCAAGTGAAGTCGAGCGCGAAGGCCGACGTCGTAAGTAGGCTAAAGGCGAGAATGATCGAGGAACCAGCAAAATTCCGGTTTGCGCGGCTTCAAATGAGAAGTCTGCGGTTTTTCATGGTTTTTGGTTGGGTTCTTGGTGGCTTGGGCGGCCTGGGTTTTAAGAATCAATCGGGGAAACGATTCAGTGGTTCGTGATCAGGCTGACGACTTTCCGGTAGGTGTCCACTGGGCAAAACTGCCCATGGGCCCCGGGTTCTTCGGCACGGACAGCCCATCCAAAAAGCTTTCGGTAAGGGCGATCGATCACGCCCGGCGCGTAGCTCCCGGCTGCCGCATCCTTTCCTGCAAGAGCGGCAGGAAAAGCAGTTCAACACACTATTGTTAGATCGTTGATATTCTCGGTGGTTCGGATGCTGGTGAACTCTTGATTGTGGCTGTCGATGGCACCGAAGATGTTGTATCGCTGTCTGCCGGGTGAGGTTTTGAGGAAGATTCTGTGAAAGCACCAGATGAGGCCTAAGAAGGCTCCAAGCACGAAATGAGCGGTATCTATAAAGATTACTTTGCGCTCTCCAAGTCTTGCTTCTTCAAGCCTTGGTAGCATTTCACGGGTGTAAAAGTCGAATTGGAGTTGATGGTCGCATTTGCCGGGGACCGGAGCGTTTTTGCGGAGCTTGAGACCGAGGCTCTTCATGAAACGCCGCGACTGACTTTCACTCAGGCGAATGAAGAGGAGTTTGATCTTAGTCCTTTCAGAGTGGGAAGGATCGTCGATGGCTTCGTTGAGATCTTGGATTTCCTGGTCGGTGAGGTGGATTTCAATCATTTCTTGAGCGAAGGATGATAGGGTGGCAGAGCATCAGGGGAAAGATCTCTTTTCCACAAATCTTGATGCGCGGCAGCATAGTGGGCGATTCTGACCCTGATCGGCGGGCTTCGTTTGATTGAATGTCGCCCCCGCAAGTGATTGGTGGATCATGGTCGGCTGACTGATGTGGGTTTGAGCACCCGATAATGCACGCTTGGATCAATGGCCTCGGTGAAAAAGGTGGCGGAGTCCACCACGGGGCTGCGGACATCCACGCCCACTCCCACGCGCCCCATCGGGTGCAATCCGCCCGCCCAGTAGTTTTGGATTTCGAAACGCACGCCGGGCAGGTTCCCACCTTCAGGATTGAGAATGGCCAGGCTGACGATGTAAGCACCGGTTGGCAATCCGGCCGGGAGCGCGAGGCGGGCGGTGACTTCGCGGGTCTCAGCCGGCTGTCGATAGGTTTTGGTTTTCGAGTCCCACCCGGAACCGGGCAGCCATTCGCGGATATCTTCCGCAAGAGTTTGGGAAAATACGGTTTGGCGGGTGTGCTCATCCACGAGCGCGACCTGAACCGGCCATGGGTAATAGAAGGGTGCCGAACCGGTGTTTTTGACGGAGAATGACAAATCCAAGGTTCCGCCCGGCTCCACCCGCGACACTTGCTGATAGCGGGTGATGACAAAGTGATAGCCCAGCGCCTGGCGCATGGCTTCGCCACCGGGCGACCCTGCCGGAATCTTCAGATCATGATCCCAACCGATGATGCTGGAATGGGCGATCCGCGTCCAATCCAGCAAGGCTTCCAAGGACCGCCCGCGCAGGTTGTCGCCGCAATTCATCGTCATGATCGGGTTGCGCTCCGCACGGATCTCGCCGCTCATCATGGCATGCTTCCAGCGATTCGATTGGTCCAGCCCGGCAATGGCGTTTAATTCCGAACGATAACTTTCAAAACCAAACGAATCCTGATAGAATCCGAACGGGAAATTACGTGAGATTTGTTTCAGAACCGAGGTGTCCTGTCCCCAGTTGGGCGTTCCCACCGTGCGCAACAGAACCTTCTTGTGTTGAAAAGCCTGATTGAACTGCTCGCTCATCCACACGGCGAATTCCGGCATTTTTTCCAGTCCCCAGTGCTCTCCGTATTTCCCCTGGATGCCCATTTCTACACACGCCACCCTCGGGTTCTTGTCCCACACCTGGCCGAGGCGCGCGATCAGGCGAGCGATGCGGGCTTTGACCACGGGGTCGGTGTACCAGGGCGACTCCCGCCAGTTCGGCTTCTCCGACTTGAAGGCTGGCAGGTCTTTGGGAATGTAGGATCCCCTGGCATCTACCAGAACAATACGGGGAATGGCGGTTTCATTGCGCGCCGGCAGATCCGCCCACAGAGCGTCCATCACCTCGCGGATCTTCTCAACCCCGTCGCTCTCCTGGGTCTCGATTTCATTCCAGCCGATATACCATTTTTTCACCGACTCATTGCCGGCATCCGTGGTGACGATGTGAGGCGATGGATCTCCCCGCTTCGGAATTTCGCGCTTGCCGCGCCAACCGGTCATGGGGTTTTTAACGGCGTGGTCCAAGGCGGCGGGCTTAAAAATATAAGGGGCGGCATTGGTCCGCGGTTCCGGGGAATCACAGGCCGGAAGCAGGCCGAGCAGCAATCCGGCGGCCAGCGTGGGGAATCGCGATCTCCTCATGATCCGGACCGTCGTGGTGGAAGTGTCTTTTTGGATAGAATCATCTATATCAATCGTTATTTTGAATCCCCTGACTCGACCCGCAGCCAAAGGTATTGGAGTTTTTCCGGAAGACGCAGGTTGAGAGAATCGCCTGAAAGGGCAGCTTCACCCTTTCCCGCCAACACGGTGACCCGGTGGTTTTCCCCGGACAGGAAAGGCAGTTCCAGCGTCCAGTCCGCCGCGGGATTCAACTCCCGGAAGACGAGCACGTGGGCGCT
>JBEGOB010000199.1:0-7872 GCA_041182265.1 Verrucomicrobiota bacterium | reverse complement strand
CCTCCGGGTGCGCCTTGCGGATACGCGCCTGCAAATGCCACCCCCAGCGAACACTCCACACACTCACCATCATCCCGGCGATTGACAGTTTCAGATGAAGAATTCCGCCGCTCAAGCCCAGCCAAGAAATCGCCGTTAGTCCGATTCCAAACGCCCAGCACGCATCCACCCACGAATAGTTTTCCAGTTTTCGCCCCCACCACCAAGCAAGCATGAAAATCACGGACATCCCCGCCAATCCCCCTAACAATGCATTTGCCGCAGTCATGGTCGCACCGCCTTTCTCTTCTCAAGCGAGAGAGCCAGCGCTTTCAAGGCCGGTAAAGTCGCCATCTTGATTAAGAATATCGCAAACGGCGCGATCAATAACCAAGCGCTCACGCCATGCCACGCCGCCAACCCGAAATCATGCACAAACCTCATCGGATCCGTTTGAAACTTTTCCAACAATTGAGGAATCGAAAATCGAATCAATGGCACCCCGTGCAAGCGCTCACCCAAGTGGATAAAAACCAAGATCAATGCCAGATGCAGTGGATAGACCAAGGTCTTGAACACAAACAAAATCGGTTGGTTCAAACGCAGCACCCAACCCGCGACCAAGCAAATCAAGGTCGTCGATCCCAAAATTGGAAAGACACCCAACACGAGTCCCAGCGCAATGGTCCAGGCTATTCTCTCCGAGGAAACACCGCGAGTCATCTGTGCAATAACCGGCGCGAGCAAGCGGCGACGCCACCAACTTTCCCTAACCCCGAGATCAGCTTGTTCCAGATCCGCCATTATCCCCTTCCTTTTTCAAACCGATGATGAAGAATCGGATTGTTAGGCCGGGTGTAAACCGCCTGCACCACCGAGATATTACGCGTCGCAAAACCCGCCTCACAATACTTCAAATAATAGTTCCAGGTCCGGATGAATGCATCATCGAACCCCATGCGCTCAATCGAATCTCGCACCGCATTGAAATTATCATGCCAAGTGGCAAGAGTCCTCGCATAGTCCGCCCCAAGATCCTCAAGATCATGCATGAAGAGATCTCCCGTCTTCAACAGAACATCGTTGATCCGCCCAACACTGAGCAACAAAGAACCCGGGAAAATGTGCCGTTGGATCCAATCCACACCCTTCTTCAAACTCCCGTATCGGCAGTCAGGCACGGTGATCATCTGTACGCCCAAAAGCCCATGCGGAGATAGCACTTCCGCGCATTTCGCGAAGAAGGAATCGTGATATTTATCACCCACCGCCTCTAACATTTCAATCGAGGCGATCTTATCGAATTGACCTGTGATGTGTCGATAATCTTGAATTCGAATTTCTATCCGTTCCGCAAGGCCAGCCTGCGCCACTCGCTCACGCGCATACGCGGCCTGCGCCTCAGAGATGGTGACTCCCGTGACACGGCACCCGAAACGCTTCGCTGCATGCACCGCGAAGCCTCCCCATCCGCAACCAATCTCCAACACATGATCTGCTGGTCCAAGCTTCAACTTGGTGCAAAGTGCTTCATACTTTCCAAATTGTGCATCTTCTAAACTTTGCTCCGCGTTGTCGAATCTTGCACTTGAGTAGGTCATGCTCGGGTCGAGCCAAAGCCGGTAGAAATCGTTTCCAAGATCGTAGTGTTCAGCGATGTTCCGACGACTGGTGTCCACCGTGTTCTCGCGCTTGAGATGCCTAAACCAATTGACAAGATTGAGAAAATTCACACCCGGTAATTTAGCCGATGAAGTGTCCGACCCTTGCAGCGCGTTCATGTTGTCAATGAACCAGGAAATCACCGCCGCAATGTCATCCGTTTCCCACAATCCATCGGTGTAGGCCTCGCCCATGCCAATGTTCCCCTAGTAGGCGCAACGCTTGAAGAATTCCTGGTCATCACGCAGGACCACACGTGCGGTCACCACCGCACCGACCTCGCCAAAGTGCCGGACACGTCCATCCGCATGCTCTAAGCGCAGACCTCCGCAGCGAAGTTTTCCTAGCAAACCCAGCACCATTCGCTCAGCGAATCCACTTGTGGAATATGGCACGGCTACGGCGGGAACGCGCTCCTCTTGGATCGTGATCGGTGAACTCATGGTGGATCTTGTTTGAGACTGGAATGAGGCCGCAACACGTCCAACTGGACGTCGCGGCGCTCGGATTTTCTAAAAAATGGAACTTTGCGAATCCATAACAGGAACGCATGCCAATGAATCAAGCCTATAATCCGAAAGGATAAAAGCGGATACTTCAAAGCATACCAAAGCAAACGCGCGGACTCCAACTCGCGCCGTTCACCACTCACCGCGCTGAGTAAAACACGCTCGCCTTCCTGATAGACATCGATATTGACGCGCAAGTTGTCCCCCGGTGTCCCCACTTTAAAGTCAAAATCCATCCCAGGATCCGAAAATGGAGAAACATAGAAATTCTTCGCCACTCTCCGATGCGCCACCCCATCCGCTCCAGCAGCGCCGATTAGATAGAGCTTCATCTCGCGAAAAGTATTAACAACTTCCGCAACCACGGCAATCACCCGACCCTCTGCGGAAACCACATGGTAAAAGGAAACCGGATTGAACCCATACCCCAGCACTCGTGGGAAGGTCACCAATCTGATACGCGCATCCTCCGGCACACACACGCCCTGCGAAATCAACCACTCACTCAAGTTCGCGCGGATGCCACCCGCTTTTCCCAAGTCCACGTGATCTCGATCATCGATCGAAAACAAATTAAAACGGTTATGACTGAATCCAAACAACTTCCGATTCAACGCGGATAGATCAGCCAAGTCCACGGAAAACATGAAGACCCGATAGTCGAACGAGTGCCGCTTTGGCATCAAGCGCGCATGCATCACCGAGCACTCGTAGAGGCAATTCATTCCCAAGGGTCCCCCCCAAGAATCGACTCACAGACTTTCACCGCGGACCAAAGCCCATCCTCATGAAATCCATACCTCTGCCATGCTCCGCAAAAATGACGCCGGGTCGAGTGACCTGCCACGTGCAGATCCGGCAAACGCTCCTGCGCCGCCACCGCCTGCATGTCGAACAGCGGATGCTCGTATTTCAAACGCCGCTTCACCTTGTCAGGCGCAAGCCCGGATGGCGGATTGATCGAGACAAAATACTGCTCCCTCTCGGAAACTCCTTGCAACTCGTTCATCCAATAGTGCGTCGAGTGCTTGAGCTTCCCCTCTGCAGAAGAATCCACCCGGTAATTCCATGAGGCCCAACAACGCCGGGTTTTCGGCATAAATCTGGGATCCGTGTGGAGAACCGCTTCATTTTCCTGATAGTGAAAGCACCCTAGCAAATCCCTCTCCAGGTCCGTCGGATCCGCTAACAAGCCAAGAGCCTGATCGCCGTGGGCAGCAATCACAACATGATCAAAGTCCTGCTGGCTCCCGTCCTCGAAGATCAAGCGAGCGCCATTCTCCAACTGTGAGACAGCGCTCAGCTTGGCACGACGGTGGATCATCGATTGAAAACCGGCTGTGAGTTTCTCAACATACTGCACGGATCCACCCTCCACCGTCCTCCAAGGATGCTGAGTATCCAGTCCGAGAAATCCATGATTGTGCCAAAACCGCATCAAGGTCCGCGCGGGAAATTCCGCAATTCTCTCCGGCGGGCTCGACCACACGGCCGCAGCCATCGGCGAGAGATACCACTCGAGAAAATCCTCACCATAGTTGCGAGCTTTCACATAGTCGCGCAAGGTCATCTCCCCATATTGCGGGTTTTTCAACTCCTCCACCGTCTCTCGATTGAACCTAGCAATCCGTGTCAGCATCTTCCAAAACCTCAAGCTGAACAAATTCCGTCGCTGCCCGAAAAGCAGGTTCAAACTTCCTCCATTGAACTCCAATCCCGCCCTAACGTGCTGCACACTGAAGGACATACTCGTCGGCTTGGTGACGACCTGAAGCTCGCGAAACAAGCGTGTAAGAAGCGGATAGGTCACCTCATTGTAAACCATGAAGCCAGTGTCCACCGGAACCACAGACTCCGCCTCGTTTACCATGACCGTGTGAGAATGACCGCCAATCCGGTCATCCTTTTCAAACAGCGTGACATCGTGCTTACGACTTAAAAACCAGCCACAAGCCAGCCCTGAAATCCCAGTCCCAACAATTGCGATGCGTTGTCGAATCATGCGCTGTGACCTTGCTCACGTTTTCCAGTGATCCCCTCTTGGATGACTGCCTTTGGAACCGGCCGCAAATCCCAAATCAAACCCATCCATGAGAGCGCTTTCAATCCATAATAGGTAAGATCCATTTCCCACCACTTGAAGCCCTGCCTCACCGAATGTGGATAGCGGTGGTGGTTGTTATGCCAACCCTCTCCCAAAGTGATGAGCGTCAGGAGCCAACTGTTCCGGCTGTCATCATCCGTCTCATACCGGCGGCGTCCCCATACGTGCGCCAATGAATTGATGAACAAAGTGCCGTGCAGCAAGAACGTGGTGCTGATGAAGAAAGTCCAAATGAAAAATTGGCCGGTGCTCACACCCAAGGCTGGGAAGAATGTTTCCAAAACCCAACCTATACCTAACATCAACAAGCCATAAGCAAAAGGCACGGTCTGGTCGTAGCGATTGAGAAACACCAGCTCAGGATAGCGGGTCAGATCCGGCACAGACTTGTAGGCCGTCGGGAAATTCTTCATGGAGGTGAGCCAGCCGATGTGTGACCACAAAAAACCACTGACCACCGGCGAGTGAATATCCTCCTCATGATCCGAGTGCTTGTGGTGGTGCCTATGCGTGGCCGCCCACCACAATGGACCGCGCTGCATGGAACTATTCCCTAACACCGCAAACAAGAATTGCACCACTCGCGAGGTCTTGAATGTTTTGTGTGAAAAATACCGATGATAGAATCCAGTGATAGCAAACATCCGGATCCCATAGAGAAACACCGCCGCCCCCACCGCCACCGGACTGAAGCCAACCCACAACACGCCAAGGCATCCAAGATGCAAAAATATAAAGGGCAGCGTCCGCTGCCAATTCACTTTCTCCGGCAACTCGGATGGATCCGGCAAACCTTCGCGCCTGTAGTCGGAATCCAACCACTGGCAAATCGTTAGAACAAAAACATTCCACGCGCCCGTCGGCTTCCCGGAGGATGTCTCACTGATGGGTTTCATCAATTTTTCTCAGAGTTTGATTCGAGTTTTTTCCGGATGAATCCGATGACCCCGCCCGCACCCGGCAGATGAGCGAAGAAATTTTTCCCAGAGTCCCAAAAGTCGCGGTGGAGGGCGACCTTGCCCTCACGGTTGAAGCGGACTTGGCTCACTCCCACAGATTTGACTGGCTTGCCCCCGCTCAAGGCCGGCGCGGCAAAAGTCATGGTCCACCGAATGTAGAAATCCTCACCAGACCTTGCGACGTCATCAATCACGAGTTGGTAGCTCGTCATCGTCTCACTGGTTTTCACAAAATACGCCTCAATCTCCGCCGCTCCGTGATGCACCACCAAGGTGTCATCCAAGTAGGCATCCGCCGCATAGACCTTGAGCGTGTGATCCCGGATGTAAGCCTTATCGCCGATTTTTTGAAGGAAATCGCTGAAGCGTGCGAGCGCCTCTTTCTCGCCGACGCTACCAATGCCGAGACGACTGGCTGGCAACTTTTCCAAACGGTTCTCATAGGCCGCCACCTCCGCTTCCGTCTCGTTTGGACGCGCCTGGCTGTTCAAAAACAACACAAGCGCCACCCCGGCAACGAGCAGACCTGCAACAAAGGTCGAAAGTGGGTGAAGTAAGATTGAAAGACTCATAATCGCTGGTTTTCCTCGCTGTGCATCTCAGACCGCGCAAGGGCAAATCGACAGGAATACCGATTTCAAACTCCCCTTAAACACATCCGCTGCACCGAAAGGCTGCCTGAAATTTCAGGAAACAAAAGAATTTCCAGCGTGGGCAATCCCTTCTGACATCAGAAAATGCCGCACCTGTGGATTTCAGGCACGGCATTTGGGGAAAAACGACTGATTGCGGAAATCTCACTTCGCCTGACGCGCCGTCGCTTTGAGACGCAGTGCGTTGAGCGCGATGAATCCCGTCGCGTCGTCCTGGTTGTAGGCCTCTTCCTGCCCACCCTCCATGGTCGCGACCGCTTCTGAATAAAGGCTGAATGGCGAACGACGCCCCGCCTGCATGACGTTCCCCTTGTAAAGTTTCATGCGCACTTCACCGGAAACCGTCTTCTGCGTCTCCGTCACAAGTGCCTGAATCGCAACACGCTCTGGCGCAAACCAGAAACCGTTGTAAACCAATTGCGCATATTTCGGAATCAGGCTGTCGCGAATATGCATCGACTCACGATCGACCACCAATGTCTCAAGATCGCGGTGTGCGGCGAGCAGAATGGTGCCGCCGGGAGTTTCATAAATCCCGCGAGACTTCATGCCTACGAAGCGATTTTCCACGATGTCCACCCGACCGATTCCGTTGCGACCGCCCAACAGATTGAGCACGCGCATCACTCCGTAGGGGCTGAGAAGTGCGTATCCATCTTGCTGGCCGCTCGACTTGACGTCGCCGAGTTCGCTGAGAATCGCATCGAGATTTTCATGCTGAATCCCGATGGCGTTGCCTTTTTCAAACAGGATTTGCACGTATTCCGCACGATCCGGCGCATCTTCCGGCGAGACGGAAAGAACATACATCTCGCGATCATCCGGCGTGGTCGCATCATACCAGGGATCTTCCATGGCTCCGGCCTCGAAGGAGATGTGCAAAAGATTCCGGTCCATCGAATACGGCTTTTTCATGGATGCCTTGATCGGAATATTGTTCGCCTCGGCATAGGCGATCATTTCGGCGCGACCAGGGAACTGCGCGCGGAACGATGCGTCACGCCAAGGAGCGATGCACTTGACGTTTGGCGCAAGCGCGGCGGCGGAAAGCTCGAAGCGGACTTGGTCGTTGCCCTTGCCCGTGGCTCCGTGCGCGATGGCATCCGCCCCCTCAGCCAAGGCCACGTCAATCATGTCCTTGGTGATGCATGGCCGCGCAATCGAGGTCCCCAAAAGGTAGCGGCCCTCGTAGATCGCACCCGCCTGGATCATCGGGAAAATGTAATCGCGTGCGAAATCCTCCTTCAAATCTCCGATGAAACACTTAGAGGCACCCGTGCTGAGCGCCTTCGCCTCCAGCCCATCCAGCTCATCACCTTGGCCGACATCGGCACAGTAGGCGATGATCTCTGCATTATACTTTTCCTTGAGCCAAAGAAGAAGGACGGAGGTATCGAGCCCCCCCGAGTAGGCGACGAGAATTTTCATGTGGGCGGCAGGCAATCATGAAGCAGCTTGCCGGGCAAGGGGAAGAATCGGCTCAGGAAACAATTTCAGCCAGCAAAATGCACACACACGGCTCGAACAAAAGTTGTCCTCGGAGGAAATCCCCCTTAAAATGCCAAATCATCCCATCATGTCTCCAAACCCATCCACTGCGCCGCACACTTTTCGTGATTGCCCCGCCAAGCGGTATTTCGCATTCTGAGCCACCTCCCAACCATGGAAGAACGCTACGAAATTCGCGGAAAAATCGGCCAAGGCGGACTTGGCGCGGTTTATCGAGGCTATGACACAAGGATGAACCGCGAGGTCGCCATCAAGCGCATCTCTGTCACCACCGGCGACCCCGCACTCCAAGAAGAATCCACCCGCCAACTCATCAAGGAAGCCGGGGCCCTCGCCTCGCTGCAACACCCTCACATCGTCACCATCTACGACGTCGGCTCGGACGCCGACGGCCCATACGTGGTGATGGAACTCATCAGTGGCAAAACTCTCGACGAACTGATCGAACGCGCGCCCCTCACTTGGACAGACTTCCGCGAGCTCGCCTTGCAGACGGA
>JBEGOB010000198.1:0-11193 GCA_041182265.1 Verrucomicrobiota bacterium | reverse complement strand
CTTTTGAAGGCGGTGGCTTTTTCGCTGGCGACGGCCTTGAGTTGGGCGGCGCGTTCAGCGGCGGATTCGCGGAAGTGTTGTGCAGATTCCACGGCGCGCTCTCTGAGGATTGCAGCTTTTTCTTCTGCCGTGTGTGCGAGGTCGCGGGCTTTCTCGCCAGCTGCAACGCGTAAATCATTGGCGGCTTGTGCGACGGAGGGAGTCTGAGTGAAGCCTGCTTCTGGATCGAGACTGCTTGAGTTGGAAAATGGATTGGACATGGCGGTTGGCTTTCATTTTCAGCGGAATCCTAATGATTCAGCCTGCTAAGGAAGAGTATTGGCACTTCATGGTGGGGGGTGCAAGGCGTGACTTCAAAATCTCTAGGGCGAGCGGGTGATGATTTTCGCCTTGGGAGGGGCCAAGAGGAGCTCGCTCTGGGATTCGGCAGGATCGGTGAATTTCATATTTTCCCAGTCAGGTTTTTGAATGGGGCCGGTGCCGCGGAACTGAAAGAGGCCGGAGAATGAGCGGAGGGGCATGGCGATGATGCGGAGCAGTCCGCGTGCGTTCATGCGGAGGGTCATGTCGAGCGTGCGCTGTTTTAGATCGACGGAGCCGTCGCCAGCGAAGGTGAGGGATTTTGTGGCGGTTTGGAAGTCCTTGGTGCTGAGGATGCCTTGTTGGATATCGAAGGTGCAAAAGGCGTTGCTTGCCGTCTGGATGCCGATGGATTTGTCGTTGAGGACGCCGCTGACGAGTGGGGTGAGCGGGCCGAACATGGGGACGTTGAAGAGCTCTGCATC
This sequence comes from Verrucomicrobiota bacterium, assembly GCA_041182265.1. Classification (GTDB taxonomy): domain Bacteria; phylum Verrucomicrobiota; class Verrucomicrobiia; order Verrucomicrobiales; family Akkermansiaceae; genus Luteolibacter. Next base: position 10,408 of record JBEGOB010000198.1, on the reverse strand, counting down.
TTCGAGGGCGAGGAGTCCATTGCCGGACATGGTTTCGACTTTGGCGTTTTGCATGGAGAAGTCGATTCTGCCGGTGATCGAGCCGCCGCCTTTCATTTGAAAGCCGTAGGTGGAGTTGAGGCTGGGGAGGGAGAGCTTGGTCCAGCTCATTTCCCCGTTGAGTTTGCCGTTTGAGTTTTCAAAGTTTGCGGTCACCGGGCCGTCGAGGGTTTCGAGGGAAAGGTCGCGAACGGTGACGACTGGGCCGCGGATTGAGACCTTGCCGGAGGGGCGGGTGAGGGTGAGGTTTTTACCAAGGAATTCGTAGTCGGCGGCGTGATCCGACTGAAAGGAAACGTCCAGTGAGGTCCGGCCTTGGGGGGTGACATCGACGATTCCTTCGGCGGCGAGGTTCGGCGGTTGGTGAAACCGGTATTGTTCCAGGGTGTCGGCGATTTTCGGGGCGAAGAGACGGACCATGGGAGAGGCCCAGATATCGCCGTTGACGGCCTCGACGCTGACGGTTTTCGAGGGGGCATCGTAACGGATTCTGCCGACTTTGGCCTTGCCTTGGCGTTTCCCGGCAAAGCTTTTGCGCAGAGAGTAGTCGGTGTAATTGAACTCGATGTCGCCTTGATAAAAGTCGAGTTCGTGGTGGTTGAGAGTGAACTTGCAACTGGCGGTGTTGAGGGGGACACCTTTGTAGTTCATGTTTTTGAGGGAGCCGTTTCCGGTGTAGGCCCATGCGAAGCGGTCGGTGAAATTGAAGCCACCTTCCAAATTGACCTCGACGTGTGCGCCGGCGCGTTCTGAGAAGTCGTTGAGGACAATTTCGAGCGGTTTATTTTTGAAAAATGGACGATAGACAGAGGCGGGGAGGGAGCTGTTGAGTTCGAGCCTGACGAGTGGCCACTCGACGAGTGCTTTGCCTTTGGCGCGGCCGTCGGGGCGGATCAGGTGGAGGTCTCGGAGGAAGAGGTCGCCATTTCTCCAGGAAAACGAGCTTTCCAGGGCATCAAAAGTGATGCCGCGGAGCATGACGGACTCGCAGCGTGCGTGGCCGGTGACGCGGATGTGCGGGGTGTTCCGCTCGTCGATCGAGAAGTCGCCCTCGGCTTCTAAAATTTGTTTGCCGCCGATGAGGATGTCGGGCGGGGGTGGGAGGCCGAGCCAGGCTTTGAGGAGTTGGGGGACTTCCAGAGAGGATTTGATGTCGAAGCGTCCTTCGCGGGTGCGGATGTCGTAGTCGATCCAGCCTTCGAGGATGCCGCGTGGGTCGGTGGCGCGGAGTTGGGTGATGGTGAGGAGGTCGCCGTTCAGTTCGGCAGCGGCGGAGATTTCCTCAAGAATGTGTCCGTTTTTTTCCATTTCGCGGACTTGGAGGTCGATTTTAGCGGTGATGCTGGAGGGGTCATTGATGGCACCTTCGATGGCAATTTTGAGTTCGGGTGGGCGTTCCTCGTCAAAGTGCCATTTTTCCAATTCATTGATGATTTGGGCGAGAAGTTCGCGGCGTTTGCCCTCGCTGGTCTCGCTGGAGCTGCCATCGCCCTCCTGTTGGTATCCGATGAGGCGAGCGTCGAGTGTGACGGCGATGCCGGCGATTTTTCCGTGGGCGTCGCGGACTTCGAGGCGGCGGTTGCCGGGCATGAGGAGTGTGCCGTTGGCGTCCGTGACTTTGAGGACGTCGGAGTGAGGGTCGTTGGGGTCAACGGGGAGGATGAGGCGAGCGTCGTTGAGTTGGACTTTGTTGAGGTGGATGACGCCGCGGGCGAGTTTGGTTTTGTCGAAGTCTAGGATGACGCTTTCGAGGCGTGAGATTTCGTGGGAGTGGCGTGAGTCTGAGAAGAGTTGGAGGTCGGTGGCGACGACGCCTTGGAAGGGTGCGTAGCGGAGGCTGCCGATTTTGAGGTGTGCGCCTTGTTTTGCGACTTCTTGCTCGATGATGGCGCGCCAAGTGGCGGGGAGGCCGGTGTGATTGGCCCATCCGATGATGCCGAGTGCCGCGAGAACTGCCGCAAGCCCTAGGAGAAAGGCGAGCGAGCGAAGGTTGCGGGTGAGGTGGAGGCGGTACATCGACGGGTGTCTGGGCGGACAGGCTAGGATGTGAGTGTTAAGAATGCAACTCAGGTGACCCAACCGGCTTCACGAAATGAGAAGTAGGGTGTTCTGCCGGGGGAGGGTTTGCCGATGATGATGTGGTCGAGGAAGGTGAGTTGCATGAGTTTGGAGGCTTCAAGCAGTCGGGTGGTGACGGATTGGTCGGCACGACTGGGGGATGGGTCGCCGGAGGGGTGGTTGTGAATGACGATGAATCCGTAGCCGCCGCGGGTGATGACGGGGCGGAGAATTTCGCGTGGGTGGGCGCTGGATTCGCTGACGGTGCCGACGGAGATAATTTCGCTGCCGATGTGACAGAGGCGTGCGTCCACGACGGCGACGACGACTTGTTCGCAGGGGAGGTGGCGCATTTGGGGGCCGAAAAGCGAGTGGATGCGTTCGGGGGTGTCGAGCGGGCTTGCTTGGAGTTGCTCGCGGGCGACGCGGATTCCGAGTTCGAAGGCGGCGGCGAGTTTGGAGGCTTTGGCGAGGCCGAGGCCTTTTTCCTTGGAGAGTTCGCTGACGGGGAGACCGCCGAGGGCACCCATGGAACCGTATTTTTGGATGAGGTTACGACCGATGTCGATGGCGCTGAGTCCCTTGGTGCCGGTGGAAATGAAGAGGGCCATGAGCTCTGCATTGTCGAGGGAGGTGGGGCCAAGGAGTGCGAGTTTTTCACGAGGCCGTTGTCCGGATGGCAGATCCTGAATCCGGCAGGTCATGGGAGACGATGGGTTTTCGGCGGCGTCCAGTGGGTAACTCAGCGGGGGGGCTTTGGGTGCAAAAGTGCTCACATGAACAGCCTTGATATTCCGGTCGGATTGGCAAGGCTGAAAAGCGAGGGGAAGACGCCGAGACTCCTAGGATGGGAGTTCGGGACGTGAGACGAGGGTTGTGAAGGCTTGTTCGAGTTGTTGGAGGAGCGCTTGGTCTTCGATTTTTTCGCCTTCTGGGGTGGTGATGTAGAGGGTGTCCATGGCGACGCCTTTTTCCGTGCAGATCCGGGCGTGTGCGGTGTTGAGGCCGTGTTGGTTGATGGCGTGGAAAAGGTCGTGGAGGAGGCCGATGCGGTCGAGTCCTTGGATCTCGACGGTGGTGCAGTTCGGATGTAAGTCGTTGCTGACGTAAGCACGGACGGGAACGGTGATGCCGTTGTCTGAGCGTGGTTTGAGGAAATTTGCTTTGCGCCGGAGGAATTTATCGGGGTCGTAAGTTTCGGCGATCATGATGGCTTCGAAGGTTTCTAAGAAGCGTTTGCGGGTGGAGGCGGCGGAGACGGGCTCGAAGTTGGTGGTGCAGACGCGGAAGATATTGACGACGATGCCGTCGGTGCGGGTGAAGAGGTCTGCGGAGAGGATGTTGATTTGTTCTGAGGCGAGGGCGCAGCAGATTTTTTCGAGGAGGAGGGGTTTGTCGCGGGTGGCGAGGACGACTTCGGTGTAGCCTTTGTCGGTGTGGTCGATCCATTTGACGCAGGATGCACGGAGCTCAGCTTTGTCATTTTCGCGTTGGAGGAAGTGACGAACGGTGCGGACTTGGGTGACGATGTGAGCGGCTTGCCGGAAGTGGAATGCGGCGGCGGGCATGCGCTCGAAATGGTGTTTGACGTCGGGGTGGTAGTCTTCGCGCATGATGTCGATGACTTCGTCGCGGAGAGCGATGCGGTCGGTGTCGAGTTGGATGGAGTATTGTTCACGGCCGCTGGCGAGGAAGGTGCGAGTGGCTTTGTGAAGTTGGAGCATGAGGCTTTCTTTCCATCCGCTCCAGCCTTCGGGCGAGGTGGCGTTGGAGTCGGCGAAGGTGAAGAGGAAGAGGGCGTCGAGGTTGGAGGAGGTTTTGACGATGGATGCGAATTCGGCGATGACTTCGGGATCGTCGAGGTTGCGGGTTGTTGCGGTGCGCCAGAAGGTGAGGTGGTTGTCCACGAGGAACATGATGAGGCTGCGGCGCGCGCCTTGGATTTGGAGGCGGTTGCAGAGGCGAGCGGCAAGCATGGCGGAGCCGTCGATGTGCTCGCGGACGTTCTCGGCGCGTCCGGTGTCGTGGAGAATGACGGCGAGGTAGAGGGCGTAGGCGTCTTGGATTTCGTGAAATAGGCGGCGGTAAATTTCTCGTCTGGGTTCAGTTTCGGTGACGAGTTGGTCGAGTTGGTCAACGCAGCGGAGAGTGTGTTCGTCGGCGGTGTAGCGGTGGAAAAACTCGTGTTGGACGAGGCAGTCGAGTGCGCCAAACTCAGGGAGGTAGCGTCCGAGGATACCGACGCGGTGCATGAGTCGGAGCGTGCGTGCGACTTCGCCTTTGCGTTCGAGGATGCCTTGGAAGACGAGGCGGTTGGCCTTTGCGTAGCGGAAGGGGCGGTCGATGTCTGCCCAGTGGGAGGCGACGAGGCGGCGGATTTGTGGGCTGAGTTTGAGGTTGCGGAGTTGGCAGTGTTGGAAGAGGCGGAGAAGTCGCGGTGGATCGTCTTTGAAAATATCTGGGCTGGAGGGAAACAGGAGTCCGTCGCGAGCGATGAAGCCGTCGAATTCTTCGCGGCGTTTTTTCCGGAAGGTAAGGAAGGAGCTGAGGCCGTTTTCCGCGCGGTCGTCTTGCTCGATTTGGAAAGTCTCCATCAAGGAGGTGGTGTGGCGGTAGAGGTGGCGGGTGTGGCGGTAGTAGTCGCGCATGAAGGCCTCGGTGCGGCGTAAAATGTCGCGTTGTGGGTAGGCGAAGGCGGTGGCGACGACGCCTTGGAGTTGGAGGGTGAGTTGGTCGGTGGCCTTGTTGTTGTAATAGTGGAGCTCGTTGCGGACGCGGTGGAGGAAGTCGTGTGCAGCTTCGAGTTCGTTGCGTGTGGCGGCGGTGATGATGCGGTTTTCCACGAGTGCGGCGAGGTCGGTGCTGCCTTGTTTCACACGAGCGACCCAGAGGATGTTGTGGAAATCTCTGAGGGCTCCGCAGCTTTCCTTCACGTTGGGTTCTTGGAGGAAGACGGTGTGCGAGTATTTTTGGTGGCGAGCGCGGAGGTCTTGTCGGCGGACTTCGAAAAACGCGGTTTGGCCTTTGCGGATGCAGTCTTTTTCAAATCGCTCTTGGAATTGGGTGAACAATTTCGAGTCGCCGGCGATGAGGCGCGCGTCCATGAGGGCGGTTTTATTTTCCTGATCGGCTTTGGATTGTTCGAGGCATTCCGGGATGGAGCGGCAGGCGTGGCCGACCTTGAAGCCGACGTCCCAGAGGAGATATAGGACGTCTTGGACGAGTTCTTGGAGTGCGGCGGGAAGTTTGGTGGAGGCTCGTGGCAGGAGGAAGAGGATGTCGATGTCTGAGCGCGGGTTGAGCGTGCTGCGTCCGTAGCCGCCCGTGGCGACGAGGGCGACGGGGAGCATTTCTCCTTTGCGTGCGTGGAGTGCGGCTTCAAAAATCGAGCGGATGACCGTGTCGATGAGTGCGGCGCGCGCTTGTGCGATCTCGATGCCGCCGGCACCCGCGCGGTGGTGAAGCATGATTCGATGCTCCTCGAACTTGAGAAATCGCTTGTAAAGGCTGATGCGCTCGGCGGGGGAAAGCTGGCCTTCTTGGGCTGGCTTGAGCGCCTCTTGCGCGTGTTCTGCAAGTTTTTTCAGGTGATTGAGCATCGGGGTGGGAGAATTGGAGAATTAGAGAATTGGAGCCTGTCTTGAAATGGGGGAAGGTCAAGCGGTGTGCCCCATGCGGCTGCCGATGCGTGCATAAAGCTCGATTTGGCGGGCCGAGTGGTGGAGAAGATCTGGCTCGAGGGTGACGGCTCCGGGCTCGAAGAGGGTGAGGGTGGATGAGCCGCCAAAGGCGAAATAGCCCTTTTCCGCGCCTTTGGCGACGGGTTGGCCGGGGGTAAATGTTTGTTGGATGGTGCCTACGCAGGTCGCGCCTATTTCCATGAGAATGACTTTTCCGAAGCTCTCAGTCGCCAGTTCTGTGATCGTGCGTTTGTTCGTCCAGAGGTAGGCAAGTCGTTGGCGGAGAGCGATGGGTGAAACGGAGAAGAGTGGGCCTTCGATCATGCGTGTGGGGCCGGGCACGCCTGCGGCCGGGAAGTGGAAGCGATGGTAATCCACAGGGCAAAGCCGGGAAAGGACGAGGCTGCCCGTGGCGTAGCGGGCGGCGAGCGCGGCGTCGCCGAGGAGGGCGGTGAGGTCGAATTTTTGGCCTTTGACGAACACTCCGCTGATTTCCGACGCGTTTGCAAATCCGAGGTGCCGCCCATCTGCGGGGAATACGAGGCTGGATGCATCGGGGTCGATTGGGCGTGCGGCGGGCTTGAGTTTTCGATAGAAAAACTCGTTGAAGCTTGCATAGGAGTCCGGACTGTCTGCGAAGTCTGCGGGGTCGAGTTGGTATTTCTCGATGAAGGGAAAGACGCGAGCCGCGGATTGCGGCGTGCTCATGCGGCGTCCATACCACGCGGAGAAAAACGGCCGTTTGACGAAGGCGTTCAGGGAAATCGCGCCCAGTGGATTTCCGTAAGACCAGCGCAGGAAGCCCTCGCCGTAAACTTGTTCGGTTTCCAGGTTGCCGGTGTGTCGGTTGAAGTAGCGGATCGGTTCCACGGCAGGCTTGTAAGCTGGCAATCGCCGCTCTGCAAGGCTGCCGAATCGTGGACGATGGTTGGGCTGCTTGGATCAAGGGGCGGCGAGGGGTGACTGGCGACGCCCATTTCATAGGCTCACTTTGCGGGCTATCCGTTGCGGTGGGTATGGGCCACAGTGTCCGCCATGATGAGGCAACAGGCACGCTCGGCCGCTGGGAAATTGCAAGTTGACACGTTCAGTCGCTTATTCAATCTCGCTAGGGATGGCATGGGTCCCTGAAATTTCTCGGGTCATGCATCACATCGATTTTCAGAAATCCTTCGCTGAAAATGATAGTTTCGCAGCAACTGCTGCATTGTTTTTTTGACCACGGTGTCTTGTAGAATTCATACAGTGTCTCACGATGCGGTCATGCGCCAAGCGGCTTGCATCACCGGTTCCGGGATATTTGGCGCTTCTAAGCGCTTGATTCGCTTGTTCAATTATACGTTGAGCGAGTCGTTGGATGGGCGTGGCTCCCTTGTAAATCAGTTTGCGATCGCATTTGATGTTTTCAAACTGGGGGAAGATTTTAATCCCTCCTCGAATGCCACGGTGCGAGTGCATGCCACGAAGTTGCGACGTGCCTTGCAGTCGTATTATGCGGGTGAAGGGGCGGGGGACTCGGTGCTGATCGAGATGCTGCCGGGTTCTTACGCGCTGGCGTTTTCTGAGAGGTCGGCTCCTCGCCGTGAGTTTGGGCGTGCTGGTGCAGGCCAGCCCGTGGTCGCGGTTGTGGAGTTTCAGGGCATCGGTTTGGAGTCGCCATGGACGCGTTTCCCCTTGTTGTTTGCCGAGGAATTGAGCGTTTTGCTCTCGAAGGCCACGGTCCTGCGCGTGATGGGTCCCTTATCGCGGCAACTGTTGTTGGACGAGGGTGTGGAGGTGGCTGCGCTCTCCGCTCGGCATCCGGCGGATTTCATCATCGATGGCAGCGTGCAGATGCATGAAGATCGTTTGGTTTTGCGAGTGCGCTTGTTAGAGGGCGCTCACGGCTGCCAAGTCTGGTCGCGGAAATACAGTTGCGGCCAAGTCCACAGTGATCTTGCGGGCATTGAAACTGATTTGATGGAGCGGCTGGCCTTCGAGGTCGGCGCGGATTTTGGTGTGATGGATGCGCATCTGACGGCCTTGGCGCGAGTCAAAGCCGTCAATCAGCTCACGGTGCATGAAGCCTTACTCACCGCCCGCGGTTTTTTCGAGGACTATGCGGAAGAGTCATACCTCCGTGGGGTGGAGGCCTTGCGTGGAGCGATTTTGGCGGCCCCGGAGGAATCGCTGCCACACGCCACGCTCGCCATGTTGATGGTCTCTGCTTTCAACGAGAAATTTTGCAGTTACAGTCAACCTCCGGTGCCGATTGACTATCATGCCAGGCGCGCAGCCACGTTGGAGCCGGAGAACGCGTGGTCAACGATTGCCCTGCTGTGTGCGGCTGGAATCCACCGTCGCGCCGAGGAGCTCGCCCGAATCGCCGGTGCCATCGACGCGGATCCCGGCAGCTCGAAGCTACTGCGCCTCGTGGCGGGCATTTGGCTGATTTATCAGAAAGTCGGGGTCGAGCTCGGGCATCGTTTCATCTGCGAGGCGATGTCGGACAATCCGCACTACCCGCGGGTGGTCCACCTGTGTCTCAGTCTCCGGCTGATTGAGCTTGGTGATTGGGATGGCGCAGCTCGGGAGATCCGTGAATTTCCTCTTCAGGACTACTGGTGCGTGCGGATGATCGATGCTGTCATCGCCGCCGGTCGGGGTGAAATGACGGTCGCTGAGGTTTATTGGCAGGAAGTTTTGCGGCTTTATCCCCAATTTCCGAAGCGCGGCTTCAGGCACCTCCACCGCCTATGGCATGAGGATTACGCCAAGCGAATCGTAGCCACCCTGCGGCTTGCGGGCATTCGGATCGCGGCGCGCTGAGTCCTTGGCGGCAAAAATTTTCGCCCAAAGGAGCACCTAGCTGTTTGGTTCGCGGAGTCCACGGACCACACGGAAAAATGAATCCCTTTTCCCCGATGAAGAGGAATGCGCCACGAATCTGACGAATCTGTTTTTTAAGATTCGTTGGATTCGTTGGATTCGTGGTGCTCGCTCCTCCCTTCGGTGCTTTCCGGGATTGCGTATTTTCCCGTTGCGGCTGAAGCAGCGGCGGAATCCGTCCGCCGGGCCCGGGAAACGCCAATCGGATATGCCTCCCTCACCGCAGGTCGTTGGCCTTCCTCGGGCGCGCCGACGTCCCCGTCGGCACCGCGAGTGGCAAGCCAACGGAAAAGCTGTGAACGCCCCCGCATGGTCAGCTCATCCGCCAGCCCACCAGGCCGCTGGCAAAAACAAACGCCAAAATTAACCGTTAACCCATTGAATTACCGATCCGGTCCGGGCTTTGTTCGAAATTCGTCATTTCCACGTCCGTCGTGGGTGGCTCATCCAACCAAGCACATCATCCGTTCCATCACCTCATGAAATACAAAGCCATCCTGTCCCCGCTCCTTCTCGCTGCGTTGGCGTCGCCCGCTTCCGCCATCGTCACCATCGACTACGTCTCCGTCGGCCATGCCGGCAATGCGGCAGACACCACGTTCGGTCCAACGGGCTACGGCGCGGTGGCTTACGCCTATCAGATCGGCAGGTATGAGGTGACCAACGCCCAGTATGGCGCGTTCCTCAATGCCAAGGGCGCGTCCAACAGCGGCGCAATCTACAACGCCGGCATGGCGAGCTACGGCATCACGCAAACCGGCAATTCCGGCAGTTTCAGCTACAGCGTGACCACTGCCTTGGCCAAGCGCCCGGTGGTTCACGTCTCGTGGTTCGATGCGGCCCGCTTTGCCAACTGGATGATGAATGGCCAGGGTGGCGGCGACATGGAAACCGGGGCCTACACGCTCAATGGCGCGACCAGCGGCATCATCGCCGCGAATATCGGAGCCCAAGTCTATCTGCCTAGCGAGAACGAGTGGTACAAGGCGGCGTTTTACAATGCAGCGGACGCGTCCTACTCGCTTTACCCGAATGGTCAGAGCGGCATCGTCACCGGGGATGCGAACTACGATACCGGTGGATCCACCGACGTCGGCAGTTACAGCGGCGATGCAAGTTCCTACGGCACCTTCGACCAGGGAGGCAACGTTTGGGAATGGAATGACGCGGTGATCTCCGGTTCGACGCGCGGGCTGCGCGGGGGCTCTTGGGGCGACGACGACGGCTTCCTCAGCTCCATGACCCGCTACGGCGACGTCCCCACGTTCGAGGCTAGCTACGTGGGTTTCCGCGTCGCCAGTGTCGCCAGTGTCCCTGAACCATCGTCGATGCTCCTGACGATGCTCGCCAGTGGAGTCATGTTGATCCGCCGGAAACGCTGATTCCTGCCTTGGGTCCTTGGCTACTCCCAAGGTGGTGCGCTCTCGCCGGGAGCGCGGGCCAATGGGCTGCGCAAGCGGAAAACCAAGCGGAGCCCTCCCGGTTCTCCTTGGCCGTGGCTTGCTTCATCCCTTGGCCGCTCACCGCGGTGCAATGACCGCTGGCGGGGGAGGATCTATTGCCGCGCCCGCTCGCGCCCGCAGGCAAAAAAATACCGCCAAAATTAACCGTTAACCCATTGAATTACCGATCCGGTCCGGAGTTGGTTCAAGGTTCGTCATTTCCACGCCCGTCACGGGCACCCCATCCCACACCGCACATCACCCGTTCCATCACCTCATGAAATTCAAAGCCACGCTCTTCGCCCTGCTCGCCGCCTCCAC
>JBEGOB010000197.1:0-5684 GCA_041182265.1 Verrucomicrobiota bacterium | reverse complement strand
TCCCGGCATTCACGCCTGACTTGCAATCTTATGCAAAATTTGAATTGCGGCGTTGGGTCAATTTGTTATTTTTCGGCGTTGCTCTCAATTTGAACATCAAAATCCATGAATGAAAAAACCCCAATTCGGCTGGGCGGTTCTTGCTCGGGCTTTCTAAAAAACGTGTTTTTGCTGATCACTGCTTGCGGGACGGCGCATTCACAAATTCAGTATTCAAGCGACTTCGAGTCGCTGGATGTCAACAATTCGTCCGCTCTGTCGGATACCTCATGGACTGCCTACGCCAATGTTTTCAGTTCGGGAGGAGCTTACCTTTACGGCTACTCCAGCACTCCGCCGATTGGCGGCGGCGGTTTTTGGGGCGTGACCACCGATCAAGCGGGGCCGGCACAAGGGACGCAAGGCTTGGTGGTTTATAGCGATTATTACAATCAGAATGCCCAAACTGTGGGCGATCTTGTGGAAGCGAATGTATTTCAGGCGTTTCCGGTTTTCATCGAAGACGTCGGCACCTACGAGTTCAAATTCGATGCCAAGGCGGGAAATCTCGTCAATCCCTCCAGAGCTGTTGCCTTCGTCAAGGTCTTGGATCCGGCCAACGGATACGCCACCGTTGCGAATGTCACTTTAGACACTTCTGCGCTGCCAGTGACATGGGGAACCTATTCTATCCGCTTCACGGTCGATGCGGGCATGGAAGATATGATTTTACAGTTCGGCTTCTCCGCGACCGCCAGCAACAATTTAGGCTCGGGAGTTTTCTACGACAACGTTGAATTCGGAATTGCGCCTCCCGCTGAACCTGCTCCACCCGTGATCACACAGATCACCAAGGTTGGCAATGTGGTGAGTGTCACATTTCCATCGGAGTCGGGTGCATCGTATGATCTTTTTAAGTCAACAGACGGCATGGCGACCTTCAATCTTGTCGCTACCCAGCCCGTGATTTCCGGCGACGGAACGGCCAAAGTTGCGACTGATAACGCGGCAAGCGGGCCATCCGCGTTCTATCGGATCCGTAGGCAACAACAAGCGCCGACTGGGAACTGACAACCATGTGGCAGCTCGTCAAAGAGTTCATGATTTTCCTGCGCGAGGAGAAGAAATGGTGGTTGATGCCGCTGGTTCTGATTCTTCTCTTGCTGGCTGCGGTGATCGTATTCACGGGTGGATCCGTTCTCGCGCCACTGATGTATCCGTTTCTCTAACTCAGCAGGTGTGCGACACATTCTTGGCATTTCCGCCTACTACCATGACTCAGCGGCGGCGCTACTGAGTCATGGGAACATCGTGGCAGCGGCGCAGGAAGAACGGTTCAGTCGGAAGAAAAACGACGAGCGCTTTCCGCGCCATGCAGTCGCGTATTGCCTGAAACAAGCGGGGCTGACCGAGGCGGATCTTGATGCCGTGGTTTTCTACGACAAACCGATCATCAAATTCACTCGTTTGCTAGAATCCTATCTTGCGGTGGCACCGAGTGGCTGGCTCAGCTTCTCGCGGGCATTGCCGGGATGGCTGGGTGAAAAGCTGAACCTGCCTAACACGCTTCGTTATGAGATTCCCGGATTGCGGCCGCAGGCTCCTGTTCTTTTCACCGAGCACCATCAGGCGCACGCGGCCAGCGCGTTTTTCCCCTCGCCTTTTGATGAGGCCGCTGTTCTAACTGTGGATGGAGTTGGCGAGTGGGCGACGACGACTCTTGGTATTGGGCGGGGCAGTGATTTGCAGATTCTCAAGCAATTGAAATTTCCGCATTCGCTCGGGCTGCTCTACTCGGCATTCACCGCATACTGCGGCTTTCGGATCAATTCCGGCGAATACAAACTGATGGGCCTAGCACCTTATGGTGAGCCGCGCTTTGTTGACGTGATCTATGACCATCTCGTGGATGTGAAGGATGACGGATCCCTTCACCTGAATCTCGACTACTTTCATTTCCTGCGTGGGATGCGGATGACGCACACGAAGTTCGACCAGTTGTTCGGCGGTCCGCCCCGCTCGCCGGAAACTCCGATTGAACAGCGGCACATGGACGTTGCGCGTTCGATCCAAATTGTGACGGAGGAAATCATGCTGCGGCTTGCCCGTCATGCACGTGACGCGACGGGGATGAAAAATCTTTGCATGGCGGGCGGTGTGGCTCTCAACTGCGTGGCTAACGGTAGAATCCTGCGAGAGAAAATCTTCGAGCGCATTTGGATTCAGCCTGCTGCTGGAGATGCGGGCGGCGCGCTTGGTGCCGCTCTAGCAGTCTGGTATATGCATAAAGATCACCTGCAGCCGCGCCACGTCGTCCAACCGGATGCGATGCAAGGCTCGTTTCTCGGTCCGGAATTTTCGGATGATGAAATCGAAGCTGTGCTGCGTGATCATCAAGCGGTCTATCAAAGAATGGACAAGGAAACCCTCAACGACACAGTTGCGGAGTTGCTTGCGAATGAGAAAATTGTTGGTTGGGTGCAAGGGCGTGTGGAGTTTGGTCCGCGGGCGCTTGGGCATCGCTCGATTCTGGGAGATCCGCGCTCGACTCGGATGCAGTCGGCGCTGAATTTAAAAGTGAAATTTCGTGAATCGTTTCGTCCTTTTGCGCCTGCCGTATTGAGTGAGCGCGCTGCGGAATTTTTCGAGCTCGATGCGGATTCGCCCTATATGCTTTTCGTGGCACCCGTCCATCCCGCTCAACGGTTGGAGCCACCTGCTCCAGCGGTCGGGCTTGAGCGGCTCAAGCAAGTCCGCTCGCGCTTGCCAGGAATCACCCATGTCGATAACTCCGCCCGAGTCCAAACGGTCACAGTGGCACAAAATCCGATTTTTCACGCTTTGTTGAAGCGTTTTGAGGACAAGACTGGTTGCCCGGTCTTGATGAACACCTCTTTTAACGTGCGTGGTGAACCTGTTGTATGCACGCCGGATGACGCCTACCGCTGCTTCGTCAACACTGAGATGGATTACCTCGCCATTGGGAATTTTTTGTTGGAGCGCACGGCCCAAGCTCATGCAGGAATCAAACCGTCGTTCCATCCAGTTCCCGACTGAGCCCTATGTTGCGCCTATCTGAAAAGCCCTTGGAATGGATAAAGTTTGTCGGAGTGATCGGCTTGGCGGTGAATGGCGTGTTTGGTTTGCTTTGGTGGAAAAGCTCGCTGCCCGGCGTGGTGTGGCTAACAACATTGGGGTTGGCAATCGCTGCGGTCATTGCAGCGATGGTCCGGCCGCGAGCCTTTCGTGGATTTTACCGTGGTGGGATGAGCATCAGTTTTCAGATCGGTCAAGTCATCGGCAAGGTGCTTCTGACAGGATTCTTTTTCCTGATTGTGACACCCATGGGACTGCTGTTGCGCCTGCTAGGCAAGGACTTGCTCCAGCTCAAAAAGGCCCCACAAAAGACAAGCTATTGGCAGAATGCGAAGGACAATCGCAATTTTGAACGGATGTTTTAGAGGTTCTTTACCTGCTTGACCCGGTAAAATTTCGTTGGAGTGTTCCGTGGGTCGATTCGCCTTGCCCGCTTGCCGTCGCCAGTGAGTGGCGGTCCGTGGTTGATCCATGTGCCGAGGCCGCTTGACGATTCCAGCTGATACACCGAGCCCACTTCGGTTTGCCATGAAACTTCAATACCGGGTTCTGCGCTTGTGGTTAGGATCGACTGGGTGCTGGGATTGATGCTCGTGGTTTCCACCACTTGATAAAAAGGTGCGGTGTCTGCATGAAATACTGAGACAGAGGAAGCGTCTCTGACGGGAGATCCGAGATCGTTCCATGTGAGATTGTTCTGCGACCACTGCGGTTGGTAGACACTGTCGGAACTTGATGCCGACCAACTGACTCGGGTTCCGATGAGGATATTGACCGCCAAGGCGTGGGGGGAATTAAGCGACCAGCCGTGAGTTAGGGCTGTCCATCGCGCGCCGCGGTCCCCGCCATCAGGCGCATTGGACCCCGTCTGGACTGTTGGAGTGTAAGTCGCGTTGTAGCCGTTCCAGCCCGAGGGCGAGTGATTGCACCAGTCCCAGCCGTATTCCTCGAAGAGTGCGATGCAGTCAGTCAGCCATTCGTGCGCACCCGGAGCCCAGCGGAGCACTCCGAATTCTCCGACGAGGATGCGTTTGTCGGGATGGGCGTTTTTGAAACGAATGACATCCAGCATTTCGTTGCGCAGAGTTTCCTTATCCCAGAATTGATAGGGAGCTGTTCCCCACATGGAATTGAGCCCTGGATAGCTTGCGGTGTAGCCGGGGTATGAGAGAATTCCCTGATTGCAATAGCTGTGTGGGGAATAGAAATGAAAGCTATAGATTACATGCGGATCATTCAAAATCGGCATGGTGGTGAATCCTCCTGGAGCGCCTTGATATTCAGACTCAATCACCAGCCAGACATAGGGATTCACGCTGCGGATGGCGGCGACCGCCGCGGGCATGACATTGTGATACCATGTTCCGCGGGAGTGCCAGTTTGTGACGGGTTCGTTCAACACGTCGTAAGCGACGATTGCGGGCTCATTGAGATATTTTTGCGCCATCGCTGCCCAGAAAGTCGCTAGGTTGTCGCGGTAAATAGCGAGTCCTGTTGGGTCGCCGTTAAAAACCTCCCTGTTCCAGCCGTATGTTTCCGCGGCACAGAGGATGATTTTGATATTCGCGGCCCTAGCCAGCGGCAAGGCAGCGTCGAGGACAGCCAAGTTGCTAGTGTAAGGAGCTAAGGGATTCTGCGGCGTGGGCGGACTTGGATTCGGGGAATCCACGCTGAAGCCAAGACGAATGACATTCACATCCGTTTGCGCCAGCAATGCGAAGAGATCTGCAGTCAGATACTTGTCTGAGGTGCTGATGCCACGCATTCTTTCCGGAAGTCCGACGACTATTCCGTTGGCCATCACCAAGGCTGGTAGAACGCATAGCCAGACGAGCAGTGGATAGAGAAGAGCCGTCAAATTTTTTTGCAATGGAGTAAATCGCGAATTGTCGATTTTCCTGAATTCGCTCCCTTTGGGCAGCATGATGTTGAAATTTTTAGGCGCTTGCCAAGTGTCGGGCGCTGAGAGATCCGGTTATCTCATACAAGATGGACCCAGAGGGAATCTGGATGAGCGCTGTTGACGGTGGCTCGAAAGCTCACTGGAGCGGGATGCGTATCGATCCTTGGAGGAGCCACGCAATGCCTGAGCATATCTGTGAAACTCTGAGTGGCTGCGGGTGGGGCCTGTATTAGTGCAGCCCTCGGACTGCCGGCGATTGCGTTTGTGTGAATCGCTCAGCAGCCGGTGTCTTTAGCCAGTCAGTTGCGAAGATACTGTGCTAGGTATTTCAGCGGGTCCTCTTTTCGCCGCCCCAGAAGACGTTGCCCATGCCGCCGAGTCTATCGATTTTCCGCATTTCGTCGATGGTCATGGTGCCGGTGTGTCCGTCGTAGAAAGCTACTACGGCTTTTCCGCCATGGCGGTATGCGATTTTGCTATCATTGGTTTTACCCTCTACGGGTGATTTTCTCCAGAGCAAGCGTCCACCGTAGTTGGCGATCCAGTCGGTGGCGGTGATGAAGGCAAATGCTTCGCTCGGGTTCTTCACGGAGTAAATTGTATGTGCGCGGGAAGTTCCCGGCTGTCCCCAACTGCCACCGGGCACATTCTCATTGTTGTAAGCAAAGCTGGCCGAGACGCGGCTCCATTGGTGTTCCTTCTCCCT
>JBEGOB010000196.1:0-3165 GCA_041182265.1 Verrucomicrobiota bacterium | reverse complement strand
GCATCGAATCTTCCACCGACCTCGAAACGTGGACGATCGCCGAAACCGACATCATCGGGGCGGGGGGAGTCGTCGCACGCTTCTACAGCATTGAGAACCAGCCGAAGCGTTACTTCCGCGTTCGGCGGAATTGAGCTTGGGGGAGGTGGTGAAGGTGGAAGAGGTTTGGACCGCCAAGCCGCCAAGTTCGCCAAGCCGGAAGGATTTAAACTGGAATCCAATCCCCTCTTTTCTTGGCACTCTTGGCGTCTTGGCGGTTCGAATTCTTCCCATTCGTGCCAAGTCCCAAATTCGCCGCGCTCATCGGCATCAGTCCCCGCACCCTTCAGAACTGGGAACAAGGCCACCGCCCCCCCGAAGGAACCGCCCGCGCCCTGCTCCGCGTCGCCGAGTCCCATCCCGAAGCCGTGCTCGCCGCGCTGCACCGGTGAAGGGGTGAATGCGTGAGGAGTCCCAAGCCAAGAGCGAGCTTGCCAAGGTTCACCAGTCCCTCGACCTGACACAGGAAGCGTTCGCCGATCCCCCCCCCGGAATCTGACTCGGGACCCTCCGCAATGGGGAGCAGAAGGACCGCGAGCCTTCCGGAGGCCGGTTGGTGCGTCACTATTTGTTAGCCTCTTCCCAGTGCTTGAACCCAGTGATTCTCGGAAATGATTGCAGGTGTCCCTCGCTCTCTTCGCAACAAGATCGCTTTCTCGATCTTGTTGCCGTATGCGCCCATCTTCCATGCCTTACTTCCGTCTGTGCCGATCACAAGATAATCAATCTCCGGGACAACCGTCTTGGTGTCTGGAGCTTTCCCTCCGCAGCTCTCTATAGCGCCCTGACACGCTGAGCGGTCACCGAACGTAAACTTGCCTGTAAACATGAATGACTTGCCTCCAAATTCAATCTCAGGCTCAGGAGAGTCGAAGGGGGCACCATCAGAGATCTCCGATGCGACGATATCCGAACGATATTGTGAGGCGGCAGCGGACGCGGTCCAATCTTGTGGCAGCTCAAGGGAGTCGAGTTCTATCCGCTCAAATGTTGTCAGTTGATCTGAGTCACCACTGAAGTCCTTCGTCAGAAAAAGATACTTATTCCATGCCAGTTCATTCTTTGGATCATTGAAAATCGAGCCTATCTCCCACCCTGCGGCACCGCTCGAAATATTGTGGGCAAACTTGATTCCGAAGAACCTCAGAAGCTTCTTTTGTCTATTGGTTGCAGTCATTAAAATTTCCTTGGCTAACAATGAGCACATCCACCACTAGGAGCGAGGGCGGAAGTGGAACACGGGGTTGAGGTTGTAATTACGTAAAGTCATGTAAACAGGGCGACTCCTAGTAGTTGGATGATGCGGATTGTTAGCTTTTTAGTATTTCGAGCAACTCGTAAGAAGTTGTAGCTTCGCCGGTATTTGGATTGGATGTCTGCATGACTCGGCACATCAAGTTAACTCTTTGATCAAGATGCAATTCCGAGACTTGTGGTAGCAGCCTTCGTGGGTAAAGGATGCGGATTCCCTCTCCAGATGGCAGTTTGAGATTGATGCGTTCGCGCTTGCTAAGGAGTTCAATCACGCCTTCTAGCTCAATGTCATCGCTCTCCGTCAATTCAGCGAGATCAAGTGCTGTTGTTACCGCAGAAATAGCAGAAGAGGAGCCGTGCCATGAAGCCGCTTCTGCGCCAGCATACTTCCATAAAAGATCTATCTCGGCTCCATTGTCTCTTAATAGGTGCAAAAAGTTCCGTAATTGACGCGTGCTGGATACGCCTAATTCAGATATTGCTTCTAGAAACTCCTGTCCTTCACCTCCTGAGTATAGAACCGCAAAGATTCGCTCTAACGCATGCTTGGCAATCCCATCGTCAAACAGGTCTCGGTGGGAGTCGGCTGCAACTAGTAGCCTTGTTGAGCCGGGCAGTATGCCAACCAGTCGAAGATTAAGAAATGAGTAAAGTTCATTAGGAACACGGTGCTTGCGGAGACCTCCTTCGCTCAAACGAAGCGCGGCATGCCCAATCATCTTTCGAATCTCATTTGTGGCTTTTGCCAAAAGACCCAGTGGCATAGCGCCGTGCTCTAGCCCAGGGGCATTGATTCGGAAATCGACCAACTCAATCACGGGACGATATTCTTCTGCCGCGAGAAACGAATTGAGCTCGTCAACATGAGAGTCAAGGGACGAGGCTGCGAGCGATTGGGCAAAATTCTCCGACTCAGAGGCAGTTCGAAACTGCTCCTGAAGTGCTTTTGCAGCTTCGAGGTGCTTTCTGAGTCTATTGTTCATGGCTCTAGCGTGACTCTTGCTATTCCCTTTGGTTGCTCTTCGCGATCATAACCATACCAGCCTCTCCAGTAACTTCGTGAATTCTGATCCTCCGCGACAGCGAAAAGCACGTCACATCCGAAGACCCTTTTGCAACTCTGACGATCAAAAAGACCCCTGAGTCTGATCTGGTCGTCCAACGGGAGCGCGTTAAGCTCAGCAGCTGGGGCAAATACCACCAGATCGATATCGTTTGGATCTTCCTTTGAAGTAACGAAGGATCCATCAAGCCAGATCTCAAACCGGACAGCATAATTCCTGAGGGCCTCGATGTATCGCTGAAAACCATCGATAAGCACCCTGCGGGTACGCGATGCCCCAAAAGCTGATAGGAAATGGTTGTCCAGCTCAGACGGATCAACGTCGTGAATTCCTGGGGGCAGCAATGGTGTGTCTGGCATCAGTTTTCTAGTTTTCTTAAGCGAGGGAGAGAATGGCCGTTCTGGCAGATCAAAAATCAACAATCGGAGTTCATCAATCGGCAATCGGATCGCAGTGGTTCACGCAACTGGCGCGGGTGGCGCGGGCGGCGTGGGTTCCAGCTCCTGATCGAGGGTGCCGTCGTCGTTGACGTAAACGACGCCCCAGGCGCGGGCGATGCGGCGGCGGCCGGGGGCGTCGAGGTCGGCGCGCTCGCTGAGGTGGAAGTCGATGTGGTTGAGGATGCTGACGGCGAGGCGCTGGGCGGCGGGGTAGAGGGCGGCGAGTTCGCCTTGCTCGGTGTCGGTGGCGAGTTTGGCGGACTCGGTGG
Source organism: Verrucomicrobiota bacterium (assembly GCA_041182265.1). Taxonomy (GTDB): domain Bacteria; phylum Verrucomicrobiota; class Verrucomicrobiia; order Verrucomicrobiales; family Akkermansiaceae; genus Luteolibacter. The sequence continues at coordinate 99 of JBEGOB010000196.1, read as the reverse complement.
CGGCGCGTTTTTGTTTGGCGTCGGCGAGGACGGCGGAGACATCGGCGGCGGAGGGGCGGGCCCTGGGGAGGGGGGCGGCGGCTTCGGCGGATTGGCGAG
>JBEGOB010000195.1:0-3136 GCA_041182265.1 Verrucomicrobiota bacterium | reverse complement strand
GTCCTCATTTCTGATGCAAGGGGACCTCTTTCAGTAAACGACAAATCTTTTCGGCGTTCACTTCCATAGGGCAAAACGAATGCATGGATTGTGCGCTCTTCCCCCTTGCCCATCGAGGACGAGCCGCTTAGTCTCCGCGCCTCTGCTGATGAGCCCCAAGCCACTATTTCTCTACGATACGACCCTGCGTGATGGCACTCAGGGCGAAGGATTCCAATTGTCCGGCCTTGATAAACTCCGAATTGCGAAGCGCTTGGATGAGTTTGGCGTGGACTACATCGAGGGCGGTTGGCCCGGCTCAAATCCCAAGGATATCGAGTTTTTCCGCGAGGCGAAGCACCTCAAACTCACCCATGCCAAGCTCGCCGCCTTCGGCTCGACACGCCGGGCGGACACCCCCGTCGAGGAGGATCCGCAAGTGCGCCTGCTGCTGGAAGCGGAAACCCCAGTCGTCACGATCTTCGGAAAAAGCTGGGAACTCCAAGTCACCGAAGTTCTCCGCACCACCGTCGAGGAAAACCAAGCGATGATCCGTGACACGGTCGCGCACTTGGTGAAACACGGGCGTGAGGTGGTTTACGACGCCGAGCATTTTTTCGATGGCTACAAGGATTCACCCGCCCACGCTTTGGCGACGCTGCAAGCCGCAGCCGATGGCGGCGCATCTTGCCTCGTCCTCTGCGACACGAATGGCGGCACCCTGCCCTCGGAAATCATGGAAATTTGCGAAGCGGTAAAAACCCACCTGCCCGCCACACCCGTCGGCATCCACACTCACAACGACTGTGAACTCGCCGTCGCCAACGCCATCGCCGCCGTCAGCGCCGGGGCAAACCACATCCAAGGAACGATCAACGGCTATGGCGAGCGCACCGGAAATTGCAATCTCACGTCGGTGATCCCGATTCTTCAACTCAAAATGGGCGTTCAAGTGGTTCCTCAGTTGGAGAAACTTCGCGAGCTTTCCTACTTTGTGGATGACGTTTCAAACAACCCGCATTTCGCACGCGCCGCCTTCGTCGGTCGCACCGCCTTCGCCCACAAGGGCGGCATGCACGTGAATGCTGTTCAGAAACTGGCTCGCAGCTACGAACACATTGTCCCCGGCAGTGTCGGCAATGAGCAAAATATCCTCGTTTCCGAGTTGAGCGGCCAATCGAATATCCTGATCAAAGCTCAGGAACTCGGCATCCCCCTCGCCAAGGGCTCTCCAGAAGCCAGCGCGATCTTACACCGTGTGAAGCAATTGGAAAACGATGGTTATTCCTACGAAGCCGCAGGTGGCTCGCTGGAAATTCTGATCCGCCGCGAACTCGGCACTTACTCGAAAACCTTCGACCTCACGGAATACCACACGAGCTTCCGCCAATACCGCGATGGCCACCCGCCTGTCTGCGAGGCAACCGTCAAGCTATCCGTGGATGGCACTCCGGAACTCACGGTGGCTGAGGGTAACGGCGTGGTGAATGCTCTGGATCTCGCACTCCGCAAGGCCCTGCTGCCGTTCTATCCGGAAATCGCCGACGTTTCTCTCGTGGATTACAAGGTCCGGATTCTCGATGGCCACGACGCAACCGCCGCCAAGACGCGCGTTCTGATCGTCTCAAGCGACGGAATCTCCACCTGGGGCACCGTCGGCGTTTCGGACAATATCATCGAGGCCAGTTGGCTGGCACTGGTCGATGGCATCGACCTCTTCCTCCAGCGCGCAAAGGGCTAAATTCCCTCACAAAACAAGCGACTGTGGATTTCTCGCAATCCAGCAGTCGCTCCGTCGCCGCGGATTCTTCCGCAATCAACTTTTCCCAAGAAGATAGGCTAACAGATCCTTCAACTCATCAGGATTGAGCCGATTGATCAACGCAGGTGGCATCGGCGAAACGGGCGAGCGCTTGATTTCCTTGATGTCATTCCGCTCAATCTCAATCGTCTGACTGAAATCAAACGGACTGGTGGCAATGATCCACTTTTCGTCCTTTTCCTCGATGATTTTGCCCGTCACTTGGCTGCCATCTCCCCTCACGATGAGGTCGAAGGCGTATTGATCGGAAACTTCCTTGCTCGGATCAATGATCGCCTCGGCAAGATCGCGGATGGCGAATCGGCCGCCCACAGATGTTAAATCCGGCCCAGCAGCGCCGCCCTCTGGACCGAAGCGGTGGCAAGCGGAACACAGGGTAGCGCGGAAAATATCGCGTCCGCGCGATGCATCGCGCCCTTCCAAACCGGATTCAGCCAATTTCACCACTTGATCAACCGTCCACTCCTGGCCCGGTCCCTTGATCGCTGGCAAGTTCGCAAAAGGATTGGCGGGAACAGTCGGGTCCAGTTTTTCAATCCACTCGCGCTCCTCCGGCGTCGCCGTTTCCAAGGTCTGCTTGCGGAGATCATCGATGAAACCGGTGTAACTCATCCCACCCGAGTTGCCTGAGAGTTTAGTGATCCATGAGAAGAAGCGCTTGCGCTCATCCGCACGCCAGGGGCCCTTCACAACGCGCAAGCAATACACATAATGAATGACTTGTGCAGGTGGTAAATTTGAAATCATGGCCGTCACGGTTTTCCCGTAATTCCCATTTCTTCCCGCAAGCTCCAACCAATCCGGCGCGGGCGACGGGCCGGCGGAGTCCATCAAGGTGAGCGTCCGCCCCACCACTCCAGGCGCTTGAAGGTAGGCAAGCATGCGGCATAGCTCGCGGTTCAACAATTCATCACTCGCCGGATACGCCGCATCAATTTTCGCAATCACCTTGGCACGCGTCGCCTCGTCCGGCTCGCCATTGCGCGCGAAAATCAACCCGACAGCCCGCAGCCAGTTGATTTGCTGCGCCCCATCGAGCTGGCTCCATGTCAAACGATCGAGCGCTTGAAAGGCGGCACTCGCCTGTTCTTTATTGCCAACGCGCGCCACCGCGATCGCGGCTCCGACTACGCGCCACGCATCCGACTCTTGCAGCAGACGTGATCCCCACGCCGTGATCGGAATCTGCTCAAGCACAAGACGCGCACTGTAGCGCTGGAGGCGATCGGCCGACCCCAAACGTGACCAAATCCCGTCAATTTTTGCATTTGCCGCATCCCCTTGGAGTTTTCCAGCAGAAGCGAGTTCAAGCAAGGAGCGGTCCTCAGCGACTCC
>JBEGOB010000194.1:0-31676 GCA_041182265.1 Verrucomicrobiota bacterium | reverse complement strand
TGATTGCAAATCCATCGCCGGACTCCAATCGATCGAAAACCCCATTGGCATCCTCATCACGCAGGCTTTCAAGCGGAATCCTCAACAACTCAGCAGCATCAAGATTGCCATCGGCATTGCCCGCCGGAGCCTGCGAGCCAAGCAATCCTCCATCCGAAGTTTGATAGGCTAGGCTGGATAGATAAAGCTCCGCCGGCGGCGCGCCAAAAGCGCTGGATAGATCAAGCGTTCCCTCCATTTGGCCACCTGCCATACGCGCGGTCTTCGTCGCCGCGTCAGTTGCATTGAACCAGCCCATGTAGGAATTCGCGCTCTCCGCAGCGAGAAATGGAGAACTCTGCGGCAGGGCCGTAAGACCGCTTTTCCCCCACGGTGCAGCACTCGTTGCTGTGGTAAGCGCTTCCTTTCCCACCATGATGAAATGATCGTTTCCGAAGTCACCCGGTGCCCACGTCGCGACATACAAGACGGATCCGCGGACCGCTGCATAAATCGTCATCCCGGGATTGGAAACTCGATAGCCTTCGAAATCCGCGAGCCCATCCATCACAAACGGAATCACGTTACCACTATCACCGACTGCCAGTGTCGTCGCCTGAGAGACTTGTGAATCCGGCGATTCGCCCGTCCCATTGATCGCACGGATGACATAGCTGTAGCGTGTCGAGGGATTCAATTCGAGATCCAACCAATCGCGATTGGCTGTCGTCCCACGCAACACACCATCTCTGAAAACCCGATATTCCGTGGCTCCTCTAACCGCTTGCCAAGTTAAAGACACGGTTGATGCATTCGTCGCAGTCGCCACCAAACCCTGCGGCGCAGCAAGCACCATTCCGGTGCTCTGATCATCTTCCACGAAAACATGCTGGATGTCTGACCGATGAACATTGCCTAACGAATCTTCCGCCTCAATGTGATAATCAATCAATTTCCCACGAAAATTCGGAAGCGAAGTATCGTTAATTTTCGCGAAATAATAATCCGCCAACTCCGGCGGAGTGATGAAGTAATTGATTTGCCCATTGTTTGCAGCTGCATTCAAGGCCTCGCGCGTATTCGGCAAGACCCGTCGCGTCATCGGCACGGTCACCCACTCACCCAGCTCGGAGCCGCCCGCGTAGGTTTCATTCTGATGACTCGCCAGCGAGTTCACTCCGTCCAGATCGATACGGACTTTCAAATTCACACTGGAAAGTCCGGACACATCATACGCGTGGGTCCATACATAGAAGTCAGACGGCATTTTCTTCAGATAGCTCGAATCCGTCGGCGGATTGCGATTAAACCAGCCAAAGTTGTAGGTGCCAGGATTGTATGGGTATCGCTGTGGCTTGAGAACAGAGGGTGGCGTCCGGTCCTGCAGCCTCCGCTGCGATGTCATGAATGGCTGCAATTTTTCGATGGCACGAGTGCTTGCCAGTGCAGACTTGACTTCATCATCATTCCCAAGCCCACCGTAGTAGTTGAAACCAGAGTCAAGCCCATGCAGATAGATATGCCATGCCAATTCCACATCATTGGGATTGGTGTAAGTCCCGTCCCAATCGTAAGGTGCCTGAATCTTATAGGTTTGCACCGCCCCGCCTTCATCCCGGAGAATTTGCTCCGCAGTCTCACACCAGTTGGCACCCGTGATCACCGGTGCCCAGGCCCAAAATTTCAGGGCAAAACCAGGAGTTTCCAAATCCGCCAGCGTATTGGCATAGCGAGTCGCCGGTGTCGCAGCAAGCGGCGGCTCGATCCACTTGAGAAAATTTGCCGAGCCATAACAAGATTCCGGAAAGATCCACGCACCATCCTCGATGTGCACCGTTCCTGCCGCCGCGCCGTGCTGATTGACAAAATCCTGCACGGCTGTCGCCGCATATCCCGCACCGCCCGCCGCATTGAAAAAATCAGGTGTCGCCTCAAACCATGACGAGGATCCACCTCCCCAAGCGTTGTCACCGTCCGTGGATGGCATCACGATCACCGGCCGACTCGGATCTGTCGCAAACGGCGCAATGTTCTGTTGAATTTTCCCGATTCCCTCACTCGCATAACCAAAACGATAGGACAAAACATCGTCAGAGGGCACCAGCAAGATGGAGGATTCCAGTCCCGTCTGTGGATTGATATACTTTGCCCGATGCAGTTGGTAGGCGAATGGCGCGACATTCCAAGCTGCATTCCCCGGATTTGGCTCGCCATACCACCACCCGGACGTCGGCGATGGTCCCAGCAAATCCGCGCGATTTGGCAAACTTGAGAATATCCCACGATTGTTGGAAAGGTTCCCCTGATTCATATAGGTCGGACAAGTCCGACTCAGGTGATGACTCGCTACAATCGACCAGTCAAAACCTTCCTCCACCAGCACATCAATGATCGAACTCGAAAACGCCATTTCAGTCGGGAAAAATCCCTTCGAATGGTCTGACAAATCCGAGTTTCCTCCCCAAGCCTTCCAATACGCCTGCTTCATGATTTGAAGCTCTTTCCTCAGCACTGGCTTTGGCAAAAGCGGGGCTAACGAATGATGATAGGTAAAGCCGACAAGATCCATCCGGCGACTTCCCGCAGGCGTCCGCCAATTGCGAGCCTCTCGGTTGCCACTCGACCAGCCAGGCCCATAACCATTCTGATTGGCATTCCCCAAAGAGCGCACGCCGTCGATCAACGAACCCGAGTAGCTAAGACAAAAGCCTGCGGCGGAACTCAGCGATGCTAACGAGTTTCTTGGCCCGCTTTGATAGGAACTCCGGCGATCATCATTGCCGAAAATCTCAGTGAGATTGTTTTCCGGATGCTGTGCGGCACTTCCTGAATACGTGCGGCTCGGCTTGGTGACGATTGAATCCCATGCATACTCGACACGGTTCACCTGCGCGCCATTGGTGTTCCACTCCGGCCAGTAAGTCGGCTGGTGGTTGTGCCACATGCGTGACACATGCACCGTCTGGGCAGCCAATGGTGAAATGATTGCACCAAAAGTCCATGCAGCCGAAATCCAGCGCTGTTGATTCATCGAGTTCAAGTGGGTTTTGGAAGATAAGTGTCTTCCATGGATATGTCGATGAGCGCCCGGAGGTTTAGTCAATCGGTGCCGAGCCCGTCAGATTCATCCTCAGAATAGGCACCGACACGGATCGTCAGCGACCTCACATCCAAGGCCGCGCCTGCGGATGCTCCTAAGCGGACTTCGTCAAACTCAACTCCCGGCGGCAATTTCCCCCGACAGAAAGCACTTCTCAGCGGCGGGCTTCCTTCATGCAAACTGACATCGCCCGTGGTCTTCTGATAGCGCAGCGTAACGGTCTTTGCTCCGGAAACCTTTTCCTTCGGCATGATCACCGGATGACGTTGTTTCACGTCCAGCGACCAAGTTCCATCCATCCCAAAGGTATCCCCAAAAAAGATCAATTCCTCACCTTTTTGAAACAAACTCATTCCCGACCAACCCTCGGTATGAAATTCACCGACACTTGGATCTCCCACTTCCAAACTTGCTAGAAACACGTCTCCAACGCCTGTGGGCTCAGATGGAGAAATCCGACAGAACACGGAAAAATTCTCCCCTGTGATGCCACCATCCTCGAGCAGTGGGCTGCCATAAGCGACTCGCCAATCCGCCTTGATCAAGGGACCACCAAAAACCTGGCGAAACTGAAGCATATCATCGCGGAAACGCGACGCATCCGCCGCAAAACGCTCTTCACCCTTTGCAGTGGAAATCCCCACGCCCTCACCTGCGGAAAATACAGCCACTGACTTTTCGCCCTTGCGCCACATTTCGATCCGCCCATCGATCACATGCAGCGCCACATACCCACTCACCAGCGCCTCTAAACCAAACTCTGCGCCATGCTCGACAACGCTAAGCAACGGCGTGTGCACCTTGAAATTTACCGCCGCGTTCCCAGTCCGGAAAAATCCCCGCCCCTCGACCAAATTCACCTCCGTAGCCGCCTCAATCCGCAAGACTGATGGACTCTCTAACAAAGCGGTGCCTGCCTCGCCAAGCGACACTTTCGCTTGTCCTTGTTGCAAGCGCAACACACTCCCACGGACCAATTCGTCCGGATCAACCGACGGGCCTTCGAGCGTCCACACCGCATCCTCCGAGAAGGAAACTCGCCCCAAATTCTCCGGCAATGCCTCCGACACACCCCAGTTTTGATAAATCAGCGCGGACGTGAGAATCAACGCTGCCGCCAATACCAACCATACCAATCTAACCCCGCGCCTCGGTCGCACACTCGCTGCGGAATCCGCTGACAGCGTCTGGTGTTCAAGCTCTTCGCAAAGCGTATGATGCACCATTGCATACTCACCATACAACTGAAACATCCCGGGTTCACGACGCATCCGCTCTTGGAAATCACGAAATTCATCCGCCGTGACCGCACCGTCCAGCACCTGCTGCACCAATTGATGATCCGCTTTCTTCATCCCGGATTGCGTGATGCCTCCTGAAGTTGCCTCTCAATGCAGCGCTTCAACCCCGCACGTAAATTGAACAAAACCGCCTTCAGCGTGCCAGCACTGCGATGCGTGGTGTCCGCATACTTCTGCAATGAAAACTCGGTTGCGTAGCGATGATGCAATAACTCCCGATCCTGCGGCCTCAGCCTCTGCAAGCAATGCCGCAGCGCCAAGTGCCGCTCTTCCAACTCATCCGGCTCCACCTCAAACTCCGGCGACATCCGCTCGATCAAGTCATCATCAAAAATCAACCACCCGCTGGAAACCAAACGCCGACGATGATTGAGCATGTGATAACGGATCGTCTGAAACGCCCACGCCTTGAAATTTGTGCCCAGCTCATACGACGCACGCTTTTGCCACAGCGTGATGTTCACTTCCTGCAAAAGATCTCTCGCTCCAGAACCACCCGGTGCCAAGGAACGCGTGTAAGCAAGCATCGCGGACTGATGATACGTCAACTCGCGAACGAACTCCTCTGAGTCCCCAGTTTCCGTTGGATTTTCACTCATGCTGTCCCAGTCCTAGCGCATGTCGTCCGGCAGGCAAGCGGTTTAGAAAATCCGCCATTTCTCCTCATTCCTTAAAAATTGGAAATCCCGCCGCTGGCCGCAAGCGCGCGGGCGGCTCAATCAACCACGATTTCCCATCACCCACCTGATAAGGCCCATAGGCAATCGGAATGACCGTCAGCAACAAAGCTGGCTCGTCATCATGCGTGAACTTATCAATATGAACGACCGCCGCACAGTTCGGACTTTTGCGAACCCCAAGAATGTCTCCGGGTTTGAAAGAATCCACAATCCCTGACTCCGCCGTTGGAAACACGTACTCTATGAAAACCGGATAGGGAAGCGGCTGGGTGAAATCATCCGGCTTCACCAAGGCCTGCGCACGAATCGCGATCCCCGGCTCAAGAAAATCCGCAGTCCCCAGCTTCCGACTGTCACGCACTTGATAGTCACCCTCAACATAAGTCAGCAACAAGGGCCGCTCGAAATTCATCAGATAATTCCGCATCAACAGCGTGTTCGCCCGCGTGCGCTGCTCTTCGGTGTAACCAAAATACCGCCGGTAAAGTTCTTTCGGCCCTAAAGAATCGCCATTCGGCACATCCAAGGCGGTGTAACGCTTGAGCACCGGCAAGCGCCCGATCTTACCGAGGATCTCGTAGTTTCTCGGCATTTCAGGATTTCCAAAAACATGCAGACACACCGCCCAACTGATGATCGCAAAGCACAGGGCAAGCGCATTGGCCAACAGCCACCAAAAATAGGCGGGCCGACTCGGCGTGGGTTCTTCAATTGTGCGGGGCACGGTAGCCGGAAAAATGGAGTTCAAGGTGCGCCGCATGCCCCACCATCCGAAACCGCGGAAACTTCCGCTGGTTCATCCACGCTCTCAAACGAGGTGCCACAACCGCAAGACCGCGCAGCTTTCGGGTTGTGGATCTTGAATCCCGCATCCGTCAAATCATCGCAATAGTCGATTTCACACCCACGCAGCCGCTCAAAGCTATCCGCCGCCACGATCACCCGCGCTGCTCCCGAGCTCACAACCTCGTCCCCCGGCTCCGGATCTGCCACCTGCATCTCATACTGCCAACCCGCACAGCCGCCGCGGCGCACCGCCAAGCGCAAGCCTGATTCCGCAGATTTCGCCTTCACGGCAAGCAAACTTCCAAGCTCTTCAATCGCTCTAGGGGTCAGTGTGATCATGTCTCTGCCAAAAACCTACGCGCATCCACGCCGATTGGAAACCGGAAATCCATCGAAGCGCACGGATACCCTCGCTCGCACCAGAATTATCCCCCCGCCGCCTGCCACTTGCGCATTTCCACGCAGCCTGCTATTCATCACCTGATAAATCGAAATTCCCAATCATCAAGAAAGGTCTTGACCTCTCTCCACTCCACCTTTTCATTCCGCCGCGCCGTGATTTTTCATTGTGCCCCTAGAATAGGTGGGGTGTATCCTAATTTATCATCCAAGCGATTTTCTACTCCATGTCTTCCTCCAAACCTTCCCCGAAGAAACCTGTGGTGAAACCTCCCGTGAAGGTCCCGGCTGTGAAGCAGCCACTGGAAATCGAGGCCAAGAGCGAATCCGTCGAAGTGACTCCGGGTCTGGCAGCACCGGCACCGACCACTCCTGAGGTGAAGGTGCCAAAAAAGAAGCCGGAAATTAAACCGCCCGCGCCCAAGCCCACTGCGGAGGAAAGCCCCGCGCCTGCTCCAAAATCAGATGCGGCCGATGAAGTGACTTCCACCGCCGCCGCGCCCGCAGTCACCCCAACTCCCGCCAAGCCGAGCCCCGCTCCCAAGGCAAAATCAGCTCCCGTCGTGAAACCCGCTCCCAAGCCCGCCGCTCCCGCGAAGGCAAAAAAGGAGACCAAGGATGTCAAAGAGGCCCCCGAAGCAAAGCCCACCAAGGCCGCTGACACGAACAAGCGTCGCATCGACACTCCTGAAATTCAGGAAAAAATCCGCGAACTCATCAAGCTCGCCAAGGAACAGGACTACCTGACCTACGACGACATCAACGAAATCCTCCCCAACGACCTTGTCGATCCTGACGATGTCGAGGCGATCATGGAACGGCTCCGCAACATGGAGTTTGACATCATCGACGCCTCCGAGGTGGACCGCTACAAGGACAAGAAACGCGATGAAGGCGATGGCGACGAGGAAGACGTCAAAGCCGACCAAAAACTCGACATTCTTGACGACCCGGTCCGCATGTATCTCAAGCAAATGGGCCAAGTCCCCTTGCTCACACGCGAACAGGAAGTCGAAATTTCCAAACGCATCGAAGACGCTGAAATCGAAGTCGCCCGTCACCTCCACCTTTTCGGCTTCGTCACCGACTCCTATCTGGAACTCGCCGACAAGCTCAACAAGGGCAAGGAACGCTTTGACCGCGTCATTCTCGACAAGAAAATCGAGTCTCGCGAGCGCTACATGAAGGGCCTCCCCAAGCTTTGCGACCAACTCAAGCAACTCCACAGCGAGAACGACGACCTTTTCCGCCAACTCTCCGCGAAGAACCCGCGCAGCAAGAAAAAGCTCGAAGAAGAGTTCCAAAAGAACATTCAAACGCTCAACCGCGTTTTCACACGCTTCTATTACAAACAAAAAGTCGTCGAGGATTTCTGCGAACAAGTGGACGATTACATGCAGCGCTTCTGGAAATACGGCCGCAAGCTCGCTGCCGATCCCGAAGACAAGGAATTCGTCACGAAAATGCGCGAAATTCAGCAACGCTCATGGCACACGCCTGAGTCTTTTGAGGAGGCGAACAAGCTCCTCCGCCACTGGCTGAAAGAAGCACTCAAAGCGAAAACCGAAATGGTCGAGGCCAACTTGCGCCTCGTCATCTCCATCGCCAAAAAATACACCAACCGCGGACTTTCGTTCCTCGACCTCATCCAAGAAGGCAACATGGGCCTGATGAAAGCGGTGGAAAAATTTGAATATCGGCGCGGCTACAAATTCTCGACTTACGCCACTTGGTGGATTCGTCAGGCGATCACCCGCTCCATCGCCGACCAAGCACGCACGATCCGTATCCCCGTCCACATGATCGAGACGATCAACAAGCTGATGCGCGTGCAAAAGCAGTTGGTCCAAGAATACGGACGCGAACCCTCGCCCGAAGAAATCGCCGAGGAAATTCACCTTCCCGTCGAGCGTGTCCGCGCCGTGCTCAAAATGGCACAGCAACCGATTTCCCTGCAGGCCCCTGTCGGTGATTCGGACGACACCTCGTTCGGTGACTTTATCGAAGACAAAGCCGCCGACAACCCGATGGAAGAAGCCGGCTTCTCGATGCTCAAGGATAAGATCAAGGACGTTCTCGACACACTCACCGAGCGCGAACGTGAAGTCCTCGAACAACGCTTCGGCCTCAAAGACGGATATAGCCGCACACTCGAAGAAGTGGGCCGCCAATTCCAAGTCACCCGCGAACGGATCCGCCAAATCGAGGCAAAGGCCCTGCGAAAAATGCGTCACCCAACCCGCATTCGCAAGCTGGAGGGCTTCATCGAGCTCCCAGGAGCTTAATTCCCCAGAACCTTGGGCATGCGCCTAAAGATCGATTGATCCCGACTCAGGTTTGTTAACAAACTTGATGAATTAGGCTTTTGCGGCCCAAAGCGGAGACGTCATCCTGCGCAATCTCGAGTCGCAGTGCTAGGACTTGCCTCATCGAATTCGTCCGGATTAAGTTACCGCATGACGATTGCAGAAAGCGGAGCAAGCCTTCGTGACATTCTAAAAAACACCCAAGGCCCGAGAGTCTTGGTTCCCACCATGGGAGCCCTGCATCAAGGCCACCTCGAACTCATTCGCATGGCGCGCGCGCTCGCGGGTCCGCAAGGGACTGTTCTCGTTTCAATTTTTGTCAACCCCATCCAATTTGACCGAGCCTCTGACTTGGAGGCTTATCCACGGCCGATGGAATCGGACCTAGCAGCTTGTGAAGCGGAGGGGGTGGATGTGATCTTCGCTCCAGACGCATCCAAGATGTATTTTCCAGACCGCTCGGTCACGGTCACAGAATCCACTCTCTCTCGCGGCCTTTGTGGCGCAAGCCGCCCCGGACACTTTGACGGAGTTTGCACCGTGGTCTTAAAATTATTCCTCCTCACAACCTGCGACAAAGCCATTTTCGGGGAAAAGGATTTCCAACAACTTGCGATCATCCGCCGCATGGTCCGCGACCTCGATGTTCCGGTGGAAATCGTCCCCTGCGCCACAGTCCGCGAGCCTGATGGGCTTGCCATGTCATCGCGCAACATCCGTCTCAGCCCACAACAACGCCAAGATGCACCACGCATCCAACATGCATTGTCTGCTGCCGCGGAATTCAAATCTCCCGCCCAAATCCTTTCGAGCGCCCGATTGGAAATTGAAAAATCGCCACTCGCTCGCATCGATTACCTTAGCTTGGTCGATGAAGAAACCTTGGAACCCGTGAGTAAAATCAAGGCCCCCGCCATTCTAGCGACGGCCGTATTTTACGGGGATGTCCGCCTCATCGATCACAAACGCATCCTTCCGTAAGCGCCTGTCACCCAATAAGCATTGGGCGTGGCGTGTGCCCAAGACGAGCGTCTATATCACGCCAGAATATCTTCTCCGCCTCAGACCAAAGGCTGCACATTCGGCACCGAAGCCCCTTGCGCTTGCGCAAATTTCGTCTTGGCACGCGCCATGAATGTCCCGAGACACAAATCAGCAACAGGCAGCACCACATTGAAATTCTTGTGCATGTAACGATGATGCAACAAATGGTGGCCATTTAAGCGGCGGAACCACCAAGGCTTCTCCACCCGGCGCGCCTTTGGCAAATGCATGCACCAATGAATGTATTCATAGAAACAATAATACGAGGCAAACGCAAGTCCACCGCCCAGCGCAAAAGCCCACTCCCCCGTTGCCCATGACAACAGCGCAAACGGAGTCGCTCCAATCAACACCAAGACCGGACCGTTCCACCATGCCATCGGAATCGTCTGCTTATCCTTCTCATGAATCAAATGATACGTGTGATCCGCCTTGAAGGTCTTATGATGCACCACCGCATGCGCCTGAAACGCATACCGGAAATTCCAAACCGGGCGATGCATCACATATTTATGAAGCGTCCATTCAAAAAATGAGGCGAAAACAATGCCAACTGCGAGGCCGGCTAGGCACCAAAGGATAAAAAATGTCATAGTGGTTTGTCGAAGACGCTGGACGGCTATACCTGATGTGGGAGGATGACAAGCGCCATTGTTCAGGTCTTCCGATAAGTCACTCACGGAAAATATGCCATTTATCGAAAAATCAAGCTACCGCCCGCCTTTTTGGCTCCCTGGCGGGCACTTGCAAACACTCATCCCCGCGCTCTTCCGTAAGCAGCCCCACGTCACTCAACAAAGCGAACGCCTTGAACTTGCCGATGGCGATTTCCTTGATCTCGAATGGTCCTCCCGCGGCAGCTCACGTCTCGCCATTCTCAGCCACGGCCTCGAAGCCGACACCCGTGCGGAATACATCCAAGGCATGGCTGCAGCACTCATTCACCACGGTTGGGACGCACTCGCCTGGAATTTCCGCGGCTGCGGCAGCACTCCAAATCGTAAACTTCGCATGTACCACAGCGGCGCGACTGACGACCTCGACGCCGTCGTCCGCCACGCCCTGAAAGTCCACCCAGCACGCACCGTGGACCTCATCGGCTTCAGTCTTGGCGGAAATCTCACCCTCAAATACTTGGGCGAAGCTCCAGCATCACTCCCGCCTCGCCTCCACCGCGCCGTGAGCTTCTCCGTTCCCTGCGATCTCGCATGCTCGTCTCAACAACTCGCACGCCGCTCAAACTGGATCTACATGGAACGTTTCCTGCAAAAAATGCGCGCGAAAATCCGGACAAAGGACCGCATGTTTCCCGGCCAACTCGACTTACACGGTCTCGATGAAATGCGTAGCTTCGCCGAGTTTGACGACCGATTCACCGCACCCATCCACGGCTTTCTCAACGCTCAAGACTACTGGAATCGCAACAGTTGCCGCCAATTCCTAACATCCATTCGACATCCAAGCTTACTCGTCAATGCAGCCAATGACCCATTCCTCGGCCCAGCCTGTCACCCGCTTGCCGAAGCGAAGGCCAGCCCCTACTTCCACTTCGAAGCTCCCGAAAGCGGCGGGCATGTCGGCTTTCCAAGCATCCATTCAGGACCCTACAATTGGGCAGAATCCCGCGCGCTCGCATTCCTCAGCCAAGACTTCTAGCGAAACAAAAAATAGATCGTCAAAGCGCACACACCCACCCACACCGCCGCAACATGTGCCACACCAAACGACCGCGCACCCGGCGTCTCCGCAGGATCATCCGGGTGCGGCCCGAACAATACCCCGTATTTGACCACCAACCAAACGCCGAATACCGACCACGCAAAAAGAAACAGCACCAAGCCGGTTTTAAGGATATAGTTCATAACAAAAACTCCGAATTTCGGAAACGACGTCACTGCAAATGCGCCGTCCCTTGATGCTAAAGACCTCCACACGATGAATCAAGCGAGAGTCCAACTCTTTTCGAAATCCTTAAATCCTTTTGACGCATCAATCCCGCCTCTCTGCCCATCGAGGACACTCACCTGAAAACGCCATGGAACCCAACAATTCCCAGCCTCCAAGCGCACCTAAATCCTGCTGCTGCGGCGGTCACACCGCAGCACCCAGCACTCCCTCTCTCGCCAAACCCGGACAATTCACCTGCCCGATGCATCCGGAGGTCATCTCAGACACGCCCGGTGATTGCCCGAAATGCGGCATGCCTCTGGAATCCACTCAAGTGAGCGCCTCAGATGACGCCCACTCCCGCCAAGAAATCCGGGAAATATCGATCAAGTTTTGGCTCAGCCTCATCCTAACACTTCCCGTATTCATCATCGCCATGTCGCCGATGATCTCGCTGGTCCATCTCAACGGTGCCATCCCCCACCCCGCGCTCAAATGGATCGAATTCGCTCTAGCCAGTCCCGTCGTGCTCTGGCTCGGTTCGGCCTTTTTTGTGAAGGGCTGGCGCTCGCTGCGAGGATGGAATTTGAACATGTTCACCCTCATCGCCATCGGTGTCGGCGCTGCGTACGGTTACAGCGCGTGCGCCGTGCTCTTCCCCGGCGTTTTCCCGGACAGCTTCCGACACCACGGTGAAGTCGCACTCTACTTCGAGGCGGCATCCGTCATCATCACCCTAGTTTGGTTAGGACAACTGCTCGAAGCGAAGGCACGCGGCCGCACCGGTGAAGCGATCAAGGCCCTGCTGGGACTCGCTGCAAAAAACGCTTCGCGCATCACCGCCGGCGGCACCGAGGAGCTGATCCCCGCAGAGCAACTCCACGTCGGAGATCACCTCCGCGTCCGCCCCGGCGAAAAGATTCCTACCGATGGAAAAATCCTCGAAGGCGGTAGCCACATTGATGAGTCGATGATCACCGGTGAAGCGATTCCCGCAAAACGCGAAATTGGCGACACCGTGGTAGGCGCGACGATCAACCAAAGCGGCTCTTTCATCATGGAAGTGACGAAAACCGGCACTGACACGCTGCTCGCACGCATGGTCGAACTCGTTGCCCAAGCTCAACGCAGTCGCGCACCGATCCAGAAAATTGCAGACCAAGTCGCTGGATATTTTGTGCCCAGCGTGGTCGCTGCCGCCGCACTCACCTTTCTAACATGGTCTATCTGGGGACCCGCGCCAGCCATGGCATTGGCACTCATCAATGCCGTCTCCGTGCTCATCATCGCCTGCCCCTGCGCACTCGGCCTAGCAACTCCTGTCTCGATCATGGTCGGTATCGGCCGAGCGGCTCAGGAAGGAATCTTGGTGAAAAACGCCGAAGCCATTGAGGGAGTCGAGCGGATCGACACCCTCGTGATGGATAAAACCGGGACACTCACAGCAGGCAAGCCCGAAGTCACGGAATGCACTTTCACCTCCAGCGCCGACACTCAAGAGGTGCTTGCCGCCACCTGTTCGTTAGAGGATCAGAGCGAGCACCCGCTTGCCAAATCCATCACCACATACTGCCGCCAAGCCACAGCACAAAGCTACCCAGTCGAGGAATTTCAATCGACCGCTGGCAGTGGCGTGTCCGCACGGATCAACGGAGAAATCTGGCATGCGGGCAAAGCGGATTTTCTATCCAATCTCGGGGTCATCATTCCCGAAGACTTGGCAAGCACGGCACTTAGCGAGCGGAACACTGCAAAAACCCTGGTCTGGATTGCACGCGGTCACCAAGCGCTCGCACTCTTCACCATTGCCGATCCCATCAAAGAAAGCACACCCGCCGCCGTTGCTGCGCTGCACCGACTTGGCATCCGCCTGATCATGGCAACGGGTGATAACGCATCCACCGCCAACGCCATTGGCAAAGCCTTGGGAATTGATGAAATTCATGCGGAACTTAGCCCGGAAGGCAAAATTACGCTGATCCAGACTCTCAAAAACCAAGGCCACCGCGTCGCCATGGCGGGGGATGGTATCAACGACGCTCCCGCTCTCGCCGCTGCCCACATCGGCATCGCGATGGGCACCGGCACAGACATCGCCATCGAGAGCGCCCACCTCACACTCATCAAAGGCGACCTATCAGGAATTCTCAAAGCCATCCGCCTCAGTCAGGAAATGATGCGCAATATCCGTCAGAATTTATTCTTCGCATTCATCTACAATGCCGCCGGCATCCCGATTGCCGCCGGGGCGCTCTATCCACTGACCGGCACCCTGCTCAGTCCAATGATCGCCGCCGCAGCCATGTCACTCTCCTCGGTCTCGGTCATCGCCAACGCCCTCCGCCTGCGTAAAAAAACAGGGTTTGCCCACTCCTAGAGACGCTGCGTGCACTTGCTGGAAATTTCGGCGCAAGACCGACCCAAAATCACGCGCCCTCAGCTCTCAACCAAATCCTCATCCTCAACACTCGCTGGAACCAATTTCCTGAAATGAACCTGGCCCACTCGACGACCGTCCGTGCTCATCACACGCGCTTCATAACCAAGGATTTCCAAAGTTTCTCCCACTTCTGGGAAGCGCTCGAGTTGCTGCGTTAAATAGCCGCCGATCGTCGTAACCTCGCCGCTCTCCACGAAGAGTTCAGGAACGTGGCCAGCCAGTTCATTCAAGGTCATAGCTCCCTCAATCACGAACTCGTCATCATTGACCCGCGTGAACGAAGAGCGCTCGTTATCAAACTCGTCCTGAATATCACCCACCAACTCCTCAATCACATTGTCGAGGAACACGATTCCCACCGGCGTGCCGAATTCATCCACCGCCATCGCCAAATGCGCATGCTCTCTGAGGAAGAACTGCAAAAGACTGTCCAAGGGCATCGTGTCCGGGACGATTTTCAAATCGCGCTTGATCCGCATCAAATCAGGATCCGGGTCCTTGATGAGCTTGAAAAGATCCTTGATGTGAATGAGGCCAATGGCGTTATCCAAATGCCCCTTCACCAGAGGAAAACGGGTGTGCTTGCTCCGCATCGCGATTTCAAGAGTCTTCTCGAAAGGCTCATCGGCATCCAAAATCACCACTTTATTCCGTGGGGTCATCACATCTCGCACCCACAACTCATTGAGTCCAAGAGCATTGATCAAAATTTCCCGCTCAGTCTCCGTGACCTCTTGCGATTGTCCACTCTGAGTCACCAAAAGCGCCAACTCGGCGGCTGAGTGGGAGTGCCCACCCTCGCTGACTGGATCGATGTTAAAAAGTCGCTTCAGCAACCAGTTCGCCGTGCCGTTCAAGACCACGATCGCCCAGTGAGCGGACCGATAAAATGTGTGCAGCGGCGTCGCCAAAGCCATCGTCGTCGAGACCGAGCGACTGATCGCAATCGACTTCGGCATCAACTCCCCGATGACGACATGCAGAAAAGTGAAAGAAATGATCGCCAACGTGAAAGAGATCAATTTCACCCACCACACCGACATCCCAGTCATCAGCAGCACAGGAGCGACCAGCGCCTCCACGAACGGTTCACCCAAGAATCCTAGGGCGAGTGAGGCAATGGTGATCCCGAGTTGGTTCGCAGACAGATAGCCATCCAAGTGATTGACTACGTTCAGCGCCACCTTGAGCTTCGCAGGACTTGCCTTCGACTGCGCCTCGAGCTGGCTCGGCCGCACCTTCACAATGGCAAACTCCGAGGCCACGAAAAATGCGTTCAACAGCAGGAAAAACGTGATTCCCGCCAAATACAGCAGGGACTTTCCAAGTGTTGGAAACTCCGAGGGCGGTGTCGGAGAAGCGGTGGCAAGAAAATCAAGACCCAATAAAAATGTCGTCATCTCAAGGCAGATCAGAGTTTTTCGTAAACACCTTGGTCACGACGCTGAAGGACCGTGAAACCCGCCTTTTTCGCATCACTCACCGAGAGAGGCTTGGTGATCGTGGGTGTATTGATCCGAGAGATCACCTTCTTCACCGCATTCTTGCAGAGGGGGCACTTCTCAAGCGGTGCTCGATCAATCGGCCTCCGCAGTTCAAATCCGCGCGCACAGATGCGACACGAATGCTCAGGGTCATCCGGCGCTTCAGAAACGTATTCGTAAATTGGCATAAGAATGACGTGAGACGGGCAGTTTCCGTCTCACGTCGAAAATAGCGGAAACCGTGCCAGTTACCAGCTCGACTTCGTCACACCCGGGAGCATACCCGCGGATGCAAGCTCACGGAAAGTGATCCGTGAAAGGCGGAAGCGGCGCAAAAACGCACGGCGACGACCGGTGATCTCGCAGCGGTTGACAAGGCGTGTCGGGCTTGCGTTGCGTGGAAGCATGGAAAGACCCACGTAATCCTTCTCGGCCTTAAGCTTGAGACGAAGTGCTGCGTATTTCTCGACGGTTTCTTTTTTGCGCGCGTTGCGGGCGATCCAACTTTTCTTAGCCATAATTCGGGCCGCAGGTGTTATGGGATGGAGGCGCGCTTGCAAGCTCAAAGTCGTGTTTTACTCATTTTTTTACTCAAATCCCACAAATCTTAGGTTTCGTCGATATACCCCAAATGATTTCTACCACCCTCGCCCGACATTTGACAGATTGAGGGCGCACTGAGCGTTTTGACCCAATGCGCACCTTCAACAGGGGCGACTTAACGCCTTACCCAACCCATTGTCACCCATCATGAATCGTCGTGAAATCCTCCGCACTGGCTCACTTGGCACCCTCGGGCTGCTTGCCTCTCAAACTTTCACCACGGCGCGCGCCCAAGCCCGCACGACTGGCGCCAACGACCGCATCCGCATCGGCATCGTCGGATTTTCAGACCGCCTGAACAGCGCGCTCCTGCCCGCTTACAAAGCGGTTGCAGCCCAACACAACTGCGAAATCGTCGGCGTCTCTGATATCTGGAGCGTCCGTCGCGATGAGGCAAAGGCGTATTTTGCCAAGCATTTCAACCAAGACAT
Source organism: Verrucomicrobiota bacterium (assembly GCA_041182265.1). Classification (GTDB taxonomy): domain Bacteria; phylum Verrucomicrobiota; class Verrucomicrobiia; order Verrucomicrobiales; family Akkermansiaceae; genus Luteolibacter. The sequence goes on along the minus strand of JBEGOB010000194.1, from coordinate 15,236 downwards.
CGCCACCTACCGCAACAATGAAGAGCTTTATGAGAAGGCGAACTTGGACGCGGTGATCATTTCCACGGCAGATTTCCAACACGCCGTCCACACCATCGAGGCCATTGAGGCGGGCTGCGACGTTTACTGCGAAAAGCCATTTGCAGAAACCATGCAGGACGCACGCGCCGCCCTCAAGGCCGTCAAAGCCTCGAACCACATCGTCCAAATCGGTTCGCAACGCCGCTCTGGCAACACTTACCACGCCGCACACGATTACCTAAAAAGCGGGAAATTCGGCCCGATCGTCGCAGCGGAAATGACATGGAACGTGAATCAGCCTGGTCGCTGGCGCCGCCCAGACTTGGTCGCATCCATTCAAGAAAAAGACACCGACTGGAAGCGCTTCCTCGCCAATCGCCCGGACGCGCCATGGGATCCCCGCAAGTATCTCGAATACCGACTCTTCTGGCCTTATTCCTCGGGCATTGCCGGCCAATGGATGTGCCACCAAATCGACACCATTCACTGGTTCACCGGACTCCCCCACCCCCGCTCCGTGGCTGCCAATGGCGGCATTTACCAATGGAAAGACGGGCGCACCAACTTCGACACGCTCACAGCGGTCTTCGACTACGGCCCGCTTGACGATCCCTCATCCGGCTTCCAAGTCACTTACAGCTCGCGCTTCAGCAACTCCGCCGGCGGCACCAAGGAAATTTACTACTCGAACGGTGGCGAGCTCAACCTAGCCACCGGCAAGGTCACCGATACCGGCGGCATGACCCGATCGGACGGAGCCTCGATGAAAGTGCCCGCCAATCTCCTGGAAAGCCACACGCTCGAGGGCGCGAAGCCTGCAATCACCGCCGCCAACACCGGCGCAGACGAGCTCACCGTCGCACACATGCAGAACTGGCTGGAATGCCTCCGCTCACGCAAGCAGCCCAACGCGCCCATCGAAGCCGGATACCAGCACTCGATCGCAACCATCATGGCCAACGCCGCCGCGCGCACTGGCGAACGCGTCACTTTCGATGAAAATTCGCAAGAAGTCATGGCCGGCGGAAAACCCTTCCACCTCTGAAGCCATCTCAGTTCTCCCCTAAATTTCATTTAGAAATCACGATTGCATCCGCCCATGAACCCCGATTTCGCCAACTCCGGACGGAGAAACTTCCTGAAGTCCACCTCCGCGGCCCTCGTTGCGAGCGCCTTCGCCACGCGCGCCAGCGCCGCAGAACCGGCGAAATCGGGCAAACTTTTCTCATCCGTCGGAATCGCCTCTAAAATCGCCAACGCGAACTTGCTCAAAGCGGCGGGAGCGGAGTTTCTCACCGAAAGCGTGGGAGATTTCCTCGTCCCGGATCAAACTGAGGCACAATTTGAAAAAAACCTCGCAAGCCTAGCGGAATCGCCCCTGCCGATTCTCGCCTGCAACGGCTTCATCCGCCCTACCCACCTCCGCTGCGTCGGGCCAGAAGCCAATCACGACGCGATCCTCGCATGGTCTGAAATCGCATTCCGGCGGCTCCGCCAAGCCCGCGGCAAATTCATCGTCTTCGGCAGCGGCGGCTCGCGCCAACTCCGCGACGGCTGGCCCAAGGAAAAGGCGAATGCCCAATTCATTTCCCTGCTTCAACGCATGGGCCCGCTCGCCGCAAGCTACGGTGTCACCGTGACCCTCGAACAATTGCAGGCCAAAGAATGCAACTACATCAACCACCTCGCTGAGGGCGCTGAAATCATCCGTGCTGCCAAGCACCCGAACATCCGCCTCCTCGCTGATCTCTATCACATGGCCTCGATGGGCGACACTCCGGCCGACCTCAAAGCAGCCATGGACGTCGTTGCCCACTTGGAAATCGCTGAAAAAGAAGGACGCACCGCACCAAGCATCCATGGTGACGACTTCCGCCCCTTTTTCAAAGTTCTCAAAGACAGCGGCTATTCCGGAGCCATCAGCATCGAAGGCAAATGGCAGGATCAAGACCTTCCCGCCGCATTTCAGGAAATCGCCAAACAAGCGTCCCAAGTTTAAGGGAGGCACACCCGAGCGGCGAAAATCCGGCCAAAGCGACACACCACGAGTGACTTACTCGCATTTTTCAGACACCATCTCAGCGGAAATTTCGTGAAAACTGCGTAAAAAAACGCTGCCCGGCGCGAAGCCAGACAGCGTGTTGATTTTTACGATTCGGGAATCAGGCTCAACCTGCTTTCGAAGCGGCTTTCGCTTCGAGAGCCTTCTTGGCCTGGGCAACGATGGCGGAGAAGGCTGCGGCGTCGTTGACAGCGAGATCCGAGAGGATCTTGCGGTCAGCTTCGATTCCAGCAGCTTTCAGTCCTTCGATGAAGCGCGAATACGTCATTTCCTCGTTGCGGCATGCAGCGTTGATACGCTGAGTCCACAAGCGGCGGAATTGACCTTTGCGCCTTTTCCGGTCCCGATACTCATAGGTCATCGCCTTACGGACAGCGTCCTTGGCGTAACGGAAGAGTTTCGAGCGGAAACCGCGGAAACCCTTGGCACGAAGCAGCGTGCGCTTGCGACGCGCGCGGCTGGCCGGTGAATTAGTAGCACGTGGCATTTTGTTTTTTCAGTTTGAACAGACCGTTGTTTTCATTTCCTTCCACAGTCTCGACTGTTCTTGTCTCCCTTGCGGGATCAGGCTGTGTAAAGGCCGTCCGATTCGCGGACGGGGGCGTATTATTCGTTGCGGCGACTCTAGGTTACCGGGAGAAAGGAAGATTTTCACGAACGTTGCGAAGGTCAGCATCGGAGACCAATGCTGCTTGCCCAAGCCTGCGCTTGCGCTTGCTGTTCTTGCCTTGCAGCAAGTGACGAGCTCCTTGTTTACGACGTAGGATCTTCCCTGTCCCAGTGACTTTGAAACGCTTGGCAACGGCTTTCCGTGTTTTTGCTTTTCCTCCGACTCTTGGCATGGGACGGCGAAACTAGGGACCACCCTCACCTTGGCAAGTCAAAACTCGCAAATTTTCAGGCAATTCCGGCATTTTCTAAAATCTCACGCCACGAAGATTCGTCTGGGTCCTTGGGGAAGCGGAAGTTTTCAACAAGCGCCGCTTCTTCCACGTCGTTAATGATCCGGATCGATGCACTCTCCGGAATTTTACGGCACGATCCGTAGGCGAACGAAGCGAGAGCCCAAGCTGCCACTCGGCAAGCGAGCGCGGCGAGTTTCAAGAGCGGAGTTTTGTTGAATCATCGAGTCCGTGACGCCCAGATGGCTCCACGACCCAGGCGCAAGGGTGTCGCTCCATTCGACAATGAATGAAACCCCGTCGGCGATGGCGGACTTGCCACAGCGATATGTAAATTCGAGATTGTCGTTATTTTGAAGGATCGAGGGTGAAAACCGAGTGCCCGCGAGCGGGTTCTGACCGGTGGCAAATTCATAGAGGTTCGATTCTCCATCCGCATCGGGATCCTCACCGGTTCCGGCGACGGCTGGATGGTCTGACTGAGCGCCGAAACACTCGATCTGCCAAATTTCCATTTCCGAACGGGGTGCGACCAGTTCGAGGGTCGGACGTAGCGCGGGATCTGAATGCTCGCGCGAGGCATAGTTCACGAACCCATCGAAGGTCGGGGCCATCGTGGTGACGCTGAAATCCACCGTGTTGCCGCTGCGGTCCAGCACGGCAGCGAGCACATCGCACCGGGTGCGAGCGGCAAGCGCTGCTGTCCAGATGGAAGTCGCGAATCCAATAGGCTGGGGGCGGTTGTTCCAGACAAGGCCGGACTCGGTCCACGAACCCGCCGCGACCGCCCGGACTCCGTAGATGCCGGTGGTGGAAACTGACGTCGGACTGAGTCGTAGCGAGGCGGCGATCGGAATACCGCCAACTCCTGATAGATCGAAACCAAGATAGGACTCGCGAGTGTAGCCGGTGGCCGTCGTGATCAGCTTGCAGGCCAGAGTCGGTGAGTCGCCATAGTTGACCGCGGGCCGGGCGTCGTGAACATAGGCATCGGCGACGGGAGCGAGGATGATGGTTTCAAACGCATTCGGCCGCAGATAGAAGCGTGCATTGAAAGTCCTGCCGTAGGATTTCACCGTAGCGAGCCTGAGACGGAGGGTGGGCGTCATTTGTTCGACGGTGATTCCGGTGTCCGCATGGATCAGGCCGGCCACCGGCGACGAAAGATCCAACACGATGCTTCCGGTGTTGCTCTGCGTGGGGTCGGAAATGGAAATGTCGATGAAGTCGTCGTCCTGTTTAATCAAGATCGACGCTTTCGAATCGCAGGTGATTCCGCTAACGGCTCCTGGGGCCCAGAAGTTCGCTGCTGTCTTGTTGGCGGCAGTATCCTTCACCGCTTGGACCGTATCGTTGTTGCGCAGGATCTGATAGTTCGCGACGGGAAATGCATTCATGACTGCGGCATCAAGGCCTGGTGCGACGATGTAAGAGTAGCTCCCTCCATTGACGGCCTTGCCGTGGTTGAGATGCAGCGAGAAAACGCCGAGTGTCACGGGAGTGGGGCTTTGGCCGGTGTTGATCGATTGCCAGCTTCCGGGTTGCGCGACGCCGGCGATGCTCGCGTTAGAAACCTTGTTAGAAAAGAAATAGCCAGTGCCATCGTGATGCACCCACTCGAGTGCGGACGGTGACGCGCTGCCGGTGAGCGAGGTGTTTGCTCCGCCGCTTCGATAGAGTATGTCGCTTTTCAGCAGGGACTGATTGATGGTCGTTAGAACCGAATTTGTGGCAGCCGGGGCATTGATGGCGGTTCCGAGCGCGACCATGACATCGCCGAAGAAGAACCAGGATTTCTTTGCCGCGACGCCGAGGCGGCTGTAGTTAAAAACGGCCGCACCATCCGTGCCGTTGGAAATACCGCCGGCGTGGGCGCTGTTGCCATAGACGCCCCAATCGGCGCTTGGCTTGAGTGAGTAAGTGCCTTGTTCGGTGGTGGTGCCGGGCAAACGTCTCCAGTCCCAGACGGCCATGATGTCGTCGTATTCGTCGCCGGTGCGCTGGATCAGGGTGACGCCATCGCCGAGGTGGAGGTTTTTCAGGGCCTCGCCATTTCCGGTTTCCGGCTGCAAGGTGCGGGTGGATGAGGTTTTCACGGAGATGGAAAACGCCGGGCGGTGATGAACCATGAAGTCGGAGCGCCAGAAGTTCCGGTTGCCGGCGAGCGCGGTGGATGGCGTGCCGGATAGCCGTTGTTGGAAGGTTTCCAGTTCCGCCTGCCGGTAGCCGCCGCAGATTGAGATAGCATTGGGAAGCATGGGGATGAAACCGAGCGCCGCAGCGCCGCCGCCAGCGCGGGCGAGGCCGCGACCCGAGGAGGTGTATTCCATCGTGTCGCCGCGGATGCACCACTGCGCTCCGTCGAGCAGGTGGTCTAGCAGCACGCGCGTTTGCAGCGGGGTGAATCTAAAAGGTGTGCCCGCACCGAAGGACGCGTATTTCAACAAGCCTTGCAGGTAGCCGTAGCCATAACCTGCGACGTAGAGTTGGGCGCCGTGTTGTTGGAATGATCCATCCGCCTGGATACCTTCGGCGAACTGATGGGCGCTGTTGACAAGGATGGTGTCGCCCATGGACAAGAAGGCTTCTGAGGTGAGCGCGGCATTTGCGGAGAGGAGGCCGCGCATCATCGTAGCATAGGAGCGATCCACGCGGTTTGCGCCGGTGTTAGTGCCGGTGTTGGTTGATCTCGGCACGTAGGATCTGGCGATCATCGCAAGGCCTGAGGTGAGTCTTGCTGAAGAAACCTCGTCTTCCATGAGCAGCAGGATTTCGCCAAAGGATTGGGGCGTGTTAAGCTGCTGATACCACCAGTTCGTGCTTTGGGGATCGCGGATGATCCATGCATCGAAGGCGCGGAAGATGTCATCCCGCAAGGTGGCATCGCCCTGCATGGAACCCCACACATATTCCTTGGTCATCCATTTCATCCGTTCCAGATGATTGCGCGCCGGCCAATAGGTTTGGGCCGTGCTCGCGTAGTCGATGTCCGGCCAGGTGCCGTCCGGCTGTAGAGCCGCCTGATGACCTTGTATCACGGAGGATCCGACGAGTCCGGTGGATAGACTTTGCACGATGCGCTGCTTGACCAAGTCCATGTCAGCACTCTGGGCAAGAAGCATGCCTGAGAATAGGCATGTGAAAATCACGGATTGTAGCCAACGGCGGATCATGGCTGAACGACTTCGAGCCGGACGAAGCGGCGGGCGCTTCCGGCGGGGATGAGGATGCGGAGGGTTTCGCCGGTGGCGGTTTCCGCTAGAGGCATGGGCTCTTGGTCGGGAATGCCAGCGGTGCTCCAAGAGCCGGGCGCGAGGGATTCGCTCCACTCGACTGCGAAGGTAACGCCGTCGAGGACGGCGGCCTTGGAGCGGGTGTAGGTGAATTCGAGGTTGGCGCCGTTTTGAATGAGCATGGGAGACACACGTGTGGTCTCAAAGGGATCCTGGCCGGTGGCGAACTCGTAGAGGTTGATCTCGCCGTCGTCATTGGAATCCACGTCGTCGGCTGCATTTCCGGAGTTTTCCATGGTGCCGAAATTCCGAAAGCGCCAGACTTGTTGGTTAGAAAATTCGCTGGCTGCGGTGCCGGTGTTGACGAGAGCAGTGGTGATGGAAAAGGGCGGCAGCACGAGCTGACGGTCGCCGGAAAGCCACGGGCCTTGGTCGATCTCGGTCATTGCGAGGCGTTTGGAAACCGAGCCGTCGTTGGCAGTCTGATGGACCTGCCAGGAGCGCTGTGCGGGCGTGGCGGACCAACTCGCTGCAGCGCCGACAGTCGTGTGCTTCACATCGGCGCTTTTGTTGATCATTACGATCACCTGCCGGTCGCTGATACCGGGACCGCCATAGTGTCGGTAGTGAGTGACTGCGACATCGGGGTCATTCGAAGATGCGGCGACGCGCCAATTGTTGGCATTCACGAAGCGGCTGAAATGGGCAAGGGCGTAGTAGTTGGCGTTGTTCGGCTTGCCGGTGAAGCGGTCGATGAATCCATACATGCTACTCCACACCATGTAGGTGTTGGCGCGCTCGTAGGTGAAGACGTTGTGCATGGTGACTGCGAGCTGCATCCACCCCGGCTGGGTGGAATCCCAGTCTTCGTAGGTGTCGTGAGGATTGAGCTCGGTCATGAATTTGGGCATGGCCCAGTTTGGATAGAGCGCTTGCAGGCGGCTGAGGTCGGCGATGCCGGTGGAACCGGGACTGTCGTGATAGAGATGATGGGCGATGGCATGGATCTGCCCAGAAGGGATGTTGTCCATGTAGCTTTTTACCTTATCCCCCGCGATGGCGGTGGTGTCAGGGCCGATCATTTTCATCGACCCGAGTCCGGCGGCAGAGAAGGCGGAGCGGACGGCAGCGAGGGCCTGTGGGTAGCCGGCCTTGGTCGTAGTTTCCGAAGAATTCAGATAACAACCGGCGAGATAGGCCGGGATGTTACCACTTGATGGCGGCGTGGGCGTAAAATCGCACTCGTTCTGGATGGAAACATAGTCGGGCAACACTGCATGATTTTGATAAAACTGGAGCACACGGGTCCACCACGCGCCGTAGTCGGCATAACGATACTGGCCGCCCGCGGTCTTGGCGAGAGTGCCCTGATAGGGGGATCCGTTGCTTTTGAGGGATTCCGGCGGGGTCCATGTGGTGAGCATCACACGGCCGTTCGGCTGGCGGGCGCGGAACTCCTGGACGGTGGTCACGTTGTTGGCGTCGAAGCTAGCGAAACCAGGCTCGGCAAGCTCGTGAGCCGTGGAAATGCGGATGAAACTCATGTTGAGGCCCTCCGGACCGAACATTTCATCGAAGCGATTGTAGGCGAGCAGAACATTCTGCTCGCCCTGGCAGAAATTTCCGCCGATGCCGTGCATTTGCTGATAGAACGTGCCCGGCGTGAGGGTGATGACCGGGTGATCCTGCGAGGCAGCGGAGATGACGCGGAGGGTTCCGCCAACCGCGAGATCGCCCGTATCCCACATCAGGTTGTAGCCGAGCGGTGGCAGGAAGAGCGTGGCGAAACTGCCGGAAAATGAGGGTGCGGAAAAAAGCTGGAAGGCATCGCCGGATTTTAGGGTAGGGCCATCGTTGAGCACCCTGAGCGTGCCGCCGAAAGCGATGGGCCCCGGCGACACAATGCGAGAGCAGGTGGCTAGCGACAGGCGGTTCACCCGGATGAGTGTGGTGCCGGCGAGGGAAAAAGGCCCGGCAACAGTGAGGGTGGCTGGCGCGGCGCGACCGGGATCGAGAGTGCCGCCGGCGGCGACAGTCAAGCTGCCACCAATCAAGCCGCTGCCGCCGAGAGTCGCGCCGCTGGCAACATTGACAGAGCTGGCCGGGGCGGTTGAGCCAGGAGAGTTGACGAGGAGAATGCCGTCATTGACGTGAGTGTGGCCGGTGTAGGTGCTATTTCCCGTTAGGATGATCGTGCCGTCGCCATCCTTGACGAAGCTGTGGGCACCGCCGACCTCGCCGATGCTTCCAGTGATGGTTCCGGTGCCACTGGAAGCACCGATGTGCCCGTCGCCGGGGCCGGTGATGGGCCCTGCGAGCGTGATTTCTCCGGCCCAGGTGGCACCGCCTTCGATGCGGAGTTGGCCAAGCGATTCGCCGGTATTTCCTCCATGGAGGACGAGCGATGCATGGTGCGTGCCGGAGGTGGTGTAGAGGGTGGCGTTTTCAATGACCTCGATCGTAGCGGACGGGTGGTCGAGTCCGTTCATCTGGACTTTTCCTGCGCCGGGAGTGGCCCCGATGCCGAGGTTCCAGATGCCGGTGAAATTCGAATAATTGCCGTTGAGCGGGGTGATGGCGGTTCCGTTGCCAAGGGTGACGTTGACGACGCCATTTCCTGATAGTGCCGATGAAAGGCCAGTGTAGTTGACGGCGCCGGCGGTGAGATTGAGCGTGCCATGGTTGACCACCGCGCCCGCGCCGAGGGCGTTGGAGGTGCTGGCGATGACCTTTCCCTCGCTGATTGTGGTGCCGCCGGAAAAAGTATTGGCACCGGAGAGCGTAAGGATACCAGAACCCGACTTGGCGAGTGACATGCGGGAAGGAACCGATGGCACGATGCTGGAGGCGACCGTGATGTCTCCCACGCCACCGAATAGCATGGAGCGCAACTGGGAGCCCGAGCCGCCGGGGATCCAATTTCCGGTGTTCTGGAAAACGAGGGGGTTCGCGGAATTGTTGGTGAACGAGTGGCTGGTATCGACCGATGGCCCGCCGAGGATGAATGGGAGCACCCCTTGGAATGTGACGGCCCCGGCACCGGGAGCTACGATGATGGATGCGATCCTAGCGGATGCGCCTGTGGAACCGGTGATGATGACGGGGGTAATCTGATTTCCCGCGAAGCCGAAGACCATGCCGCTCGTGCCGACAGCGCCGCCGACCGCGCCATTGAATGATAGGTCAGTGGTGATCGGATCGAGGCCGTTGAAAATGGCGTTGAACGGGCTGGTGGTCGTGGCCGCCGGAGAAAAATTGGAGCCTGTGCCGAGGCTCGTGCCGCCTCCCCCCACCCCGCCGGTCCAGACGTTGGCAGCGATGATGGACGCGCTGAGGGCGGCTGGCGGGGTGATTGAGTATTTGGGGGCATCCGGTCCTGTCAGGGTGATGTTCGCGGTCACGGGAATGGCTGTTCCGGGTCCGATCTCAGAGAATACGCCTTGCAGCACCACGTTCACTGCATCGCCATCGAGAACACCGGTGAGGGTGGCTGAGAGTGACGCTGCGGTCGTGGTGTCAAAGTATTTGTCATGAGCGACCGCCCCCGAGAGCGTCAGCACCCTAGCGGAAACTGACTGTGCCGGCGACAATGCGGACGAGGTGGAGGCCAGATGGCTCGCACTGCCGGTGTAGAATGCGACGATGTCCGGGTAAGCACCCGGGAGCAGCGCATTTCGGGCGGGCTTGATGACGGCACTTCCGCCGGAGAGTGTGGCCCTACCGATGAGGGTTCCACCAGTCCCGCCATGGTATAGTTCCACGGTGCCGGATGCCGAGGGAGGGTTAATTGCAACAGAGAACATGAGCACCTCGCCATAGACCGAGTTCGTCGGAGAACCGGGCTGACGTGTGAGGGAAATGGTGGTGACGAAGGGCGTGCGCACGGCGAGCACGAGATTTCCGCCTTCGATCTCCAGTTCGCAAAAGGTGCCCGGCTGGATGCCCTGCCCTCCCACCGTGCCGCCGAAAATGGGAGTCCCGGTGATCGCACCACCAGCATGGGAAACGAGCACATGGTTCCCCACCCCAAGCGGCGCTCCAGTCTGATTGTTCACCACCAGCAAACCGCTGTGCGAGAAAGAGCCGGACTGGACGGAAAGGCCCGGGACAGTGCCACCTCCGCCGGCGGGCGGCATGAGATTCAACTCCAAAGCGGCGGCTCCCAGATCGACGGATAGACCGCCGGCGAGAACACCGCCACTTGAAGTGAGCGGAACACCTGTGGGCCAGACGTGGTTGGGGGTCGCGGAAACACTGAGGACAGCCCCAGATGAAAGGATGACACCCGAAGTGCTTGCCAACGACGCCCCCTCACCCAAGACGAGCGTGCCGTCATTGACGTGGGTGGAACCGGTAAAAGTCGCAGGACTGGCGAGGGTGAGAATACCCGATCCGCTTTTGATCAAGCCGCCTCCTCCACCGTCGGTTAGAGGCTCGAAAATGGTGATATCGAAGCCGTTGGTATCAATGCGGGCACCTCCGGATTTCACTTGGGCGGCGGTCCTGGCGAGGTTAGGAAAGAAGATGGTGGAGGATGCACCGGCCTTGAGGACACCGCCATTGAAGTTGAAGGTGTTGGTGCTGGCGGCCGGGGTGGTGGTGGAAATCCTGAAGCCCTTGGTTTCCAGAATTCCACCGTCGAGGTTTATGGTGGAGATACCGTTCTGGACGTTAAAATCGAGGGTGTCGATGATCGCCACGCCTTGGCTGATGCTGAGCGTGTTGCGACTCGGATTGTTGAGGCCTAGCAGGAGGTGCTTGCTGCGGTAGCTGCCGCCGTCGATCTGGAGCGAGCTCTCGCTGGCGATTCCTGGGCTGGTGATAACATCCTGGATACTGCTGTTAGTCGTCTCGAAGGTTCCGCCAGTAATCCGCATGCTGCCGACCGATCCACTGCCGATGACGAGGCCGCGGATGCCGGTGCCGCCGTAGAGCGTAATGCCAAGCGACGGGCTATAAACCAACGTGTTCGCCCCGCCGTTGTTGACGTTGAGGCGATGCTTGAAGTTTCCAGTGGTCGGCCCGGGCCCTTTGGTGATGCCAGCGGGAGCTCCTGTTTCATTCCAGTTGGCGGGAGTGATCCATGCGCTACTGGCGGCACCGTTCCACTGATAGATTTCCGCAGATGCAGAAGAAACCAAAAGCGAGAATGAGAGGATGAAGGGGAGCCGCCGCATGAATGTTAGAATTCCCGGGACTGACGTTTTGGAAATTTCGCACCACGGATTGCCTTCGATGGATCGAGCCGATTTCATTTCAGGGCATGATCCGGACCGGACCTGATATTCCGATTTGGATCACCAGAGAAGACCAAGGCGGTTCGGGTGACTGGCAAAATACACATCGTCTCAATTCATGGGTATTGGAGATTTAGGCGGAGTCCGATTGACCCATCAACGGACTCCGCCCGGGATTGCCCCCTCCCGAGGCAAAGTGTGCGACAGTCGATCAGGGTTGGATGACTTGCAGACGACCGAAGAGCTTACCACCGGCGCCGGCTTCGGACTTCGGTATACTTACTTTCACGGTATCGGTGACGCCGTCATCCGGGGTGCCAGCACTGATGGAAACTGAAGCCACGCCGACAGGACCGCTGGCGGCGGGGATGACCGCACTGCCAGGCCAGGCGGCAAGGGTGGTCCCCCATTGCAAGGTCTGCGTGATGTCCGGCGCAACCGAATCGTCGCGGCGCTGATAGGTAAACTCGAAGTCGGTGGCGGTGACGGCGAGAACTGGCAGGATGGCGGAGTCGGAGGCAGATGGATTTCCGTTGAGAACGAATTCCAGCAGATTTTCAATCCCGTCGCTGTCCGGATCCGCGCCGGAATCCTGATCCGCAGGAGCGAGACCGAACTGCGGTTGGCCGACCCAGGCCGCGAAGCCCGGCACCACATCCTTCACCAAGGCGATCTGAGTCCCACTGTTGTAGTCATAGTCGATGGTGTAGCCGGGAATTGCATTCACGGTTTCGAATGCAGTTCCAGTCAGGAAGGTCGCGGAGTAGTCGGCAAGGATGTAAACGGCATCGTCAAGCGGGTTGACGACATCGAGCGTGACGGAGGCGGCAGTGATATCCAGTCCGGCGGCCTTGATTTTCCCTGCGTTTCCGCTGGCGGTGCCGTCCAGCTTGAGGGTGAAATTCATGCCTGACGGTATGACATAGCTAGACTTGGCACTGACATCGAAGATGGCCCCGGCACCGATGCTGACCGACTCGGTGGAATCAATTGCTCCGCTGGCGTTGAGCGCGAGAGTGCCAGCGTTGATCACGGTGGATCCAGTGTAGGTATGGGCTCCATGAAGGGTTTGCTTGAACAAGCCATCCTTCACCAGCAGGACTTTCGCCGTGCCGTCTTCGATGGTAGTCATGGTATTCAGAACCGTGAAGCTATCTCTATCCGCTGTCGGATTTAGGGTCAACGTGGAGGAAGATCCACCATTGTTGACGATACGGAGTGTCCCGTTGCTGTTGGTAAGTCCGTTGAGAGATTGATCAAAACCGTTAAGATCAAAAACGTTACCGGATCCGCTGGATCCCCCGCCGGCGACAACAGTTGTGGCTAGAGGCAGGCCATTGTCGATTCCGAGCTTTAGGCCAGCCCCAGTGCCCGTGTTGTTGGAGAAGATTCGGGTTTCGCCACCCCACGAGTTACCGCTGTTGGAAAGGGTGACGAAATCACCATCATACAGCCCCGCACGGATGAGGACAACGACGCCGGAAATACCACTGGAGACGGTGATAGGTCCGGTCAGTGAAAGCTGGGCACCATCCTGCACACCGAAGCGACTGACGCCGGTGGCGTTGATTTCAATGGGGCCGGCGAACGTGCTATTTCCCGATGAACTTTGGACAAAGCCACGCTGCGCCGCGAGTGCGCCAATCACGGCACTATTCCCGACACCGGATCCGGTGATGGGTTCAAGGGAGGCGTAGGTGATGCTTTCGGCGAGTCCCAGAACCGCACCACTGACAATCGCCGTTCCATGACTAACGGCTCCAAGCGCGCCATCAGTTGCAACGAGCAAACCACCGGAACTGATGGTGGTAAGTCCCGTGTAGGTGTTTGCCGATCCCATGGTGGAGATCCCAGTGCCAGTCTTGGTGATGGTGGCTGCGCCACTGATCGCCGCCCCCTCAAACGAGTAGGTGTTTCCAGATGCGTTGGAGATCGCCACCGAAAAGGGCGAGCGTGCGGCGGTGAGCGTCACGACGTTGTCTCCCAACAGATCAGGGAAAGTGACGACAGCACCCTCGGTATAGGTCGCATCGGTCCAGTTTGTGGTGGTCGTGTCCCAATCGCCCGTGCCTGCGGACCAAACAATCGAGGGCGCTTGCGGTGTATCGATGTCGATGATGATAGCGCTACCGGTGTCCGAGATGGTGCCGGTGACGCCGGGTGGCAGACTGCCGAGCGAGGGCGCACCGGTGCCGGTTTTCGCGCCATAAGTGAGCACGGTGATGTCGCCCGGCACGATGTTATCTCCGGTGAGGTCCACCACGTAGTTTTCGTTGTTGTTGAAAGTGGTGGTGGAGAGGACGCCGAGCGTGCTTGCGTTGTAGTTGCCGGTATTGACCTCGAAACCACCGTCGGTGTTGACCGTGATGGAGGAGACTGAGGAAGCCGTGGCACCAGTGGTTACGCGCAGGCGGGCGTTTGCGTTGATAGTGGTGTCGGTGACCGAGCTGTACGGCGCGTTGAGATTGAGCTTGCCGCCGTTGATGATAGTGGCACCGGTGTAGGTGTTTGCACCGGTGAGGGTGAGGATGCCGTTCCCTTCCTTAGTCAGTCCGCCGGAGCCGCCGCCATTGAGCAAGGCCTGGGCGATGGTGGTGTTCACGCCGTTAGTGTCGATGACCGCACCGCCGGAAAGCACATTTGCGGCGTCGAGGCCGGTCATGAAGTTGGCGGCATTGGTGGTGCCGGCGCGGACGATGAGCTTGCCGCCGTTGAAATTGACGTTCGAGATGATGAGCGGATCGATACCGCCTTCATAGATCCGAGCGACGGTGATTTGGCCTCCGTTGAGATTGAGGGTGCCGGAGGCGGTGTTGGGAGCGGTCATGGCAGTGGCGCTGCCAACGCGCAGGCCGCCGCTGACCGTCGGTTGGGTGACGCTGCCGGAATTGATCGTAAGCGTGCCGCTTACCGTGTTGGCACCCGAGCCATTGGCGAGGATCAGGTTGTGACTGGCGGTGGTGGAGGTGCTGGAGGCCGTTCCGCCATCGACAATGACGGTGCCGCTGCCGGCGTTTGTGCCGATGAGCAGCTGGGAACTGGTGGTAAGGAGTCCGGAGGTTCCAACATTCACAGTGGTGCCACCGATGATATTTAAAAGGTTGTTGGGCTTGGTGACGGTGGCTCCGGCACCGGAGATGTTGAGGGTTCCACCGCCAGTGATGTTGGATGCGGATCCTCCGGCGTTGAAGGAAGCGGTCACGTTGCCACCGATAGTGGCAGTTTTTCCGGAGGCGACGCTGAAGGTATTCGAGGTGAGGGTGATGGTGCGGGCCGCGCCAGCCGAGAGCGCGTAGCCGGTGTTGTTGAACGTGAGATTCTGCGCGGCGATGCCCGTGGTCACAGTGATCGGGTAATCCCCCTCACTGCCGTCCGCACCGGCGAAGATAGCGGCGTTGGTAGCGCTAGTGGCACTGGTCTGCGACCAAGCAACATTGGCTCCAGCATTGCCCCAGGTGACCGTGGAGGTGTCCCAATTCCCCCCACCGGCGGTGATGGCGGCTCCGTCACCGGTGACAGTGTCCCAAGTGAGGTTTGCGGCGTAGGCGGAGGCGTTAAAGGCAATGGCGGAAACGAGGGCAAGGTGCCGCGTGAGTTTTGATTTGAGCTTCATGGATTTTGGTTTGTTTTTTGGACTATGGGTTAGAAATTGAGACGACGGTCGGGATTCAACAGCGTCGGCCTAAAAGGAGCAATGTGCCGAGACTACCGGGCAGCTGGGTCGTATTGGGCTCAGGAATCACGGTCATAATTCTATTAGAAGCGTCACCCATGGCCGATA
>JBEGOB010000193.1:0-10607 GCA_041182265.1 Verrucomicrobiota bacterium | reverse complement strand
GGCCAGTCCACTGCCGATCAGATCACCGATGAGTTCAGTATTTTTGGCACAGGAATCGAGGCTGACATCACGTCTTCGGCGGTTACGGCTGACGAACTCAAGGGGGGGAAACTTGTGGCCATGGAAATTGCTGTCACGGTGATTTCGGACTATGGGATTGATCAGCTTCGCAAGCGGAGTTTCACGACACCCGACCAGCAATCGGACTTTTTGAGCAAGAATTCCTACCAATACAGTAAGTTGGTGCAGCTTCCGAGCATGTGATCGAGTGGCTTTCCGCTCGCTAGGAAAATACAGATTCTGATCCACATGATTGCGGCCGGCTAGGCGATCGTGGCAGCGTCTGGCTATTTCATCGGTCCTGAGTGCGGAGCGCCGATATTCTGTCGGCTACCGCGCGTGCGATATCCTGTCGCCTGAATTCTTAGGAGCGGACGGCGGATCGGATGTCCGCGCTTCCACACTGCGCGTGAAATGCAGACTCCGTAACGGGTGGTGACGCGTGCTTTTCAAGGAAAAGCTGTCTCTCTGATGTGCCTACTGCGTGCGGAGAAAGATGGCGCGAACTGGGTATTTTTCATCGATGAGCGATGGTCACCGGCGGATTCGAGTTGTCCAGCTTCCTTATAAGAGAGGTGGATCGCAGATCTCTGGAATTCTTTGATTTCCAGCCACTGTCATCGGAGTCCAGTAAATTTAGGGTGAAGCCATCAAGCGATGCATCTGTCTGTAACGCATGAAGCCGTCTCCCGGTTGAGGGAGACGGCTTGTGTGCGTTTTCTATGAAAACTTCAGTGGATCAACTCAAGGAGTTGGGACCAGAGAGATGGTTTTCAGAATGCGCGATGCAATTTGATAAGGGTCGCCTTGTGAGTTTGGACGACGATCTTCGAGGTAGCCCTTATAGTCGTTTTGGACGAAGCTATGCGGCACGCGGACTGAGGAACCGCGGTCGGCGATGCCGTAGGTGAACTTGTCGATCGACTGAGTCTCGTGAAGACCTGTGAGACGGAGGTGGTTGTCTGGACCGTAAACCGCGATGTGTTCTTCGAGGTTTTCAGCGAAGGCCGCCATGAGTGATTCAAAGTATGCCTTGCCACCGGTTTCGCGGAGGTAGGTTGTGGAGAAGTTCGCATGCATGCCGGAGCCATTCCAGTCGCCACGGATAGGCTTGCAGTGGTATTCCACGTCGATGCCATATTTTTCGCAGAGGCGGTTGAGGATGTAGCGTGCGACCCACATTTCGTCGGCGCATTTTTTCGAGCCTTTGCCGAAGATTTGGAATTCCCATTGGCCCTTGGCGACTTCGGCGTTGATGCCTTCGTGGTTGATGCCAGCGTCGAGGCAGATGTCGAGGTGCTCCTCGACGATTTGGCGTGCGATGTCGCCCACGGCCCGGTATCCGGCACCGCAGTAGTAGGGACCTTGTGGGGCTGGGTAGCCATCGGCAGGGAAGCCGAGTGGGCGGCCGTCTTGGTAGAGGAAGTATTCTTGCTCGAAGCCGAACCATGCGCCGGGATCATCAAGAATGGTGGCGCGGCCGTTGGTTGGGTGGGGCGTGACGCCGTCTGGCATCATGACTTCGCACATCACCAAGACGCCGTTTTTGCGAGTGCTGTCCGGGAAGACGCCGACAGGCTTGAGCATGCAGTCGGAGCTGCGACCTTCTGCCTGCTGGGTTGAGCTGCCGTCGAAGCCCCAGAGCGGGAGTTGTTCGAGACTTGGAAAGCTGGCGAATTCCTTGATCTGGGTTTTGCTACGCAGGTTTGGGACTGGGGTGTAGCCGTCGAGCCAGATGTATTCCAATTTGTATTTGGCCATGGTGATGTTGTTTCGGTAATTGCGGTTGTTTGGTTCAGGAAGCTCTGACGCGTGGAGACGAACTCGCACTTGTCAAAGCAAGCTGACGCGCATGGAAAGCACCATGCGTGCCAACTTTTGTGTTGGATTGCGCCATTTCAGTCAGCTCCTGGAGGAGCGGTGACGGCGATGACGATGAGGCTTGTATCGTCGATTCCAGAGTTGTCGATAGCGCGTTTTAGTAGAGCGTGCGCGGTGGTGGCGGGGTCGTCCGGGCAGTTGGCTAAGGCGTTGGAAATGTGGCGCTCCCAGAGGCCGTCGATGACGCCGTCTGAACAGACGAGGAAGCGGTCACCGGCTTGGTAGGAGATGGCGGCAAAGTGAGCATTTACGCGTTCGTGGCCACCGCCGACGACTTCGTAGAGGGCGGCGCGGCGTGGGTGGGTGCGGTATTCCATTTCGCAGATTTCGCGACGTTTCCATTGCCCCCATGCGGCGGTGTGGTCACGGCTGAGTTGCTCGAGGACGCCGTCGCGTGAGCGGTAGATGCGCGAGTCGCCAACGTTGGCGATGTAGAGATTTTCCGGGGTGAACCAAGCGATGGCAAGGGTTGCGGCCATGCCGGATTTCTCTTGGCAGCCATTGGCGGCGGCGTTGATGCGTTCGTGAATGGAGCGGATGGCGATGGCGAGATGGCTGAGACAATCTGGGAAAAAGCCTGAGGCTGCGGCCTTGAAGGTTTCCGGGATGGTTTCGGCCATTTGTTGGAGGATGCTGGCGGAAGCGATGTCTCCGGCGTTACCGCCGCCCATGCCGTCGGATACGGCGAAGACGAGGTCGTGGGTGGCGAGGGTGTGACTGCCTTGGACGGGGAGTGTTTCGGCACCGGCGTGGCCGGATGTGAAGGCGATGAGCGCATCGTCATTGCGCGGCTTGCGGGAACCGCTGTGGGTGAGGGCGGTCCAGTGAAGGATGGCTGCGTCGGTCACGGGTGCTGGGTTTTTTGTGAGATTTAAACAGTGGGTGGTGCGGGGGCGGTCGGAGGTGGGAGGACTTCGGCGAGTTCGAAGTCGATGACGCAAAAGCAGCCAAGTTTATCGGAGTAGGTGATATTGCGGGGTTCGGCGTCGAGATGGCGGATGCCGTATTCCCGTTCGAGTTTGGCGAAAAGTTGATCGGCTTTGCCTTTGCTGATCTGGGTTGCGGGTTTGCCGCAGTTGGTGGAGACGAAGTAGAGCTCCTCCGGGTGTTCTTCAAGCAGGCGTGGGACGTAGGGGCAGCCGCGCTGTTCGAGCACTTTGAGAACGGCAACTTCGGTGGCGTAGCGTTGATCCGCATTCGTCCCGCGTAGGCGCTTGTGAACGTTTCCGTAAAAATCGATCCGCACGTTGGAACGGATGCCGTCTTTGATGGGTTCGATGGCCATGTGCGTGATTGCAACGAAACCCGTCTTGGCCGAAAGTGTCACGCATTAGTTCGGAATCCTGGGTAATTTCTTCCGATTGAATTTCCTGCAAATGTCCGTTGCCAGTTCGCAGCTTCGAGGGTATGGACCGTGCATGTCCATTGTTGCCGAAGAATCCGCCGTGATCGTCAAGACCAAGGAACTGTGCGCTCAAATCGCCAGTGATCCATCATTTCTCAAGCTTCAGGCGCAGGTTGAGCGCTTTTTGAGCGACGATGCCGCCCGCCTGCAATACCAGAGCGTCCACGAGCGTGGTGAAGAGCTTCATCACAAGCAGCATGCTGGGATTGAGTTGGGTGCTGCGGAAATCCGTGATTTTGAGAATGCGCGGGATGCCTTGTTTGAAAATGAAATTGCACGTGATTTCATGGCGGCGCAGCGTGAGTTGGAGACCTTGCAGAAAGAGATCGGCAAGTATGTTGGAACAACCATTGAGCTTGGGCGTGTGCCGACGGCGGATGATCTTGCTTCCACGGGTGGCGGATGCTGCGGCGGCGGTGGCTGCGGTTGCTAATCCAACGAACGATTGAATTTTCACAGCCTCGCCATTTTTACGAGTGGCGGGGCTTTTTCATGCCGAGATGAGCCGGATTACCGAGCGTTTTGCTTCGGCTTTGCGTGACGTGGGACGAGGAGTGAAGCGGCTTGCCGGTCGAGAATGAAGCGGGCGGATGGGTGGGTTTGAAGGTAAGATGCGCCGATGGCGGGGGTGACGCTTGAGGTGAGCGCCTTGCGAACAATGCGCGCTTTTTTGGCTCCCCATGCGAGTGTGGTGATGCGGTTGGCCGCCAGGAGAGTGCGGCAGCCCATGGTGATGGCGCGTTTGGGAACGGCCTCGAAGCCGCCGAAAGCGTGGGCGGCCGCCTCGCGGGTGACTTCGTTGAGGTGGACGCAGCGGGTGGGCGAGTCGATGGAGGAATAGGCATCATTGAGTGCAAAGTGGCCGTTGCGTGTGATGCCAAGAACTTGGTAATCAATTCCGCCGACGCGTTTGATTTCCTGATCGTAGCGAAGGACTTGTGCGTCGATTTCGCGCTGTCGCCCCGAGGCTGTTGGGAAATGAATGTTGCTTCGCGGGATGTCCACGTGGTCGAAAAAATGTCGATTCATGTGGCTGCGGAAGCTGAGTGGGTGGTCAGCGGCGAGTCCGAGGTATTCAGAGCTGTGGAAGGCAATAACGTTTTTGAACGAGAGCCCCTCTTCGCGGTGGAGGTAGATCAATTCCTCGTAGAGTGGGATGGATGTCTCACCGGTGATAAGTCCGAGCACGGCCGGGCGACCGATGGACGCCCTTTCCCGAATAAGGTGCGCGATTTCAGCTGCGACTTGCACGCACGCGGACTCGGGATTGTCGAAGACTCGAAATGGAGTGTTAGACATTTGCGTGGAAGAAGTCGGCACGGATCAGGCTTCGATTTCGACGATGAGATTGATTTCCACGGAAACATTGAGCGGCAGTGATGCGGCACCGAGAGCGGTGCGCGAGTGCTTGCCTTTTTCACCGAAGATTTCCACCAAAAGTTCGGATGCGCCGTTGATGACTTGCGGGTGCGCGTAAAAGTCTGGCTCGCAATTTACAAATCCATTGAGAGCGACGATTTGTTTGACGCGGTCGAGCGAGCCGATTTCGTTTTCGACGATGGCGAGTCGATTGAGAATGATCATGCGAGCGGCGGTTTGTGCCTCCTCGATGGAGACGACGGAGGGCACTTTGCCGATGATTTTGCGATCGCCATCGATGGGGAGTCCGCCGGAGAGGAAGAGGAGATTGCCGCTGCGGACGCAGTTGACGTATGCAGCGACGGGAGCGGGGACGCTGGGGAGAGAGAGGCCGAGTGAGGCGAGTTTTTCGGATGGAGCCATGATGGTGTGTTAGCGAGGAGTTGGAAATGAATTGGTGATGAGTGAGACGAGTTTTTTGCCGCCGGACGTGAGTTCCGCGCGATTTCCCTCGCCCGTGATGAGGCCGCGGGTGAGCAGGCGGTGTGGCACACTTGCGGGGCGGATGGAGGTCACGGTGGGTGCGGTGACCGAGCGCTGGCTGGGTGAGAATGAGACGGGCAAGCCAGTGGCGCTGAAGCTAATTTCCCATGAGTTGGGGGTTTCCGGCGATTCTTGGATGATCCATGGGTGGCGTTGGGCGAATTCTGGGATCTCCGTCGATGGGATTGTCACTTTGAAATGCACCGGAGTGGAGGCGATAAACTCGCTGAATTGAAGGTTTGGTTTTTTCCGGTGTTCCAAGAGGAAGCGTGCGACGTCAGCACCGGCGATGTTCATACCGTTGAAAATGCCGTGGTAGTTTGTGCCGCCACCATTGGTGCGATGCCAGTCTTGGTAGCGGGTGCTCATGAGCATTCCCAGTTCGAGGTGGCAGTGGGCGCGAGTGCGATTGATGCCAGCGCCAGTGTATCCCATCCGGCCGAGGACCGAGCCAACTGCGACGGGATCGCCGGGTTGGCAGGTGATTTCCGCGAGGTGTGCGTAGAGCGAGTAGATGGATGAATTTTCCCAAGCGTGTTCGACGACGACGTATTTCCCGTAGTTGCTGCGACCGGCGACGGGGCTGACGTGGACGACGCGCCCGGCGGCGATGCTGGAGACAAGGTCGAGAGGATTGCCGGCCTTGTCGCGCTTGACGGGTGAGATGTCGATGCCCTCGTGAAACTTGGTGAGGACCACTTGCTGATTCACGCGGAGGGCGGTGCGAACGTAGCCGTAAGAGCCAGCTTCCCAGGGCTTTGAGGTGACACCTTCGAAGGTGCGATCCACATACATGTAGAATTTCTCCGGTTCGCCCGTGAACAGGTGATGATTCTCCGTGGGCAAGCGGAGCTCGATGGGTGATGCCATGAGCGCAGTGCTCGCAGCGAGGATCATTGCAGAAAGCCGGATCATGGAGAGGTGTTACTTTTTCTTCTTCTTTTTTCCTTCTTCACCGATGCGGGGGAGTTGTTCATCGAGCACGGCGATGTCTTCGAGAGTGACACCCTTCCAAATGACGATCACGCCGTCGTCCACTTGTTTGTCGATGAAGAATCCATCGATCACGCGGCCGTTGAGCTGTGAGATGATCCAGCGGCCTTGGTTGGCATTGGTGATGCCGGATAGGCGGTTGGCGCTGTGGCTTTTGAGTTTTAAAAGGATGCCGTAGTCGCCGCCGCCCTCGGCAGGGAAGGGGCTAAATGAAACGATGTCCTTGGTGGAAAATTCGGGCATACGCCGGAAAAATCGCGTTTCGCCATTGGCGAGTTGTGGGAAAATCATTTTAGGATTGTCCGTCGATTCCGTTTCCATGTGGAAGGAGACGGATGCCTTGTTGTCCTTCTTCCCAGCACCAGGCGAGGCAGGGGTGAAGGCCAAAAGAACCAGCATGGAAATAGCGGCGATTCGCGAATTCATGGCCGCAGTGAAGCAGAAGTGTCGGATCTCGGAAGGAAAATCGAGGCTATTCCGAAAGGGTCGGCTTGGCCTCGGAGATGAGAGCTTCTGCGGTGAGCTCTGCAAATGAGCCGGGTGCACCAGCGTAGTGGATTTTCCGCTCGCCATCCAGCACGTAAACGAGGGGCCAAGTGCCGATCCGGTATTCTCCCGCGAGTTTGTTATCGGGGTCCGAGAAATTTGGCCATGCGACGGAGCCGTCTGCTTGGAGGGCACGGAGTTTTTCCAGTGGGTCGCTGTTGACGCCCAAGACGGCGAGTGGGCGGCCCTTGAATTTTTCCGTCATGGAGGAAGTCATGCTGATGACGCGGTCCGCGCTATCGCCATGACTGTTCCAGAAAATGAGGACGATCACCTTGCCTTTGTGCGCGGATAGGGAAAGCGCGCGGCCTGCGGAATCCACGCCGACAAGGTCGGGAGCGACGCGGCCCTTGGTGAGGAAGCGGATGATGTAAAGCTCGTCTTCCGCCAGTTTCGCGACGGTGCTGGCGTCGATCTCGGCATCCGCGCTTTGGATGATCGCCTTGCGCAGATACGTGAGCCGCTTGGCCATGATTTCAGGATCGTCGCCGATGGATTTTAGCTGGATCGCGGCACCAAGAGCGGCGATTCCTTGGATTTTCGGGTCCGGATGACTGGCTTGGATTTTCTCAAGAACCGCGAGCGATTGCGGGTTGGGCACGGCGATCAGAGCGGCGCAGATGGGCGTGATTTTCGGGCTCTTGAAGTGCTTGGACTCGATGGCCTCGCGGATCGCCCTGTTTTCCTTGTCAAAAATCGGAAGAGGGCTGCCATTTTCGTTCGCGGCGAGCAGGCCCGGCGTGTTGCGGAGAAACCAAGCAGCGGCTTCGAGCGTCCATTCCTCGTTGAGTGATTTGCCGATGGATTGCCAGATTTGGCGGGCGAATGGAGTGGCGTCGGGGCGATTTTTCCACGCCTTCGCTTGGTCATCCGGGCGGGTGGATGCGCGCATTTCTAGGGCCCACTTGTCCATCGCAAGCTGGTAAGTCTTTTGGATGCGCTGCACCTCCGTCGGACTGGCGGTGGCGTGAGTGAGGAGCAGCAGGGAAAGTAGAGTGGTGAGGCGGCCCGGGCGGTGCATGAGATGATGGGAAAAGTTTGAAAAGCGTGAATCAGGCAGGATTGAGGATGAAATTTCGTGAAGTTTCACGCGCCCATTGGTCCGCTGCAACCACAGATTCGAGAGTGGCGGACGGCTGGACGGTGTGCCGGTCCATCACGGCTGAGACGCAGCGCCAAATGCCTGGAAATGAGAGTGATCCAGCACGAAATGCGTCCACCGCGACTTCGTTGGCGGCGTTGTAAACGGCGGGCAGTGTACCGCCCGTGTGCCCGGCGCGGCGGGCGAGGTCGAGCGCGGGGAAATCCGCACGGCGTGGTGCTTCGAACTCGAGCTTGGCGAGTGCAGCGAAATCCAAGGGCCGCATCGCGCCACTCACGCGGCGAGGCCATGTGAGCGCGTATTGGATGGGAAAACACATGTCGGTGTGGCTCAGTTGCGCAAGCACCGAGCCATCCGTGAACTCGACCATCGAGTGAATGATGCTCTGCGGATGCACGATCACGTCGATGCGGTCCATCCCGATGCCAAAAAGCCAGCGTGCCTCGATCATTTCGAGGCCTTTGTTGAAAAGAGTCGCCGAGTCGATGGTGATTTTCGGCCCCATCTGCCACGTCGGGTGGCGGAGAGCTTGTGCAAGTGTAACCGTCTCGATTTGGTCGGACGGGAGTTCCCGAAATGGGCCTCCAGACGCCGTGAGAATCAATTTTGCGACCTCCGCCTCGCCACCACGGTGACCGTCTAGGCATTGAAAAATCGCATTATGTTCGCTATCGACCGGCAGCAATTTCACCCCTCGGCGCTGAGCGGCGGTGGTGATGATTTCTCCGGCCATGACCAGGATTTCCTTGGACGCGATGGCCAGATCTTTTCCCGCCTCGATGGCTGCAAGCGCCGGGTGCAGGCCGGCTGTGCCGACGATGGCGATGAGCACGACATCCGCTTCCGCAAGGGTCGCAAGCGTATTCAGCCCCTCGGCACCGAGGTGGAGAGTCACCCCGGAAGGGAGTAGGCTGCGGAGGGCGGCTTCTTGATTCTTGTCGAAAATCGCCACATGGTGGACGCCGGTTTCACGCGCTTGTTCGGCGAGTTTTTCGATGTTGCCGTGAGCGGCGAGCGCGACGATTTCAAGGTCATCGGGAAGCTCACGGGCAACCTTCAGCGTGGAGGTGCCGATGGATCCGGTGGACCCGAGGAGCACGACGCGACGTTTCCGTGGAGCGGCACTCATGCGGCGGGGATTAAAACCCATTGCACGTAAAAATAAAGCGCTGGGGCGGTGAAGCAGATGCTGTCGATGAGATCGAGCGAGCCACCGATGCCAGGCAGCATCCGGCCAGAATCCTTGGCGTGAATGGCGCGCTTGAAGACGCTTTCTGCGAGGTCACCAATCACGGCGAGGAGCGCAAGCAGGAATCCGACAAACACGACGTGGCCCCAGTGTTTGAAAATCGCGAGGTGTTCTGGAAAAACGAGGAAAAGCCCGCAGCCAGCGAGTTGGGAAAAGATCAGAGCTCCCCCAAAGCCCTCCCAAGTTTTTCCAGGGCTGACGTGTGGGATCATTTTGTGGCGACCGATCATCGAACCAACGATGTAAGCGCCCATGTCCGTGAATTTGGTCACGGCGAGGAGCCACAGCAGGAGGAATGCGCCGGGCGCACCGACGAGGCCTGGAATGTCGCTTGCGCCCGGTGGCGCGAAGGTCACAAGCGCAGTGAAATTGAATAAAAATGCGATGTAAACGAAGCCTAGCAAGCTCACTGCCACCGCAAGCAAGGCCTCAATGCCATGGATCGGGTAGCGAAGTTGAAGGGTGAATGGGCCGGCAACCGCGAGAAACACCGCCACACCCTCCAAGCTGCCGGGGATCGGTTTTCCGGCGATCAGGTGGCCATAAAGGACGACGCTGTAGATCAAGGCGAGCAGGATCCCAAAGCGCGGGAAGCAGACCACCTTCGCCGCACGCAGCATGCGGAAGTATTCGACCGTCGCCACCATGGTCAGCACGCCGATGAGCGCAAGCATGGCCCATGAGCGACTGCTGAGGAAAATTCCCGTGACAAGGCCCCACAAGAAGAGCGTGCTCGCACTTCGTCGGGCAAAAACGAGTGCCTTCGATTGGACTGGGGCTGCCGGAGTATCAACCATGAACGAGGGAATCCAAGACGGGTCTGGTGAATGTGGCAACTCATTCCCGCAAGCGATGCGCAACCTTTTCGTCAACGCACGGTTGGATGACGCAGAAGGGGAGTCACAAGGGCTCCCCGAGTTTTCCAAATAAAATCAATCAAACTACGATGAAAACGACAAAATTGATGGCTCTCGGTGTCTTGCTCGGCACTTGCACCTTCGCCGCAGCACAAGACAAGCCCAAGCGTGAAGCGCGTCAGGGCCATGAAATGCCCGCAATGCTTTTGGAGAAATTCGACAAGGATGGCGACGGCAAGCTCTCGGATGAAGAGCGCAAAGCGATGCAGGAAGAGCGCCGCGCGATGGCTGCAAAGCGCCATGCGGAAATGCTCGCAAAGTTTGACAAGGACGGCGACGGCAAGCTCTCGGATGATGAGCGCAGCGCGATGCGTGATGCGATGGAGGCCCGCCGCAAAGAGATCCTTGAAAAGTATGATGCCGACAAAAACGGCAAATTGAGCCCGGATGAAGTCAAAGCCGCACGCGATGCGGGCGAGGAAATGCCAGATTGGGCAGGGCGTGGTCCCGGCGGCAAGGGCGGCCCAGACGGCAAGGGCCCCGGCGGCCCTGGCGGAAAAGGCAAAGGCGGCCCCGGCGGCAAGGGCAAGCCACCCGTGGCACCTGCCGAAT
>JBEGOB010000192.1:0-15454 GCA_041182265.1 Verrucomicrobiota bacterium | reverse complement strand
GCGCGACAAACTCTTCGATGCCTTTCGAATAGAAAAACGAAGCCTTCTTCGCAGCCTCAGGACGCTCGTCCTCCAACTCAATGGTTAGACCGGGATTGAGGAAGGCCAACTCACGCAAGCGAGTGGCAAGTCGGTCGAATTTAAACTCAATCGTATCAACAAAGATCGTCGCATCCGGGAAAAACGTGATCATGGTGCCCGTTTTCCCTGGATCCACCTCACCGATCACATGCAGTGGAATCGTCGTCTTACCGCGCTCGAAACCGATCAAATGGACCTTTCCATTCCGCATGATTTCCGCCTTGAACCAATCCGCAAGAGCATTGACGCACTTTGCACCGACGCCGTGAAGACCTCCGGAATACTTGTAAGCTCCTTGGCCAAACTTGCCGCCCGCGTGGAGATTGGTCAGCACGAGCTCAACGGCGGGCATGCCAAATTTCTGGTGCATATCGACCGGAATACCCCGGCCATTGTCCGCAATCGAAACCGATCCATCCACATGAATTGCCACCTTGATGCGACTGCAATACCCAGCAAGGTGCTCGTCGATTGAATTGTCCAGCACTTCGAAAACACAGTGATGAAGCCCACGCTCATCCGGATCTCCAATATACATCCCTGGGCGCTTGCGGACCGCATCAAGGCCTTCAAGTTTATCGATTTGCGCGGCGTCATACACCTGCGCGGCAGCAACTTGGGTTTCTGCTTTCTGTAGCTCGTTCGAAGTCTCGGACATAGTGCGACCGAAGTTTCCGAAAAATCACTCGGAGAGACAAGCAACTTCGTCATTTCGGAGTGCTTTTTTTAACGAAATTTTCTGACAACCAAGTATTTGAAATCCAAAGATTTACATCAAATATCAGACCCTATCGATTTCTCAAAATTCCAGCATTCGCAAGACACTCGTAACCCAGCAAATTTGCGCCTCGATCATGGGCCATTTCCTGCTGAGAAATACCTTCTCCGCCGACAGTCGCCCAAGCTATCATCCGCCATCCTCAAGCGTCGATTCCAAGACACCGGCGCTGCCAACCGAGAAGGACTTCAGAAGGCTCGACAAGCCCGGCCGCGAGAGATTCTAGCACAGCGCGAGGCGCGATAAGCGAGCCCTCGATATCCAGTTCGGCAGCGGCCTTCTCTCGTGCCTTTAAAAAACCATCCACCAAGCTTTCAAAATCACGGTCACGCTTGCGTCGCTCAGCACGTTGCCGCACGGGCCATTCAGATTCTTGCAAGGATTCGACCTCAGAGAGAATGGTTCTGAGACGCTTCAATCGATCGGGCCGATAGTGGTTCGGAAATGCCACTTTTTTCTTAGCGGCGAGATCAATGCTCCACTCAAGCAACTGCCGATTGGGAGCCACCATGAAAGACGGCCTGTCCCAAGCCTTCGCCTCGCCATCGCGCCAAATCCAAAGGGCCCGCAAATAGGCAAGGCCACGGGAATCCAGCTTTCCTGACCCCTGAATCCGCCAAAGGTCCTCCCTAGAATCGTCTCGCTCGAGCACCCGTTGGCGCGCGGCCAAACAACTTTCCTCAAACCATTCCAAGCGACCTTTCTCAGCCAGTTGTCCGACAATTTTATCTCCCATTTCCAAGAGATAATGCACGTCATTCAGGGCATACTCGATCATCTTAGGGGACAGCGGCCGCTTGCCCCAATCCGCTTTTTGCGACGACTTCGACAAATCCACGCCGAAGTACAAACTCACTAAGTCTCCCAGACCGAAACGCCGAACACCCAGCAATCGAGCACCAATCTGCGTGTCAAAAACAACGGCTGGAAGTGTCCCAAACTGCCTTTTGAACATCGTCATGTCATAATCCGCACCATGCATCCACACCGTGGCGCACGAGAGATAGTCTCCAAGAGCAGACAAATCATCAATCGCGAGCGGATCAATGAGGACGCACTGGTTGCGATCGGCAAACTGAATCAAACACAGCGACTCGCGATAGCGATGAAGGCTATCGGCTTCGGTATCAATCGCGCAAACAGGATTCGGCAAACCTTGGCGGCTAGCTTCAAGGTGAAACGCAAGTTGTTCAGTCGTCGCAATCATTTCCGAAGTCATCGGGATGGGACTCCGGAAACAAGCAATTCAAACGATTTCTCGTGCAGTTACTTGGCCTGAGCCCTCCCTGAGATTGACTAGCCTTGGACGATCTTCACGCGATAGATGTCATCCTCCGTGCCGGGAGGTTGGATTTGGTCACCCTCGATAATGAACCCACCGCCAAGATCGGTTTCTTCGCGGACTTTGCTTTCCACGCGAATTTCGATTTGCTCAGGATCACGCTCGCGGCGGGGGAATGCACCCGCGTTCAGGCGCACGGTCGTGACTGACCAGTCGTCATCCGTGACAAATTTTTCCCAAGTGGTTCCGCCATCGCGGCTGCGCTGGAGAGTGTATTTAACGGCTGGAACCGTCTCCAACTTCTTCACGACGGTGAAGCCAAAATAAGCAGCTCGCACGATTCTTGGCACAACAGGCTCTTCATTGAATTCCGCCGCATTTGCACGAGCGACGGGTGCCTCTGGAATGCTCGATGCATCGTTGGCATTGCTGTCAAGAATCCATTCGTTGAGGTTATTGTAGCCATCGTTGTCGAAGTCCTCAAGGAGCGAAACTTTGGATTTTGCTTCGTCAAAGGCAACTTCGGCATACTCCGAGTAGCGGTTTACGACGACCACGGGAATTTGGAATTTCCGGGTGGAGGCATCGAAAGTCACCCCCGTCGTCGCCAAAGAACGCTGAAGCTCAAGTTCGAGCACACCGCGTGTTCCACCTGGGAAAATTGGAGGCGTCGTGAATGATGAGACAAGTGGATTCTTGAGCAGAACTCGTGGATCGCCACCGGAGGCAAAGCCCGGGAAAATCGATTGAGGAACGGCGAGATCATTATCAATCAGATCCGTTGTTGAAAGTGGGTTCTTCCGGTCCGACAAAACACGCATCGAGAGATACAATTTATCCGCTGCCGCAATGACGACCGTCCGGTCCAAACCCTTCCAACTAAGAACGTTTGGCTTGATATAACTCAGTTCCATGAAGCCCTTTCTCCAAACAGGCTTGGTGGTCGTGGCGCCGTTGAAATCAACTCCGACCAACTGGCGATTGAGCTTGGTCCGCCCTTCAGCCATCGGGTAAATCACAGCGGAAATAGGAGCCACCAGATCAGGACGGCTTAAACGTGGAAACGAGTAGTAATAGACGCCAGGAACGATTTCCTTCTCAAATCTGTCACGCTCGGAAGCGGTATATCCTCTGGAGGTTGTGTAGCGGGAAATGACATACTCTCTGACACCCGTGGTGTGGAGGTTGAAATAGAGCGCGAAACTCGAGTCCTTAAAGCCACCTGAAGGGCGCTTCAACAGGGATGGTGGAGCAGCGCGGAGGAATGCGAGATCGGGACGCCGAGGCTCAATGACGATCGCAGGGATCACGTTAGTCACCGAAAAGTAAGGTCCGCGAGAGGTCGCGCCATCCAAGCGGCCGAAAGTCAAGAATGCCGTCGAGCCGAGTGGGCAGGGATCAAGCGGGATATTCGGTTGCCAGTAAGCAGAACGGGCGCAACCGCCCACGTAAATCCCGTCTCCGTCATTCAAATTGACGACAAAACTACCGCCGCGAAACTGCATGCCCTTCTCGTTCTGCCGATATTCTTTCTGGCTACTGAGCTCCAAGCTGAGCTGAGCCGTAGCTGGCGTCACAGCGGAAGCGACAAGCGCCGAAATGAGCGGGAAAGAGAGGGTTTTGATCCGATTCATCTGGGGACGATGATAGGCCGCGCCCTAGGTGACAAGTGGAAACTCGACGGCTAGATGACAATTTTTTAAAATTATCGTGGAGCCCACCCTCTTAGAGAGCCACTTGAAACGCCGCCGCCTGCTCAAGAGAAAGCTCAACGCACTGCCAAGGCAATCCATGGACATTGAGATCCTCCATGAAAGCATCCGGATCATGTTGCTCCATATTCCAAACGCCGACTTTACGCCAATTCCCAGCCAACACTTGCTTCGCACCGATCATCGCCGGAACACCCGTTGTGTAGGAAATCGCCTGAGAACCGACTTCCGCAAAGCATGCTTCGTGGTCGCAAATGTTATAAATGTAGATCGCCTTCGCCTGACCATTTTTGACGCCGGTGATCACGTTACCAATGCAAGTCCGCCCCTTGGTGGACTGGCCGAGATCTCCTGGATTTGGCAAAACCGCCTTTAAAAACTGCAATGGCACGATTTCGACGCCTTGGTAAATCACCGGGTCAATCCGCGTCATGCCAACATTCTGAAGCACTTCGAGATGCTTCAAGTAGTTGCTGGAGAAAGACATCCAGAACTGCGCACGCCGGATCGTCGGGATATGTTTCACCAAGGACTCCAACTCTTCGTGGTACATCCGGTAAATTTCGTAAGTCCCGACACCCTCGGGACAGGTGAACGCCTGGTGTTTCGACATTGGCGCAGTTTCCACAAACTCACCGTTTTCAAAGTGGCGACACTCTGCGGTGACCTCGCGAATGTTGATTTCCGGGTTGAAATTCGTCGCAAACGCCTTGCCGTGATTGCCGCCATTGACGTCGATGATGTCGAGCGTGTGAATTTCATCAAAGTGGTGCTTCAGAGCCCACGCCGTGAAAACGTTCGTCACACCGGGATCGAATCCTGAGCCAAGCAAGGCCGAAAGCCCGGCTTTCTCGAAACGTTCCTGGTAAGCCCATTGCCACGAATATTCAAATTTCGCGACGTCGAGAGGCTCGTAATTTGCCGTGTCCATGTAATCGCAACCCGCGAGAAGGCACGCATCCATCAAATTTAAATCTTGGTAAGGAAGTGCGACGTTGATTAGCAACTTCGCCCCGGTCTTACGAATCAGCGCGGCCGTCTCCTCCGCGTGATCCGCATCCACTTGAGCCGTGGCGATGATCCGTCCCGTGCGCGCCTTCACCTCTGCGGCGATTGCTTCACACTTCGACACGGTGCGGGAGGCTAGCGTGATTTCTCCGAAAATCTCGGGAACCATTGCGCATTTGTGTGCGACGACGCTGCCAACTCCGCCAGCTCCAATAATAAGGACTTTGTTCATGATCTGAATAGAACCAAGCCTTGGGAGAATCAGCGCCAGCTTGCAAGAAATTCCCCGCATGGCTGAGGAATCTTTCCACGAATTTTCCGACAACTTTTCTGTCGCATGGCGTTTTCATCCCTGAAAGGCTCGCTCCAGACATCTTACTATCTTCATGAAAATCCACAGCTCATCGCTCAACTTCCGCCGCGCCGCCGGCTTCACCCTCTTGGAAATGGTCATCGTGCTCGGCATCATCGCCGTCTTGCTGGGTGGCTCCATCGCACTCATTGGCAAGGTCAAAGATGGCGCAAAACTGCAACGGGTGGACGCGGACTTCAACGCAGTTGGTTCTGCGCTAATGACTTATAAAATTAACGCCGGCACCTACCCCTCCACCCAACAAGGCCTCAAGGCACTCGTCACCAAGCCGACTGGCTCCCCGGTTCCACGCCGCTGGACCTCCCTTTCCAAATCAGTCCCTCTCGATCCTTGGGGCAATGAATACGGCTACAAGTTTCCCGGTAAAAAAGACGCTTCGGAATTTGAACTCATCAGCAGTGGCCCAGATTCAGTGATCAACACTCCCGATGATCTTAGCAGCCAAGACGACTGAAAAGCACCGCGGATTCTCGCTGCTTGAGATCGTCATGGTCCTCGCCATCGCCTCGATCGTGATCGGTGGCGCCGTCGGCCTCATGGTTTATTCCGCTGACGAGCGCACCCTGCGAGACGCATCGGGAGAAATCGAGCTGCTCGCCAAACGCGCGCGCACCATTTCCATCCTCGAACAAACACCCTACGCCCTGGAATTTAGCGAGGGCGTCGTGAGGCTTCTCCCGTTCGCCCAAGCTGGCCTACCACCCAAGAAAGGTGGCGCAAACTCAAAAGAATTTACCCCATCCACCGAAGGCGGAACCAATCGCCAACTCGAACTCGCCGCCGGCCTCGCCATCTTCATCCGCCGCTGGAACTCCGACGATTGGCTAGGCACCGCGAAAAATTCCATTCACGTCTGGCGCTTCGATCCGGACGGCCTCTGCGAACCCGTATCCATCCGCCTCACTCTCGGTAAAAGCTGGGCGGAAGACACCTACCACCCACTCACTGCCACCGTCCGCGAGAGCCTGCTTGAAACTCAATGACCGTCCGCAACCCACATGCCCCGAAACGCGGATTTCTCCTCCTTGAGATCGTCCTCGCCCTTGCGGTCTTCGGCATCGCCGCCACCGGCTTTTCCGTCGCGCTTCACCGGATGTCCAAAGCCGCCCAACTCGCACAAAGCGAGCTCAGCATCACACGCATCCTCGACAGCGCGCTCCAAGAAACCCTCTCGCTCCCCGTCCTTGAAGAAGGCGTTTCCAACTCGACCGTCCCCGCCTCCGACATCGAACTCGACACCACCATCGAACTCCTCACCGAACTCGAAAACGAGGAAGGCCAATTCCTCCAAGAAATGTATCTCATCAAAATCGATGCGCGCTGGTTCGCCAATGGCGAGTGGCAGGAACGCAGCGTCGAAACTTGGCGCTACGGCCGCATGTATCAACCGTGACCCACCCACTCGTCAGATCCAGAAACCGCGGATTCACGCTGCTTGAGCTCGTGCTAGCCATGCTCTTGCTCACCATCCTAGTCGGCATGGTCTTCGCAACCGCGCGCAGCTCGCTGGCGCTTGGCAACACAATCGTGGAAACACAAAACGAGGAAATGCTCCAGCAAGCCTTCTTCGAGCTCCTCAACCAACGGTTTTCCGCCCTTCCCGGCAACACCCGCTTCGACCTCCAAGTTGAGGACTCCGGCTCCCACTACATTTCAGACCTCACCCTCCAAAATGTCCCGCTCAGCTTCACCTGGGGCGGTCAGGCACGCATCGCCAAAGCCATCCAACTTTCCACCGTCAAACGCCGCAGCGGCTATCTCGACATCGTTTTGAAATATTACGAAAACGAAATTCTCGAAGGCGCGGAATCCTCATTCAGCAGCACCGCCAGCGCCACTGAGCCATTCGCGGAAATTATCCTCCTCTCCGACGTCGCATTCTTCGAGTGGCGCGTCCTCGACGGCCGCTCGATGGAGTGGCAATACGACTGGGAAGTCCAGGGCCGCTTGCCACTCCAGCTAGAACTCACTCTCGCAATCGGCGCAAAAGGTGAGGAAATTCGCCAAATTTTCTGGATCCCACCCAAGCAAAACCCAGAAATCCTCATGCGCCAAATGATGCAAGGCGGCAACGGCGGTGCAGCCACTGACAACGGCCAAGGCCCCGGCAACGGCGGCACCCCACCCACCATCCAAATCCCGGGCGGCCAAGCCCCGCCCCCCACCAGCATCCCCAAGCCAGGACACTCCAACCCGCCACACCCGGACGTCCTCGCGGCGCCGCGCTCATGGCCGTGCTCTGGCTCATCGCCATCCTCGCCATGGCATGCATGGCCACTCTCCGCGTCATCTCGTTCGACATGGAACTCGCCACCTCCAAAATCCACGGCTCACGCGCACGCCAAATCGCCGAAATGGGCATCGCCGTCGGCTCCAATCCCGCCGTCAAACGCTCAGACCCCATCCTCCGCCAACTCAACGAAGAATCAGGCGAAGGCTTCGAAGTCAAAGTCATCTCGGAGGGCGGGCGCTTCAATATCAACCGCATCCTCATCCAAGAAGACAAGGCCCTCCTCCGCTCCATCTTTATGGAATGGGGACTCGAACTCGAAGTCGCCCAAGAAATTGCCGACGCCCTCGGTGACTGGATCGATGCAGACGACGACGAGTCACTCAACGGAGCGGAAAAAGGCTACTACGAGCAAGAAGGCCGCATCAACCAACCCTTCAACCGCCCCTTTTATGACCTCTCCGAAGTCAGCCTCGTCCGCGGCATGAACCTCGTCGAGGCCGTCCGCCCCGACTGGCGGGACTGGTTCACCATCTGGAGCAGCGGCGGCCTAGACATCAACGAGGCACCCGCAGAACTCATCGCCGCCGCCGCGGAAATGCCCGTCGCCAACGCGGAAATCATCCCCGAAACCGTCCGCGGCACCGATGGCATCCGCGACACCATCGACGACAGCCCCCTCAGCCTTGAGGCCGCGCTTGATCTTTTAGGCATCAGCACAGAGGCTAGGCCCGACCTAGCAAGGCGCTTCGCTGTGAACGACTCCACCACACGCATCGAAAGCACCGGCTATGCAGACGGAGCCAAACGCAAAATCAACGTCATTGTCCGCAACCGCACCGGCCGCCCAGCCCTCCTCGAACGCACCGAAGAAATCATCCCGTGAGTAAATCAACCGACACCGTGCTCCTCGCACCCGGCGCATCCGGCTGGGAAATCTGGACTGGCCAAAGCGCCACCGGATTCACCCTCCATGCCGCCACCACCCTCGACCGCGCCAGTGACATCACTGACATTCCCGGCGGCGATATCCTGCTCCTTTTTCCCGTCAAGGCCGTCACCGCCGTGCCCATGCGCGTCACCAGCGAGGACGACGCCCTTTTTCCCGACCTTGCAGCCCTCCACGCCGAGCGCCTCGGACTCCGCCCAGACCCCATGGCCGGCCAACTCACCGACGTGTTCATCGTCGCACGCGAAGCGGAAAACACCGCCCTCCTCTCCATCCTCCTGCGCGCGCCCAGCGAGGGTGACATGCCATCACGCGGCCCCAAAAGCTTCGATGTCTCCGCACGCGCCTACCACACCATCGGCGACTCACTCGCCGTATGGAAAGAATTCGGCCGCTGGGTCTTCAGCCTCTCCCACCAAGGAAATCTCGTCTATTGCCAAGCCACCTCCGTCACCGCCACGCACCCAGACGCCGGTGTTGCCCGGGAAATCCGCCTCGCGCTCATGCAACTCTCGATGCAAGGCCTAGAAATCGAGCCCGCGCACATCCACCTCTGGACCTCTGAGGAAAACCCAGACTCGTCCGCCCTAAAATCCGCCTTCGCCGCCCAGGTCGAAGTTTCCCCACGCCCGGCACCCACCCTTCCTCAGCCACTCAGCAAGCTCCTCCCTGCCGACGTCCGCGCCGCCCGCCGCACCGCGCGCCGCCGCCAAAATATCTTCCTTGCCGCCGGAGCCGTCGCCGCAATCTACCTCGGAATCATCGGCTGGTTCGCCTACGGCCTCTGGAAGGACAGCTCCGAAACTGCGCGCCTCATCGCCCTCGCAGAAGCCGCCGCTCCCGAGGGTGAATCCTACGCACTCCACATCGCAAAATGGGACGAACTCGCACCCGCCATCGAGCTCAGCAACTCCGCAGTTGACATCCTCAGCCGCATCGCCAGTTGCATCCCGCCGAACAGCGGCCTCCGCCTCCGCAGCGCCGAAATCAGCGCCAACGAAATCAAACTCGTCGGCGAGGCACAGCAACTCCAAGCCGTCAACTCATTCAGCCTTAACCTAGACCGTAATAACGACCTCGCGCGCTTCGAGTGGGAAACCCCGGAGCCCAACCAATCCACTCGCGGCTGGGAATTCGTTTTCGTCGGTGCCATCCCCGTCGCCGAGGCCCAACCCTGATTTTTCACCTTCACCGACAAAACTCCCGCGCCACGGCATTAAACCGACAAGCATCCCGCCTCCGCGCACCTCCAATCCACTTCATGTCAGCCCGCGAACAAAAATTGCTCCTCGTCTTCTCCTTGGCGGGATTCGCGATCATCAACTTCCTCCTCTTCGACTTCGCAACCACCAAGCGAGTCAAAGTGGATGCCCAGCGCTCCAATGCCGCTCAGCAACTCGCCACTGCCGAGGCCTACCGTGCCAGCAGTGCCGAAGTCATCGACGAAATGGACTGGCTTGCCGAGCACGAGCCCGAGCCAACCGCCAACCAAGACGCGCAAACCGGCCTCCAACAACTTGCCGAGCGCGAAGCCAAATCCACCGGCCTCACCATCAAAACCCAAAAACCCCTCCCCACCGACGCAACCGAGGGCAGACACTACCACCGCGCCAAGCTACAAATCACCGTCACCGGCACAGAAGAACAACTTTACCGCTGGCTCGACCGCCTCAACGACCCCGAGAAATTCCGCAGCGCCACCCAACTCCGCATCTCGCCCAACACCCAGGACGACACCAAAATCGACTGCGCCGCGACCATCGAGCAATGGTTCATCCCGCCGCCACCCGCCTGAAACTCTCAAATCCCACCCATTTGAAACTCGAAATTTCCATCCTTGCCTGCGCCGCCCTCCTCTCCGGATGGGTCGCCGCAGACGTGCCTCAAAAGCCACCGCTCAACCGCTACAGCAAGCTCTGGACAGACTCGCCCTTCACCTCCAAGCCCCCGCCACCCGAGGCAGGACCACTCAATAACCCGCTCGACGACTACTCGCTCATCGGAATCTCACCCATCGGCGCGAACAATTACCGCGTCACTCTCATCAACAAAAAACAGCCCGACGAACGCATCACCGTGGACTCCGGCGGCAACAGCGATTTCAAAATCCTCGGCGTCACCCGCAAACAAGGCGACCCCCTCGGCACCACGGTGAAAATGTCTTACAAATCGATGCTCGGCACCGTCAGCTTCGACGAAAAACTCCTCACCATCACCCCGCCGCCCGCCGCCGCACCCAAGGCACCCGCCGTCCAAGTCCCCGGCCAACCACCCCAAGTCCAGCCCGGCCAGATCCAACCTCAGCGCCAACCGCGCCCGCGCGTCGTCCCGCCGCCACAACCGACTCAGCCTCAAGTGCAGCAAGCCCAGCCAGCCACGCAAAATAACACACGCACCGAACGTCGCCGCAACTAAGCCTTCCCTTCGAAATCCAGCTCTCTCTTCATGTCATTCCAACGCTCCATCGCCTGTCTCTTTCTCGGCATCATCACCGCGTCCGGCCAAGAACCCGCACCTACGCCGCCCGCACCGCCCGTCACACCCCCAGGCGTTCCCATCCCCGGTGCCACACCGCCACCTGCCGCCGGCGCTCCTGCGGTCCCAGCAGCTCCTGCCGTCCCCGCCAGACCAGCCCTGCCTCTTGGCGAAACAAAAATCGTCGAACCCATCGAGGAACTGAAACTCAGCGGTGACGCCCTCGCCGGCCTCTACAGCAAATACACCGGCCGCCGCGTCATCGTCTCCAGCGCCGCATCCACCGCCGAGTTCCGCTTCGTCCAAGACGCCAGCCCGCAAAACCCACTCACTTTCGCGGAAGCCGCAGAACTCCTGAAAATCGCCGCAACCATCGAGAATTTCGTCTTCGTCCCGGACGAGCAAAACCCGAACCTCGACATCCTCACACTCTCCACCGGCGGTATCCGCCCCACCGGCCGCGGCGTCGCCGTTTACAATGAGAACGACCCACTCCCAGAGGGGGATGCCGTCATCTCTTACGTCATGAACCTCAGTTACATCAAGCCCGCTGAGGCCGTGAACACCTTCACCCAAATCATCGGCCAATTCGGCGCTTACGGCTCCATCGCCGCCGTCCCCAACGCCGCCGCCGTCGTCATCACGGAAAACACCTCACTCATCCGCAAACTCATCGACCTCAAAAAGGAGATCGACAAACCCTCGTCACAAATCGGCACCCGCTTCATCAAAGTGCAATTTGCCGACGTCACCGAGATTGCCGCCACGCTCACCGAGCTGCTCACCGCCCAGCAATCTGCCCAGAAAACTGCCGGTATCCAGCGCTCAGAAGCCGCACCCGCCGCCGCACCTCCCGGCGTCGCAACCCCGCAGACCCCAGGCCAATCCAGCGGCAGCGGCGAGGAAACCCCCGTCCAAATCATCCCCGACCCACGCACCAACCGCATCTTCGCCATGGGCCGCCCCGTCGATCTCATCTTCGTGGAAACACTCGTCCGCGAGTTCGACGTAGAGACCAGCGAGAAGAATTTCCTCCGCCGCAAACTGCGTTTCCTCACCGTCTCCGAGTTCCTCCCCATCGCGGGAGATGCCCTCACCCGCGCCTTCTCCGGCACCGGTGATGGCGGCGGCAGCGGCGGAGCTTCCGGCTCGCAAGGCGCCAGCGGCGGCTCCACACGCACCAGCCAAACCAGCAGCCGCCAAAGCGGATCATCCAGCAGCAACCGTGGTAGCAGCAGTTCATCCGGAGCCAACTTCGGCGGCGGCTCCTCCGGCGGATTCGGCGGTGGCAGCGGTGGTGGTGGCGGATCTTCCCTTGGCGACTCAGAAGTCAGCTCGGCCCCGGAATCCGTCCTCGTCGGACGCACCCTCCTCGTCGCCGACAACATCACCAACTCCATCGTTGTCCAAGGCCCACCTTCCGGCCTCGAAATCATCGAACGCCTTCTGGATCAGATCGATGTGAAACCTGACCAAGTCATGATTTCAACCATCATCGGCCAATACACCCTGAATAAATCCAAAGAATTCGGCGTGAATTACCTCTTCGACGACAAAGACATCGCTCTCGGCGGTGGCGGCAGTGGCGGCGCCATCCTCCCGCTCGTCACTGGTGCCACCTCGCGCTTCCCTCAGTTCGACCCAGCATCGCTCTCAGGCAGCGGACTCCGCGCCCTCGGCACAGTCGGCGATCTCGGGATCTACCTCAAAGCCCTCCAATCCAAGACGGACTTCACCGTCCTCTCCAGACCCAGCATCTTCACCTCCAACAACCAAAAAGGCACGATCTCAAGTGGTGAACGCATCGCCATCCCCACCAGCAACAACAACTTCAGCGGCGGCGGATCCAGCACGAACATCGAATACCAAGACGTCGTCCTCAAACTTGAAGTCGTCCCTCTCGTGAACTCAGACAATGAGATCACCATGAAAATCGCCCTCCTCAATGACGAGCAAAACGGCAACCAAGTCATCGAAGGCGGCGGTGGCGACGGTGGCGACCTCACAGTCCCAAGAATTTCCACCCGGGAAATCCTCACCACGGCCACTGTTCCCAACGGCCAGACCATCGTCCTCGGCGGGCTCATCGTCGGAAAGAACAACCAAGAAAAAAGTGGCATCCCACTCCTTGGCGACATCCCCTACCTCGGTAAACTCTTCTCCTCCACCAGCAACAATGAAGACCGCAGCGAGTTGATGGTCCTCATCCAACCCTCGATCGTAAGCAACAGCCTCGCGCTAGACAACGTCCAGTCCGACATGGACGCCCGCTACGAGGCCTCCGGCCGCGTCCGCAATTTTGCCGATGGCCCAGGCGTGCTCCCACCCGTGGATGCCATCGCCCCAACGCCGGACAAACAAGGCACACCCGCTGCAAGCGCCGCACCCGCGCCCGCACCGAAACCCGCCAGCGTCAGAAAACCCTCGATTCGCCCCTTCCATCGGCCCTAAAACCACCTCGAGGCTGCCCTGCGCAAGACCACGCGCAGGGCATCTCGCCATTTGACTTTCACCCCTCCCAGCGCTTCGATCACACCGATGAAAATTTCCATCCCACTCCTCATCGCCGCCTGTCTGATCTCTGAAACTCAGGCGAAATTGGTCGAAAAAACCGTCATTTACACTCAAGACGGCGTCACCCTGGAAGGCTTCCACGTGTATGACGACGCCACCCAAGGCAAGCGCCCCGGCGTCCTCGTCGCCCACCAATGGACCGGCCTCTCCGAGCATGAGAAAAGCCACAGCCGCAAACTCGCCGAAGCGGGATACAACGTCCTCGCCGCAGACATCTACGGCCAAGGCATCCGCCCCCAAGTCCCAGACGCCGGCAAAGAGGCCGGAAAATACAAAGCGAATCGCCCACTCCTCCGCGCCCGCTTGCTCGCCGGCTTGGAGGCTCTCAAGGCCGACGCCCAGACGAATCCTTCGCAACTCGCCGCCATCGGCTACTGCTTCGGTGGCACCGCCGTGCTCGAACTCGCACGCGCCGGCACCCCGCTTGCCGGAGTCGTCTCATTCCACGGCGGCCTCGACTCCCAAGCAGGAATGACCGCCCAAGCCGGGAAAATCCCTGCGAAGATCCTCGTCCTCCACGGCGCGGCAGACCCCTACGTCCCAGCCGCACAAGTCGCTGATTTTCAAAAGGAAATGACCACCGCCAAGGCAGATTGGCAAATGATCTCCTACGGTGGGGCCGTCCACAGCTTCACGCATCCAGAAGCCGGCACCGACCCCACCCAAGGCGCAGCCTACGACGCACCCGCCGCCCGCCGCTCATGGGCCGCCATGCTCGGGTTTTTTGACGAAATTTTCCGCTAAGCTCGCGAGTTGCGCGGCGCCCCGCAAAACCCCATGCTCGCCCCCATGTCAGCGGAAATCGACTGGACAAGCTATCACCACGAGTTCCGCCACGCGGCGGAACTCGCAGGATTTTCAGCCACCTTACTCGCCAGCCTGCCCACCGGCCCCATCCTCGTTTGGGAGCGCCCCGGCACAGGCCCCCGCATCTATCTCTCCGCCGGCATCCACGGCGACGAGCCCGCCGGCCCCCTCGCCCTCCTGCAACTCCTGCGCGACGGATTCTTTGAAAAAACCAGCCACCACTGGACAATTTGCCCCACTCTCAACCCATCCGGCCTCCTCGCCGGAACCCGGGAAAACGCCTGCGGGATCGATCTCAACCGCGACTATTGGTCACGCGGCAGCCTAGAAGTCACCGCCCACACCGCATGGTTCGAGGCACAAGCCGTGCCAGACCTCTTCATCTCACTCCATGAAGACTGGGAAAGTGCCGGATTCTACTTTTATGAAATCAACCTGCACGACGACCAACCGCACCGCGCGCGCAAGATCTTAGAAGCCGTGGAACCATGGTTCTCAGCAGAAATCGGCCCGGAAATCGACGGACACACCGTGCGCGAAGCCGGTTGGATCTACCACGAGGCGGAAGCGGACGTCCCGGAAGGCTGGCCCGAGGCGATTTTTCTCGCGAAAATGGGCTGCCCCGTCTCCTTCACCTTTGAAACGCCAAGCCACGCCCCGCTGCCCGTGCGCATCCAAGCCCACGCCGCCGCCGTCCGCGCCGCCTGCCACCACTCACTCCAAGAGATCGTCTAAAGCACGCTCCAAGGTCGCAAACCGAAATTGAAAATCATCGGCAAGCAAGGCCGCCGGCAGTGCATGCTGCCCTGCCAACACGGAACTGCTAAACTCGCCCACCGCCAGTTTAAGCCCAAACGCCGGTGCCGGGAATAAAGCTGGCCGATGCAACGCCGCCGCCAATTTCCGCGTGAAGTCCACGTTCCGCTCAGGCTCGGGCGCGGTCGCATTCACCGCGCCACACAGACTCTGCGAGAACACCGCGTGGACGATGGCCGCTCGCAAATCTGCCAAATGAATCCATGGCATCCACTGTTGGCCAGCCCCCAAGCGGCCACCCAACCCGAGCTTGAAAACCAGCCGTAATTTCTCAAACGCCGGCCCATTTTTCCCCAAAACAATGCCGATGCGCAACTTGACGACACGCACCCCCAGCGCCACCGCCTCGTCTGCTGCGCACTCCCATTC
>JBEGOB010000191.1:0-4299 GCA_041182265.1 Verrucomicrobiota bacterium | reverse complement strand
GTTCTCTTGGGGGGAGCTCCGGGGGAGATGCTCTCTTGGGGGGAACGATGAAGAGCTTGCCCCGAATTTAAAATTTGGGAATCCCCTCAAATGGAGGGAAGTGAAATTTTTTTAGAACGCTGGGTTGTGGCCGGCTTCCAAGTATTTCAGGACGGCTTCTGTGCGGCTGCGAACGTGGAGTTTCTGGTAGATGTTCTTTAGGTAGTCGCGCACAGTTTCGTAGCTGAGAAATAGTTCTGCGGCGACTTCCTTGGGGGCCATGCCTTTGGCGAGCGACTCGAGGATTTGGCGTTCTCGGGGGGCGAGTGAGGGCAGGGGGATGATGGGTTTAGTGGTGCTGGAGCTTTTTTTGAAGGCTTGGATGACGAGTCCTGCGACTGCCGGGCTGAGTGGTGAGCCGCCTGCGTATGCGGCCTTGATGCCAGCGACGAGTTCTTGGGAGGATGAACTTTTTAACAGATAGCCATTGGCTCCGGCGCGCAGGGAGGCGAAGACGCGGGCGGCGTCGTCATGAACTGTTAGGACAACCAGTGCAGTGCAGGGAAGCATCACCGAGAGTGCGCGCAGGCAGTCCTCGCCGGAAATGCCGGGCAACTCAAGATCCACGATGACGACGTCCGGGCGGAGTTTCGAGAGTGCCACAAGTGCCTCTTCACCAGTGCCCCATGCGCCTGCAAATGTGCAGTCCGGATGCTTGCAGAGCAATTTTTCCATCAACTTGCGGGTG
This sequence comes from Verrucomicrobiota bacterium, assembly GCA_041182265.1. Taxonomy (GTDB): domain Bacteria; phylum Verrucomicrobiota; class Verrucomicrobiia; order Verrucomicrobiales; family Akkermansiaceae; genus Luteolibacter. The sequence goes on along the minus strand of JBEGOB010000191.1, from coordinate 3,572 downwards.
ACGGGATTGTCCTCGATCACGCCGACACGGAGGGGTGCTGGAGTGGGATTGGGTGTGTGTGGGGGGGCACTTTGCACGGTTTCACTAAGATAAGCGAATGATCCGGCGGTGCGTCGAGCGCCAAATCCGCTTTTTCACCCTGCGGATGCGGGTTTTTCCGGGACTGTCCGACGGTTTACGCGATTCCGGCGGAGGCTTGGCGAGTGCTTTTCGATGTTAGGTCGTCGCAGATTGGCAGCGTGAAGACTTCACCGCAGTTTTGCGAGTCGAGGGGAGGAAGGGAGTGATGAGCGCCGCTTCAAAATCGAAGACCTCGGAGAAATCCTCTTTTTTATCCGAGTCTTGTTTGCCGAACACTTGCTCCTCGATGAGATTGAAGACCATGTCGCCAACATCTTGGCATTTGCGGATGCACCACTCTGACATGAGGGTGGAGGCCATGGGGCCGAATTGTTCGAGGGCGAAATCCCGGTAGCCGGCTAACAATTCTGGGCCGGTGACGTGGCGCGCTTGGCCGCCGTTGGACTCAGCGATGCGTTTGAGAGTGAAATCTAGGGCGTCCTTGAGGAAAAAGTAAGCGTGTGGATCGAAGCGTTTGTCGCGCTTCAAAATAGATACCACGGATTGCTCGAATTGCATGGCCTGCATGGGGGAAACTATGACGAACAAGCGGAGGGGTGTCAAAGAGCTTTGAAATATCAGGATTAATTATTGCCGAGGCGTTCGACAAACTCATCCAGCAAGGACTTAAGGCGGGGTTCGCGTGCGATGGCGGTGGGTTTGTCGAAGCCGAGCCAGATGGCGGTCGCGCCGGAGGGGCCGAGTCTGAGAGTCCAAGCGTCGCGCTCTGAGCCGGTGGCGCCGGTGAAGCAGCGGGTTCCGCCGGAGCGCTTGAGGACGCTGCTCGCATCCGTGGCGGCATTGGCGCTGAGTGCGGGGCTGAGTTCTGGTTTTGCGGAGTAGATCACCTCTCCGGTCGAGTCGCGGATTTCTTGGATGAGGAAGGGTTTGGCGCGTTTTCCTTGATTTCCGAGGGTTGCGAGCCCGACGGACATTTCCAGGGGGGTGGCTGCGACGGAGCCGCGGAAAAGGTCTTCAGTTTTCAGGAATGGGCCAGCGATGCCGCAGCGTTTCGCAAGGCGCTCGACTTCTGCTGGGCCGATTTGGCGTCCGGTTTGCAGCGGTTTCCCGGGGAGAACGAGTTTTCCGCGTTCGGCGGCGGCGGCTGCGATGAAGGGTTCGAAGGCCGAGCCGAGGTCGCGGCTGGAGCGCGTGCGGTCGAAGCGAGAGTGGCTAAAATTCCGGCCACCGATGAGGGCTAGCGTGGCTCCGGTGCGAGTCGCCGTGGTGACGGCGGCGTATTGCAGATAGGCTGGGGGCGTTCCGGGGATGTGGTTGGAGTGAGTTGGGTGAATCCATGATTTTTCGTCCTCCAGATCCTCCACGGCGCGAGTGAGTTCCTCCTCAAGCCGTTGCTGCCATGCGGAATCGAGCGTGGTGTGGACGTGCAGGCCGCCGAGTTGCAAGTCGCGCTCTTCTAGGATGCGGTCGAGTTCCCGGCGGACGGCTTGCAGGGCGTAGGAAGTTTGCGTTTCGCGCTGCTCCTCGGTGACGAGATTGACGGGTTCCGCAGCGAGGGTGTCGCGGTGTTTTTTGTCAATTAAGCCCATGGTGATGAGGCGGTTGAGCGTTTGGTTGCGCTGTTGGATGGCGGCATCCAAGTTCCGAAAGGGTGAAAAAATGTGTGGGCCGCGGATGATGCCGACGATCAGGGCGCACTCGCTCTCGCTGAGGTCGCGGGTTGCTTTTCCGAAGTAGGTGCGCGAGGCCTGCTCGATTCCGTCCGCGCCTGCGCCGAAGTAGATGCGGTTGAGGTAGTGCGTGAGAATTTCGTCTTTTTGGTAGCGTGACTCGACGCGGAGGGTGAGCGCGATTTCCAAAAATTTGCGGTGGAGCGATTTTTGGGTCATTTTGAAGCAGTTCCGGGCGAGCTGCATGCTCAGTGTGGAGGCGCCTTGCGTGAAGTCGCGGTCCTTGACGTTGCGAACCGTGGCGCGCAGGAGGCCGCGGAAGTCCACGCCGTTGTGTTCGAAAAACCGTGCGTCTTCGCGGGCGCGCAGGGATTTCACGAGGAAGTCCGGGATGTCCTCGCGTTTCACCAGTTTGCGGCTGGCGGCGCCGGGAGCGGTGATTTCCGCGCCTGAGCGGTCATGATAAATTGTGCCGGCTGGGAGCTTTGCCACCTCGTCGAGGTCGAAGCGCATGGCGAGCATGAAGTAGAAAAAAGCGAAGGCGGAGAAGCCGATGAGGGCGAGGATGCCAAGCTGGAAAAGGAGGGTGATGGGGCCGTGCGTCCATTCTGGAAGCCAGCGCTTCCAAAAGGGTGGGGGTGAGATGGGGCGCCAAGTGGACATTGGAAATCAAAGCGGACGGGCGTGAGACTGTCCGGTGCGGAGAACTTGGGCAAGCTCTGGCGATGTCTCAACTGCATTCTGTGGCCGGAAATTTGGCGCGGATGCCGCCTAGACGTCATTTTACGGCGCACTTGGGCTGGTGAGTGTGGCTTTGAGCCGGACGAAAAGTTTTGCGGGCAATGTTCCGCTGGTGGTGGCGCTGACCTCGACAAGGTCGTTTTCCGGGGCGGCGCGGTCGGTGATGACGGTGGGTGTGAGGGTGACGCTCGTTCCGGAGAGTGTGCCGCCGGACGGCGTCCAGTCGCTGAGATTGGCGGACCATTCGTAGCTCGCCTCCAGATCATCGGCGGGCGTGTTGCTGCGCGCGTGACGGAAGACGAGTCCGCCGGGTGGCAGGGAAATTAAGGTCAGTCCCGAGTTCGGCGAGTCGGGTGCGCTGCCTAGGAAATTTTCCAAGCCGTTCGCCAGGCCATCGCCGTCGGAGTCATCGCCAAAGCCGTTGAGTGAGCTGAGTTGGTATGTCGCGATCCAGGACCCGAACGAATTTGCGGGACCTGCGCCGGGGGTGAGCGTGAGGGTGAAAGATTGGGAAACAGATTCACCCAGCGTGTTGTAGCGCTCGATGACAATGAGGTAATCGCCTGCGGGGTTTTCCGTGGAAAGAATGCCGCTGATGACTCCGGTGAGGGTGTCGAGTGTGAGTCCGAGTGGGAAATTTCCGCCGCTGCTTATTCTGAAGGGCGCGGGAGAATTCAGGCTGCCCTCTCGTAGCGCGGTGACGAATCGTGCGTTGGCCGGGCTGTTGGGATTTCCTGGGGTGACGCCTTCGAGCGAAACCTCGTCGTCGGTGACTGTGAGTGTGCTGGTGGTGCCTGTGTGGCTGCTTGCGGTGGCGCTGAGGTTGACGCTTTGCGAGCCATCCGGCTCGGAATCATCCACGGCGGTGATGGTGAAGTTGGCGGTGATTTGCCCTGCGGGGATCGTGATTGTGGCGGGGACGGTGGCCTCGCTTGGATCGGAGGAAAGCAGCGAAACCGTCAAATCCGTCAAAAGCGCAGTGGGGATGGAAAGCGTGCCAAGCGCGGCGGCGTTCCCCGCATTCTCGGAGAAGCTGTTGGGCGTGATAGCGAGTGCGAGGCTTGGGGTGGTGGGGGTGGC
>JBEGOB010000190.1:0-10168 GCA_041182265.1 Verrucomicrobiota bacterium | reverse complement strand
CGGCGTGAGTTCATTCGCGAGTTGAATGGCGTGTTGCCGGAGGCGCTTGACGAGATGACCAAGGGTTCCGGCGACGAGCGTTCGCCGGTGGCACCGGTGGACCTTTCGCAGGCCATCATCGGGCCGGGTATGGCGGTGTTTTCCAAATACTCTGCAGTTCTCGAGGCTGACGGAACGCCGATGAACGTGCGCACCGCGTTGCAGCTCATCAATCGCTTCCTCGCGGAGGATGATTTTGATCCCGACACGCAGTTTTGTCTGCACTGGTTCGAGCAGCACGGCTGGAATGAAGGGCCGTATGGCGATGCTGAGACGCTGTCACGAGCGAAGGCAACCAGCGTCAGTGGGATTTCCGAGGCGGGTGTGATTGAAAGCGGCGGCGGCAAAGTGCGTCTGCTGAAATGGGCCGATTATCCGGCCGAGTGGGACCCTTCGAAAGACGAGCGCAAGCCCGTCTGGGAATCGCTTCATCAACTCATCCGCGCCTTCCGCCAGCAGGGAGAATCCGGGGCGGGCAAACTTCTCGCGCATCTAAAGCCGCAGGCTGAAGCCGTGCGCCAGCTTGCCTACCGACTCTACACTCTTTGCGAGCGCCTCGGCCAGGCCGATGACGCCCGCGCCTACAACGAACTCATCACCTCGTGGCCAGCCATCGAGGCGGCCTCGGCCACGCATGCCACTCGCGATCGTGAACTTTTTGACTGAACCCTTTTAACCTGCCATGCCCCTCAAACCTTGGAGAGAAATCGCCGTGCCGCATCCCGACGTGTTGGAAGGCACGTTTCAACAATCAGAATTTGCCGCGGACATCACCGCTGTGCATTCCGGCAAAGCGACGCGCGAATATCAGGATGCCGCCGCATTTTTTGAGCGGACCTTCATCACAGAAGGCATGCGTTTGCTGCTGACGCAAATTGCCAAACGTCTCAATGGTCAAGGCGGAGAGCCAGTGATCCAGCTGCAGACGGCTTTTGGCGGTGGTAAGACGCACACCATGTTGGCGGTCTATCACCTTGCGACCCGTCAATGCCCTTTGAAAAACTTATCGGGCGTGCCGGATTTGCTCGATCAGGCAGGTTTGCTGGATTTGCCGACGGCGTGCATTGCCGTGCTTGATGGAACGACGCTTGCGCCCGGCCAAGCATCGGTGCGGGATGGAAGGCCGATCCGGACTTTATGGGGCGAGTTGGCTTGGCAATTGGGCGGAGAATCTGCGTTTGCGATGGTGCGGGAGTCGGATGCCGCCGGCACTTCACCCGGCAAGGATGTGCTCAAAACCTTGTTGGGAAATCACGCTCCCTGTGTCCTGCTGCTCGACGAGTTGGTGGTTTATTTCCGCCAGTTTGCTGAAGGTAAAGTGCTCTCGGGCGGCACTTTTGAGAGCAATTTATCGTTCATTCAATCGCTCACAGAGGCGGTGAAAATGGTGCCGAATGCCGTGTTGCTCGCGTCGTTGCCCGAGTCGGACAATCAGGCGGGTGGCCAGCGCGGGGTGGATGCGCTCCGCGCATTGGAATCAATTTTCGGCCGCACCCAAGCTTTATGGCGCACGGTGGCGACGGAAGAGGCTTTTGAAATCGTGCGTCGCCGCTTGTTCGAGCCGATTCAAGATCCAGCCGCACGCGATGAGGCCTGCCGTGCCTTCGCCCAAACTTACCTGAATGAAGGGGCCAAGTTGCCGTCTGAAACGCAGGAGGCACGTTACGTCGGGCGTTTGATCCAAGCCTATCCGATTCATCCGGAAGTGTTTGATCGCTTGTATGAAGATTGGACCACACTTGAGGGCTTTCAGCGGACGCGTGGTGTTTTGAAATTGATGGCCAAGGTGATTTATGCGCTGTGGAATGATGACAACCGCGATCTCATGATTCTTCCGGGCAGTTTGCCAATGGATGGTGCCGGTGTGCGCAGCGAGTTGACCTATCTACTCCCGAGCCAAGGCTGGGATGCAGTTGTGGAAAAGGACATCGATGGCAGCCGGGCGGAGACCACCGAGTTGGACAACAAAGATCCACGCTTCGGCTCCATTCAGGCCGCGCGGCGTGTGGCACGCACCTTGTTTCTCGGCAGCGCGCCATCGTCCGCTTCACACAAGCAAGGCAACAAGGGGATTGATCGCGGGCGGGTTTTGCTAGGTTGCTTGCAGCCGGGGCAAGCGGCATCGACGTATGGCGATGCCTTGAACCGTCTAGCAGATCGTTTGCACTATCTCAATGCTTCGGGCGACAAGAGCGACACCACCACTCGCTTCTGGTTCGACACCCGCGCGAATTTGAGGCGTGAAATGGAGGACCGGAAAGCCCGTTTCAAAGACGAGACCGATGTCCGTGGAAGGATGGGAGAGGTGGTGAAGAAAATGACGTCCAGCATTTCCTGTGTCGATGGCACCCATGTTTTCACGCCACACGCCGATGTGCCCGACGATGGGGCCTTGCGCTTGGTCATTCTCATGCCGGAGAGATTTTACAGCAAGCAGGAGTCAAAACTCGCATTTGAAGAGGTCGAGACGTTCCTCAAGCAGAATGGCACGAAGCCGCGCTACCGGCAGAATCGCCTCCTTTTTCTAGCAGCCGATCATGGTTCGTTAGGCCGCTTGCGTGATTGCATCCGGGTGGCGCTCGCGTGGCGGTCCATTGTGGATGACGTGAAGAACGGCCGCCTCAACATTGATCAAATTCAGATGAAGCAGGCGGAAAAAGAAGCCTCCACTGCGGAAGACGTGCTGCCGCGTGCTGCTCGCGAGTGTTTCAAGTGGTTGCTATGCCCGACCATGCTGGCGGCCACCGATGCCAAGCCGCAGCAAGAGGCGTTTCTGCTCAATACCGCAGGCTCCACTTGCGGCTCGGAGATTGAGCGTGTGTGTCAGGAAAACGAACTGGTGATCCAGACTTGGTCGCCAGTCCACTTGCGGGACACCGTGTTGCGGAAATTCTATTGGAAGCCGGATCGGACATCCGTTCGAGCTCTTGAGGTGTGGGAGGATATGTCGAAATATCTCTATCTACCGCGCCTCCGCAGTCGGGCGAATTATGAGAAAACCATTGCGACAGGCGCTGGCAGCCGAGATTTTTTCGGAACGGCGAATGGCGCGCATGACGGCAAGTTCGATGGCTTCCGCTTGGGAGACTCGGGTGTCCAATTGGATGACACGTTGCTGTTGATCGAGCCAGCGGGTGCGGCGGCTTATGAACGGGACAATCAAGCTCCAGCGCCGCTTGTGGTGGTTCCTGTGGTTTCCGGCCCACTGCAGTCGGTGTCGAGTCCGCTCACCACGGTGGGGGCCAAGGATGAAAACAAAGTCCTGCCGACAGCACCGCCGAATGTGAGACCTAAATTCTTCTCAGGAACGGCTGAAGTGAACGCGGCCATGGCGAAGATGAAGCTTGGTGAATTGGCGGAAGAGATCATCCGGGTGCTTGCGACGGACCCGACTGCAAGCGTGCGGGTCTCGGTTGAGATCGAAGCTGACTTTCTTGACGGTGCCACGGATGCCACTCGTCGCGCGGTTTCCGAAAATGCGAAACAACTCCAATTGAAACGGGCCGAGTGGAGCTGAGCGCATCCATGCGCGTTTTTCCATGCGCGATTTCTATCAGTTTGGTGGATCGGCGGGTGGCTTTGCTTTGGTGGGGCGTGCTTTTGGGTTACAGACGTCGGAGGCGTAGATTGCGGAACGATGCCTCCACGCTGGGGCCGTAGTAGAGCAGGACTTTCAGGCCAAGTCTGCCGGCCATGCGGCGGGAATCATGATCTTCGTCGGTGAAGTCAACGATCTTTAAGCCGTTGAGCTTCTGCACGATGCGTTGGCCGCGGGCGATCACGATGATTTGATTCCAGTCCCGATCTCGATAGGCGTTTTTCAGGTCCGTCTCGGTGGCGGTATGTCCTAGCAGCTCGGTTTTGCTTTTGGCTGGCTGGGGAATTGCGCGAGTGATTTGGCTCGGGCGTGCGAGCATGTCGCGACCGTCGAACTCGCGCAGTCCGCAGTTGAATTTCCAATTGGAATCGAAGTCGAGTTCGTAGGCCAAGACTTTGCCGGCCTCGTCCGGGCGGATGCGGTAACGCAGTCCGAGGTTGCCGGAATCCGCCTGGGGCATGATCAATTTCGCATCCAATCTCAGTTCGAAATCCGTCAAATCGTCTATTTCTAGATCGAGAAATTCTTTGCGCCAGTCGTGACCATCCTGCGTGCGCGGTCCTGCGAGACGGGCGACGATGCGCGAGTTTTCCACGCGCCAAACCGCAGGATCGCCCGTCCATCCATTGAGGTTTTTGCCGTTGAAAATCCAGTCGAAGCCTTTTTCCAAGGGGATTTCTCCTTCGGGCGACATGCGGCGGGCGGCGATGATGCCGCCACCGGCAAGCGCAAGACATGCGGCAGGCATCGTCCAAAGCAAGCGCCGCCGTGTCGGGTTTGTCTCGGTGGAATTCGTGAGGCGCGCGGCCAATTCTTGAGCGGACTGCGGGCGCTGCGCAGGGTTTTTCGCGAGGCAATCTTGAATCGCTTTGGCGGCGGCTGGCGGGATTGAGTGGGCGAGCCCGAGGTTTTGGAGGCGATCGAAGACTGAGGGCGCGCGCTTCTTGAGGATCTGTTCGACAAGGTGGCCGGAGTGGAAGGGCGGATTTCCTGTGAGGAGGGTGTGCAGTGTCGCGCCGACGGCATAGATGTCATCGGCAAGGGTGGGAGGCAGGCCGTTGAGTTGCTGGGGACTCATGAAGGCGAGCGTCCCGGCACTGAGTTGCACGGCGGAGAGCGTGAGTTGGGTGACGGCTGCATCGGTCATCGATGCGCACCCGAAATCCGCCAATTTCAAGGTGGTTTGGTCTGCGAGAAGCAGGTTGGCCGGCTTGATGTCGCGGTGGATGACGCCGCGCTCGTGGGCATGTGCGAGTGCTGCGCAGAGCTGGGCGGCAAGCGGCGCGAGTTCCTCCCAGGATAGAATGCCGTGCGGTGTTGTGCCCAGATGTGCCGCCACACTTTTGCCATCCACGTATTCCATTTCGATGAATGGCACGGTGTCCGGCGCTTCATGAAATTGGAAAATTTTCACGATGTTTGGATGCGCGAGCTGCCGCGCGACGGCGATTTCCCGCTTCACTGTGGAACGCATGACGCTGGAGCCATCCAAGGCGGATGTCGGGATTTTCAGCGCCACGAGCCTGCCGTCGCGGCGATCGCGCGCTTGCCATACGGTCCCGGAGGAACCTGCTCCCAGTTTACGCATCACCTCAAAGCCCGCAATTTGCGTGGCCCGGAGGATCTCATGATCACCGAGCTGCAAAATCTTCATTTCTGATGCGTCGCTTTGAATTGGGGGGCTACAAGTGATAGAATCTCGATCGAGGACCTAGAAAACAATTTTGTAGTCATCTTGTGCATGACAAATTTGTGACTTTTTACGCACCACAACTGCACAATTTGTCAAAGAAGCGCAATTCTTTTCCCCTCCTCCGCCGCTAGTCTTTGGCGGACTTTGGATCGAGAGCGTCGCGCAGGCCATCGCCGAGAAAATTCAGCGCAAACAAGGTGCTCGCAAAGAACAGTGAGGGGAAAAGTAGGAGAAATCCGTTGATTTCCATGCGGTCGGCGCCCTCCTTGATCAAGATTCCCCAAGAGCTGTTCGGCGGTTTCACGCCGAGTCCGAGGAATGACAGCACGCTTTCCAAAAGCATGATGCCCGGCACGGCGAGTGTGGTGTAAATGATGATGGGGCCGATGACATTCGGGAGAATGTGGCGGAATAAAATCCGCGTGCGCCCGAGCCCAAGCGAGACTGCGGCTTCCACGAACTCTTGCCGCTTCACCGCCATCACTTGCGCACGGACGATGCGGGCGATCGTGAGCCAACCGATCGCGCCGATGGCAATAAACAAGGGAATCAAGGTGGTGATGGGGGCGACTCGGTCACGTGCGAAACCCGTTTTTAAAATGATCCATTCCGTGAATTCGGAGGCGGGTTGATCGACCACCAGCGCGAACAAAATCACCAAGACTAAAAACGGCAGCGCGAAGAGAATATCCACGAAGCGCATCAGCAAATCATCCACTTTGCCACCGGCATAGCCGGCGATGGCGCCGTAAACCACGCCGATGACTACGGCGACGGCGGTGGCGACGAGGCCGACCAGCAGGGAAACTTGCCCGCCGTAGAGCACGCGCGCGAACAGATCGCGGCCTAGCTGATCCGTGCCAAACCAGTGGGCAGAAGAAGGTGCTGCGGATGCGTTAGCGAGATTGATGAGCGTCGGGCTTTGGACCCATGGCAGCAAGGGACCGATGAAACATAGCAGTAAAATAACGGTGAGGACGCCTAGGCTGACGAGCGCCGCGCGGTTGTGCGCGAGGCGGTGCCATGCGTCCTTCCAGAGTGATGTTCCTTTTTCCATGACGTTTACGAGTGGCTGCGAAGTCTCGGGTTGAGCGCGATTTGTGCGAGATCGGCGAGGAGATTTGCGCCGACGATGAGGAATCCGTAGAAGAGCACGAGGCCTTGGATTAGGAAAAACTCGCGGTCCGTGGCGGCATTCACAAAGTGCTGGCCCATGCCCGGAACTTGGAAAATCGTTTCGATCACGAACGAGCCGGAAATCATGCCGGCGAAGGCGGGACCGATGAATGCGACGGCGGGAATCAAGCCGCCGCGCAGGGCGTGGCGGATCACGATGCGCGACTCAGAAACGCCCTTTGCCCGTGCGGTCCGGATGTAATCCTGCGAGAGCACGTCCAGCATCCCGCCGCGCGCAAGGCGTGCGAGGTAAGCGGCATTGATGAGACCTAGGGTGAATGCGGGTAAAATCCAATCTCCCGGAGATGCCCAGCCAGCGACGTTGAGCGACTTCAAGCTCAAGCCCGCGCCAACCGCCAACAGCGGTCCGATGACAAAACTGGGGAGGCAAATTCCGACCATGGCGGCTGCGAGGCATGAGAAATCCACCACCGTGTTTTTCTTCACTGCGGCGATGATTCCGGCGGGCAGCCCGATCATCAATGCGATGCCAATGGAGAGGACTCCAAGTGCGAGCGACACGGGAAATGACTCGCCGATGATCTCAGAGACTTTAACGCCATCCTTCTTGATGAGGTCGCCAAGATCCTGATGGATGACGAGGTTTTTCAGATAGCGGAAATACTGGACGGGCAAAGGTTGATCGAGGCCCGTGTATTCCTTCATGCGTTGGAGAGCATGGGCGGGAATCGCTTTTTCCTCAACATAAGGGCTGCCGGGCATGGCGCGGACGAGGAAAAACGTGAGGGTCACCAAGACAAATAAGGTGATGATGCCCTGACCCAAGCGGCTGAAGATGAGTGAGATCATGAGGTGGATGAATCAGGGGCGCGGAACCAGTTTGATCGACTGATAGGGATTGTTCGCGAGCAAGAGCGGGTGCCAGCCATGGACTGAGGGATGGAGCAGATAGTTCCGCGCCTGCCATGCCACGATGAGCACCGGGGCCTCCTCGACCAGCAGGGTTTCCGCTTGGCGCAGCAGCTCGAAGCGGCGTGTGCCGTCAGTTTCCTGAAATGAATTTTGCAAGAGTGAGACGAATGCGGGGTTGCTCCACCCCGTGTTGTTATTGCCATTGCCGGGAGTCCACATTTCCAAAAATGTGAGGGGGTCGAGGTAGTCGCCGATCCATCCTGCGGCGGCGATGTCGTAGTCGAGTTCCTGCATGGCGACGAGGTAGGCATTCCATTCTTTATTTTCGATTTCCACCTCCACGCCCAGCGTTTCCCGCCACATGGCTTGGACGGCTTGGGCGAGGGTGGCGGCGGTCTCGCGACTGGCGATGAGGATTTTCAGGCGGGGAAATCCTTTGCCGCCCGGGTAGCCGGCCTCCGCTAGCAGACGGCGCGCTTTTTCCGGATCAAAGCCAGCGAGCTTCGGCGGTTGGTAGTCTCCCATCGGTGGGGTTATCGCGTAGGCTGGGGTGTAACCGCGAAAAACGTTGTCGCAGATGGCTTTCCGGTCCATCGCGAAACTCAGGGCCTGCCGCACGCGTGGGTCGGTGAGAGGTTTGCGTTCGGTGTTGCACCGATAGAAAAAAGTTCCGACGTAAGGTTCCTGCCTGAGCGCTGCGGGATCTTCTTGTTTCATTTGGTCCACCACCTCGGGTGTCGCGCCGTAAGTGACGTGAAGCTGGCCGTCGCGGAACATGCGCGCCTCAGTGTAGAGATTGGTGACAGGCAGGAAGCGGACGCCGTTCAAGACGACATTTTGCGCATCCCAGTAATGTGGGTTCCGCTCGACTTCGATGTGCGATGTGCGCCGCCATGATTTGAGGCGGTAGGGGCCGTTGCCCACTAAATTTTCCGGGCGCGTCCATGGATTGCCGCGCTGGCCGATGCTGCCATGTTTCAAAACGACATGCTGTGGGACGGCGGTCCATGTGTAGTGTTTGACGATTTCCCGGAAATACGGTGTTGGCCCGCGCAGCGTGAGCCGGAGTGTCAGCTCGTCGAGCACCTCCACGCCGACGCTTGAGAAATCGCGCGTGACCCCTTTGTTAAAATCCTCTGCGCCTTTGAGGAAATAGAGCATTTCGGAATATTTCGCGCCGAGTTCCGGGGTGAGCATGCGCTCGTAGGAAAACGCGAAATCGCGGGCGGTGACCGGCACGCCGTCCGACCATTTCCCGCCGGGTCTGAGCTTCGCCGTCCAGACGGTGGCGGTGGCATCCGGCGTCATTTCCAAGGCGGCTCCGCCCGGTGCGGCGGTGTCGCTTTGCGGATCGCTGGTGATGAGTCCTTCGAACAAAGCCCGCAGGATATTGGACTCGAGCACGCCGGAAACGATGTGCGGGTCCAGCCCTTTCGGCTCATTGGAATTCCCAACCAGCAGAATCCCCTCACGCGTCGCACGATCCACTTGGGATTCCTTTTGGCAGGAGCCAAGCAGCAGCAGACAGGGGCTGAAAAATAGAACTAGGCGTCGGACCATCGCCCGCGGATCATGACGGTTTGGTCATGGAATGCATCGGAATTTTTCGAAAACCACCAAATTTTCAGACACGCTGAGATTTCAGCGATTCAGGGCATTTCGGACGGCCTCGGGAAGTGGGTTGCTATTGATCCAAGCCTGGGCGTTCGTCGCATCCCGCTCTTTCCAGGCTTCAAGCATCCGCCGATACATCCGGTCGCGCTGGCCCTCGTCGGTGATGCGGGAAATTTGCCCTGCGGCGGTGGCGGGATCGGTGCCGAAGGAATGCCAGATGAAATTTTGCACCACGCGGTCATCCACATCCGCCGAGTAACGGTCCATGAGTGAGACTGCGGCCTTGGGGTCTTCCGTGGCCACGCTGCTGATGACACCGCGCAGGGCGTCGCTGCGGACTTCTCCGGCAGGCAGGGTGCCGAGCGAGCCAAGCGCGGCGGCTTGGTCATTGCGCGCCCAGACGCTGTAAACATCGTCCATGCGCCGGTCAGTCGCTTCGCTCGGGTTGGCGAGGAGCCATGAGGCGGTGCCAGCGGGATCCGTGACGGCAAGTTGCGGCGCCGCACGCAGCATCGCTCCGTTTTTCAAGGCCTCGTCGGAAATGGCGGCGATCCACTCGCGTGTGGCTTCATTTCCCTGTCTGAGAAGATGCGGGAGCATGAAATCCAGTCCTTTCGCGCGTTCCTCACTGCGTGGGAGGCTGGTGAGCAGCTCCGTTGCGCGTGCGGGGTCGCTCTCGACAAGTCCGCGGATGATTCCAGGAAGGTAGGGATTGGGCTCGTCCCCCTCGTGATTCGCGAGCGCCCAGCGGACGGCGGCTTCCGGGTCCGAGGAGCCCCAAGAGGTGAGGATCGTGTCTTGGGCGAAGCCGTTGCGTGTGTTTTCCTGCGCGTATGCAAGTGCGGACGTCGGGTCCGCCTGCCCCCAAGCCGTGAGCAGCAAGGCATACTCACCCATCCGACTTTCGGTCAGGCCGAGACTGCGGAAATGCGCCACAGCCTCCTCGAAATCCCCGGGCGCGAGCTGATTGATGAACGCGAGTAAAGCGCGATTCCGGTCCAGCGGATTTTCCCCTTGGATGATCGCTTCCAGCCGGGATGTCCTGTCTTTGGCGGTGGTGGCACCCGCGCGGTCTTGCCGGGAATTGCGCGCGGAAGCGGATGTTGCGGAACCTTCAGCACCCGCTTGCGACCCACTTGCGCGGGTGGCGCGCGTCGCCAAGGGGGCCTCCTCGC
>JBEGOB010000189.1:0-9302 GCA_041182265.1 Verrucomicrobiota bacterium | reverse complement strand
TGCCTATCCTCATTCGCCCGAACGCGTCCAATTCGCCAGCGAGGAAAGCCGCCGCCCGCTGCAGTCCGCGCCGGGCATCGGAACGCCCGTCGTGCAGGGCGACGTGTCGACCGATGCCATCCAACAATGGGATGTGCGACTGTCCGCGCCCGGGTATTTCCAGTTTCTCAGTCCCGATAGCGACCACGCAGTCGGTGTCATGAATGGTGCGGCAGCGGTCGGCACGCCGCTGGTTCTTTCAAGTGCCAGCCCGCCAGATGCGGCGACGCAGTGGCGCTTCGCCAGCGTCGTTTCTCCTGCCGGTCACCAATGGTGGGACCCCGCCATCACCGGCGGAGCAGCCCTCGGCGGTGACGGGCAGTGGGACTCTAGCAGTCCCGCGTGGTGGAACAGCCTCGCCAACGCGCCTTGGCCAGCGGATCCGACGAGCGCCTTTCCACACTTCGGTGGGACCTCAGGCGCGGTGACAATTCCCAATGCCGGAGTGACCGCCAGCCGGCTCTCGTTCCACACCGGCGGCTACTCGCTCAGCGGCGGATCTATCAATTTAACTGGCTCCGCCGCGGTGGTCAGCATCGGCAGTGGCATGGCAGCCACCCTCAACGCACCCGTCATCCGAAACCCGGCCGCCACCACCGATTCGCTGCGCTTCGAAGGCGGAGGAACTTTCACCCTCGCCGGCGGAGGAACGCTCAACCGCATCGTCGATTTCCGCGACGGAGTCCGCCACCTGACTGGAGGCGTTTTCACCAGCACCGGGATCGCAACCGGGAGTTCCGGCCTGCTGGTTTCCGCGGGTGCGACTTTGGAAATCGATGGTGCCTCCGTGAATCGCGTCAACTCCAGTGCCGATGACGCCCTTTACGTCGTCGGCAGCGCTCACCTCAAGCTCCGCTCCGGGTCGATGGATGTGAGTGGCGGTCGCGGTTTGGTCATTGGCTTTGGCGCCCTTTCCAGCGGCACCACCACCCTTGACGGCGGATCGCTCACCACCTCCGCCATCGTCGTCGGATGGAATACTAACGCCTCCCTCACCATCAACGGCGGAATTCTCACCGCCAACGTCGTGCAACATCAGGACGCCGGCAACGGGACCTTCCATCTCGCCGGCGGAACGGTCCTAACCAAACAGCTCTTCAACAACAGCAGCAACGGAACATTCACCGCCCGCTTCGATGGCGGCGTCCTCAAGGCCCGGGAGAATCAGGAAAACTTCATCTATAAAATCGGGTCCTCCGCGTTCACCCTGAAGATCGAAAACGGCGGTGCAATCATTGATACTAACGGCTTCAACGTCGTTGCGAAACTCCCATTCACCGGCGACTCCGGATCCACCGGCGGCCTGACCAAACTGGGGGACGGCGAGTTGGTCTTGGACAACATCGCCAACAGCTACTCCGGCGAAACACTCGTCAGTGCGGGAAGCCTCATCCTGCGCGGAAATTCCACCGCCATCGGAGCAGGGGCGGCAAGGGTCGCCAGCGGAGCCAGCCTCCGACTCGAGGATCGCGCTGGGAGCGGGGACCTGGCCAAAGCCCTCTATCTCGCCGAACCCGCCGGACTCGCCGGCCCCGCCACGCTCGACCTCAACGGTAACCACAGCACCGTCAACGCCTTGTATTTCGGAGCCACCCAACAAGCCGCTGGGACCTGGGGCTCCACCGGCTCCGGCGCGGCCAACGTCACCGATACCTATTTCACCGGCCCCGGCATTCTCACGGTGACGACCGGCCCCGGTGACGACCCATACGCGGTCTGGGCCGCCGCGAAGGGACTCACCGGTCCGACCGCTGCCTTTGATGCCGATCCCGACAACGACGGACTGCCCAACGGGATCGAATTCGTCCTCGGTGGTGAGCCGAATCCGGACCATCCGCACGCCAACTCCACCTATCTGTTACCCACCGTGCAGACCCGTGGCGACCAACTCGTTGTCACTTACATCCGCAGCGACGCCGCGGCCTATCTTCTTCCGCTTGTGGAATTCGACGAGGACCTCATTGCTCCTTGGACGACAGCCATTGCAGGCGGTAATGCCGAAATTCGAATCACGGACGGGACCCCCGCGGATACCGTGGAAGTCAGCATTCCCAGAAACGGCTCCACCCGGATCTTTGCCCGCCTCAAGGTCACTAAATGAATCCAAATGCTCCGGTAAGTCGGCGGCGTAGAAATAGCTATTTCCAGCCATGGACGGCTTGGTGCCATATCGATAGCCTGAAAGTGAATTGTAACAGAAAGTTTGCAGCCACCGCCCCTCAAAAAGACCACAAAACCCTCCAACTCACCCTCATCATGAAATCCCGTTCCTATCCATTCGTCTTGCTCGGCATCGTCTGCGCCCCGTTCTGCTTCACAGGCAAGGCCGTGGCGGACTCCACGATCATTTGGCAGGGCACCACGGGAGGCAGCCTCGGTTTGGACACGGCTTTAGGCTGGAACGAGACGGCAATTTGGGACAGCACGACTTTTGCGACTATCAGCAAGGACTTCAGCGCCGCCATCTTCACTCTCGATGGCAGCAAGACGATCCATCAACTAACCTACAATGACACGGGTGCCAGTGGGGATCAGACATTCACTCTAAATACGGGCTCCGGCGGCACGCTGAGCTTCGCCGGCACCAACCCGACGATCACCGCCAACGCCGCTATGGCGATCAATGCGCCCGTGGATCTGGCCAGCGGCTTGACCAAGGCGGGATCCGCCACTCTCACCCTCAGTGGCACTGTTTCTAACTATACGACCGGTTCCGCCAACCTGAATACGGTCACGGCCGGGACGCTTGCTTTTGGCGCGTCCAGCGGTGTGTCCTACAACTGGTCAGCCAAAACCGCCGGTGCCGGCCTTGTGCAGTTCAATGCGAATGCCATCACCTTGATCTCTAACACAGTTCAGGTCGCGGCCGGCGGGATTTTTCAAAATACCGCGCAAGCCTGGACCATGGCGGCGGGGGATTTTAACAAGACCGGGAGCGATGGTTTGCTGCGCATCGGAAATGCGACGGCAGGAAGCAGCCTCACCGTCACCGGCGATGTCAATGTAAGCGCCGCCTCGACCAGTTCCGGCAAAACCGCCGGGCTGACCTTCGGTTTCATCCCCACGGTCAGCGGAGTTTATAACGTGGGGGCCGGGGCGCAACTCGGCTTCAACGCCAGTCCGACATCAGGGACCGGAAACAATGAGGTCAGCCTTGGTTCCGGCACAGCCAGCAACGGCATTCACACCATCAGCAATGATATCTTTGTCAGTGGTCTCGGTCAGTCTAGCACCGGCGTGGGCGGGACTAACAGTCTGGGCGTATTGACCACCAGTAGCAACGCCCGCTATAATTTCAATGGCACGGTCACCATCAGCGAAGCGACGCGCTTCGGCCGTTTCTCGAACTATGGCTACAATGTCTTCAATGGTAAAATCACCGGCACCGCTGGCGGCGCGGCCGATGACCTCTACCTCTGGAGCGGTGGCGGTGGTCTCGACAACAAGCAGCGCTTCGTTTTGAATAATGCTGGCAACGATTATGACGGTTTCACGCGGGTGACCTCTCAGTTTGGTTCCTCCACTCTCCTTCAGATGGGCATCACCGATGCCCTGCCGGAAACCACCACCGTGCAACTTGACGAAAACTGGGCCACCACGGCAGGGACCGTCCGTGGCCCCCTGAAGACCGGCACGGGGACGACTTCAGCCTACAACGCATCCTATCTCGAACTGCAAGGCACCACCCAAACCATCGTCGGCTTGGCGACCACGGCATTGGGTGCCGACCGCAAGGTGGTCTGGGGCGGGTTGAGCACCGCCAACGGCGGCGCCGAGTTGGGCGGCACGCTTAACCTCACCGCTACGTCAAATTCCATCGATGTGGGAGCCCTAACGGGAAGTGCGCTGCTGATTAAGAACGTGACGGTCAACCAGATCGGTGCGGGCAGCAGCGCCAATATCGGAGCCGGCACCAGCCTGGAAATCATCGGCAGCGCTAACGCGGGCGGCACCACCCTCCAGAGCAAGGGCGTCACCGGCACCGGCACGCTCATCCTCGCCGGCGGCTCGGGCCTATCCACGCTGAAGGTCGGTGCCAGCCCGGCCGCAAGTTGGGTTTCCTCATCCACACCCATGAAGCTCTCCGGCGCTGCGGCCAACAATGTGATCGATACCAATGGCAACAACGCCACGGTCGATGCGGCAATCTCGGATTTCTCGGGGTCCAACGGCTTCACCAAGTCCGGCGACGGCAAGTTGACTCTCACCAATTCCAACACTTACTCCGGCGCCACGATCATTGATCAAGGTGCAGTCGAAATTTCCTCAATCGGCAGCATCAACACCAGCAGCGGAGTGACGGTGGCGGCAGGCGCGAAATTGATCTATAACAGCAGCACCACCCTTGCCGTGGCACCTGTCCTGAGTGGCAATACCATATCTAACCGTTCCGTGTTTGGCGGCAGCGGCACGGTTGGCACCGCCGTAGTCTTGGATAATTTGGGCGACACCTTATCGCCCGGCAACAGCCCGGGAACCTTGTCTTTTACGCCATCGCAAACATGGAGCTCGTTCAGCTATGACTGGGAAATCAATAGTTTCACCGGCACCACCGCTGGTGGCAACTTCGATTTGATCGCCCTTGGCAACTCGCTAAACCTCACCGGCGGCTCGGGGAGCTATGTGTTGAACATTTTATCACTCACCGCTGGAAATATCGGAGGCGATGCGCCAGACTTTAGTGAGATCGATCGCTCTTGGACGCTACTCTCCAGCACCGGTATCACCGGCTTCGATGCCGCCAACTGGACTCTCAACACCAGCGGCTTCACCAGTCAAGAAGGTGGGAATTGGACGATCGGACAAACTGGCAACGATCTCACTCTCACCTACACCGCTGTCCCGGAGCCGGGTGGTGCGCTGATCGGTGGACTGGGCATGCTCGCCTTGCTTCGCCGCCGGAGAGGCTTATAGATCTCCCGGCCGTTTTGGCTAGATGGCGCGGTAAATGACTATTTCCAGCCATTGATCCACGCGGTGGATCCGCCCTATCATTTATTTCGAAGCTTAAATCCTAATTTACTTGGCATTTCCTGAAAACCCCCACGGTCCATTAACCTAAAAATCCATGAAAACTACCAAATCCAATCGCTTTTCACTCCTGCTGGGCGTCAGCGGCGTGTTCACCTCCGGCAACCTCGTCGCCCAGACGACGCAAATCGATCCCGGCGCGGTGCCCGCCACCCATACGTTGGTCAAGGCTTGGGAATTCAATACAGACGGCGATGCCGAAGGCTGGACCGGATCGGGCTTGGGCACGCTCACGGTGGCCGGCGGTGTGATTTCCGGCGGCGCTACCAACAACGACCCGCAACTCCTGAACAACGCCTTCACCGCCCTCCCGCTCGGTTATTCCACCATTCTCGAGTTCAGCGTCACGATCAATCGCCTTGGCGCGGCAGTGGGTGGCGGCACGGTTTTCTGGGGCGACTACGGCGGCCCTGTCGTGGGTGGGAAATCCAAGGCGATCAACGTTCCTGAGGACAATCTCCCGCATGTCGTTCGGATCACCTTCTCCGGCGGGGTGAAGGACCTCAACCAACTGCGCCTCGACCCGACTTCGGTCGGTTTCCCCAAGAATGTCTCCTTCGACTATGTGCGGGTCTATCACTATCAACCCGCGTCGTTCACGGATGTCACCCTCACCGCCAGCGACGCGGTTGGATTAACCTCGATGAACACGGCTGGCGGCTGGGACAGCCTTGCCGCCCCTACGACGGCAAGCAACTATTTCACCGGTACCAACCAACTGCGGACCCAAGCCGGCACCTCCTATCTCGGGTTTGGCGGCTCTGCTCTATCCGTCGATACCGGTGGTAGCCTGCTTTGTAAAGCGAGCGGCGGCGTGATGGTGCGCCAGCTCACCCTTGCTGGTGGCCAGGTGATTCAAGACGGCACCGGCGCAACCACGGATACTGCGAAACTCTACGCACCCGACGGCGTCACCGTGAGTGCGGCATCCATTCTCGATACCGGGGCTATCAACCGTTCTCTTGAAATCACCGGCAGCTTGAGCGGCAGCGCCGGTCTAACCACCAAAGGCGTGGTTCCTGCAATTTCTACCGATAAACCCGGCCAAATCGTGCTCAAGTCCGATAGCAGCGGCTACACCGGCACCTTCACCGTGGATGCGAATACCTGGCTCGATCTCGACCACGACAACGCGGTCGCCGGTGCCAGCGTGTTGGTCAATTCGGGTGGCCGGGTCCGCCGCGCCGGCTCGGACGGCCAAGGAACAACCACCGCCGCCTCATGGACGATCTCCGGCAGGGGGCCGACGGTGGGCTCTAACGCCGGTTACGGGGCGATTTATATCAACACCGATAATCTAGTCGGCACTCTGGCCGGTCCCATCTCACTTGGCGCGACCTCCCGGATCGGAATCTTTTCGGCAAAAAGCGATTTATCCCTTGATGGGGACATCTCCGGGACTGGCACGCTCGAACTGTGGGGTGGCGGCGCCGATATCAGCCACGTGCAACGATTCATCCTCAACGGAGCCTCTTCCCTCGACGGTCAGACCGATCTTCTCTCGGATTCCGGCGCGCAAACTCATCTCCGCCTCGGTGGAGACGACCGCTTGGCGACCACCAAGATGCTGCGCATGAACGCAATCTGGGGGACTGCAACTCCTGAAGGTGCCGGAGCATTCTTCGATCTCAATGGTTTCGATCAAACGCTCTCACAAATCAAACTCGACGGAACGAAGCGAAAATACATCCACGATACAAGCGCCAGCGGCAACAGCACCTTGACACTAAGCGCTGCAAATCTCGCCTTCGATACCAACGGCGGCAACATTTACGTCGAGGGCGTCACCATCGCCCACAGCGACATCACAGCGACGGATAGCGGTGTTCAGATCGATGGTGGCAGCACCGTCATCCTCAATAGCGCAACCTGGAACGCTCCGTTCTATACCAGCATCGGGAATGGCGGAAGTGGCGCGTTGGTATTGAACAATTCCACCCTCTCCTTCGCCGGCGAACTGCTCATGGCGCGCGGAACCTCCGCTGGCACCTTGACCATCGACGCGACTTCGGTGGTGACCACACCCGGCCTCATCCGCATTGGCGGCTCCGCCACCGGTTCCGCCACTGTCAACCTCAATGGAGGCACGCTAGCTGCCAGAAAAATCCATAACGTCAGCACGGGAACCAGCAGTCTCAACCTCGATGGCGGAATCCTGAAAGCCACTGCGACTAACACGGTCGATTGGATCGAGGGTGGTGACAATGGAGTCACCACTTATGTGCTCGATGGCGGAATCACGATCGACTCCAACGGCTTCGACGTTGCCGCGATGGCAGGCCTCCTCGAAGACGCCGTCTCGACCGGTGGCGGCCTAACGAAGTCAGGCCTTGGCACGCTCACCCTCGCCGGTGACAGCAGTTATACTGGTGCCACCGCCGTGCAGGTCGGAAATCTTGTGGTCGATGGAGACAACACCCTCTCCACCGGCGCGGTCATCGTTTCCGCCAACGCCGGACTCGGCGGCGATGGAACACTTGGCGGAAATGTCACGGCCGCCACTGATTCCAAATTCGCCTGGACCGTAAAGGACTGGAATGCCGCCCCGAGTCTCAGCGTTCCGAACTTCACCAATAACGGAACCGCCGCCGATCCGCTGGTGGTCGTGATCGGGGAAAGCAGCCTCGCCAACTTCACCGAAGTTGACAAAACCTTCACGATTCTCAGCGCCAGCGGCACCCTCGCCTCGGCCGATCCCGCGGGTATCGTGGTGGATGCCAGCGCCTTCACCACCGGCTCCGGAACCTGGGCGGTGCAGAAAACCGGCAACAATCTTGAACTCGTTTACACTGCGGGCGTGGCGGTTCCTCCCTATGAAAATTGGCTCGTCGCCTATCCATTGATCACCGGATCCAACCGCGCCCCGGATGTGGACTTCGACAACGACGGAATCAACAACGGCCTGGAATTCCTAACCGGCAGTGCGCCGGACGATTCCAGCGATGCCGTGCAACCCGCAATCACTCGCAACATCAGCGGCGACCTAGTCGTGACGTTCCAGCGCGCGGACGCCGCCGAGGCCTACGCCGTGTCGGTCGAGAGCAGCACCACCTTGCAAGCGCCATGGGCTGTCATCTCCGTCCCTAACGGAGAAATCACAGGACCACCGGTCACCGTCGTGGACAACGCCAGCGCGCCGGATGACGTCACCGTGATCGTGGCCTCCGGCGGCGCGCCGAGGAAATTCGCCCGGGTCAAAATCGAGATCCCGTTCACACCCTGATAGCTAAAATCGATCGGATGGGGGTGTTCGATCCACCCCCACTCCGATCATCGCCCGGATCGCTCTGGCAGCTTAAATCCGCCTGCGCGCCACTCGCCACCATGCGTCATCTCGCCCGCTATTTCTGCTATCTCCATTCGTTCGTCACATTTGCCGCCGCCGCGCCGGAAGCGAACCCGGTGATGATCGCGGATTTCAACAACAGCTATCCCTCGCTCAATCAGTTGAGTTCGGACGGGTATCTGGTTGCCGAAGTCATCGGTGACGCGCCATCGTTCTCGCTGCCGAATCTCAACATCGGCCAGACCATCCCGACCGCCGGCTACGACCAAGTGCGCGTCAGGATGTGGCTCAGCGCTACAGCCAGCGGAACCACGGCTCTCCATTATCTAACTGACTCGGCTGCGGGGGATGCCGCTCCGCAGTCCGTGGTCCCTGGCGCATGGGCGGACTACACGTTTCCCGTAGCCGGATGGACGGGAAACCTGAAAAGCCTCAGCTTGGACCCGGTCCCGAGCGGCCATCAGGGCGTCATTTTCAAGGTCGATTACGCGGAATTGGTGGCCAGCGCCACGGGGAACACCCTGCGGATCCAGGACTTCGCGGCGAACCCTTCGAAATTCCCCGTCAATGCCGACGCGCGTGCCGCTTTCCGCAGCACCGCGACGGGCGGGGATCCCTACATGACCTGGAGCAACATGATCACCGCCAGCCGTCCTCTACTTCCTGATACGGCGGTCCACAACACCCTTCGTTTCGACGTGGAGATCGATTCTGCCACCTCGATTGCTTCCCAAGTCTGGTGGGGCACCAACGCTAACAACGGAATCTCAAGCAGCCGCAGCTACTTGGTGGATCTGCCAAGGGCAAGGCGCGCCGACTATTTCCTCCTCATGCGCGGGATGAACCAGTGGACCGGCAACCTGGACGATGTCCGACTGGATCCAGGTGTCGGATCCGGCGGGATGACTGCCTACCAGCTATCCGGTGTAGCGTTTCCACCGCCCGG
>JBEGOB010000188.1:0-8927 GCA_041182265.1 Verrucomicrobiota bacterium | reverse complement strand
TCCTGCGGGACAAGCTGCACCATCGCGCCTTGAAATTTTTGGCCTTCCTCGCTCTTTTCGCCGCCAATCATCCATGTTCCATCGATATTTTTGATGCTCCCGCTGAGTTTTCCGGAGATGTCTTTTGCGCCATGCGTGGAGAGTTGATAGACTAGAAACTTGCCACGTTCCGACTCAACGAGAAATGTCTGCTCGACCGCATATTTCATTCCCTTCCATGGATTGTCTGCCGCGGCGGGCCCCGTGAGGGCATACATCTCCTTCATTCTTGAGCGGTGCTGCTCGAGTGCCTCCTTGTCGAACTTCCCCCCGCTGAATTTGATCAGTTCTTCATCGCTCAAATGCGATGAAATATCCGACTTGGTGAGCAGGATCGCGAGGATAAGCTGGGATTTCGGACGGAAATCCTTAGCCACCAGCGGATCAAGGATGATGGGAGTTGTCGGCTTATAGGGTGTGACTCGACACTTTACGCCTTCGATCACAATCGAGAATTCATGCTTGGGTGACTCACCAGCAACCGAAAAAGTTAGCAAGGCGAGCCAAACCAAACAGGCGAGCGCGATGAATTTCACCGATGGATGAAGAGTTGGGCAGCAGCGATTTTGAGCGCTTCCAATTTCGACCGATCCGGCGCAGCTCCTCTCGCCTGGTCCGGCTTACCACCGCCTTTGCCGCCGGCGAGGGCTGCTAGATCGCGGAGGATATCACCGGCTTTCAAACCGGCTGCTAGAGCATCCGGACCGCAGTGGGTGGCGAGGTGAAGTTTTTCCCCATCATCGACAACCAGCAATGCCGGGCCGGCGAATTGCTTTTTGCGGAGGCCGTTCTGGAGTTCTTGGAGCAGCGAGGCGTCGGACTCGAAGGACGCGATAATGGGCTTGCCCTCTTGCGTGGCGGAATCGATGAGTTCTGCCAGAGACTCGTCGGCGAGAGCGGCGGCTTGGGCAGACTGGATTTTTTTGATGCGCTTCTCAGCCTCGATTGCGGCTTGTTGGGTTTCTTCGAGCGTGCGCTGGCCATGCGCGAAAACAGCATTGATTTGAGAAATATCAGCGCGCTCAACGAGCATGGCTCCCATGATATACGGGAACTCGTTGACGGTGACGGGTTCTTCACCAAGAGAGCTTAGCTTTTCGTTAGCGGCAGTGAGTTTGGCGCGGGCGGCTTTGAGTTCGTGGCTCCATTTCTCGACGGATTCATTGAGATAAGCCCATGCAGCCTCGCCGCAAACTGCTTCGATGCGGCGGACACCGGAAGCGATGGCGCCCTCGGATTTGATCTTGAAAAGGCCGATCTCGCTGGTGTTGCGGACGTGAGTGCCGCCGCAAAGTTCCATGGAGTAACCGTCGAGAGCGTTGCGTTTGCCGCCGATTTCCACGACTCGGACGACTTCGCCGTATTTGTCGCCGAAGAATTGCATGATGTCGGCGCGACCCTTGATGTCGGCATGTTTGACCTCAGTCCAGGAAACGGCCATGTCCTGCTTGATGGCACCGTTGACCATTTCCTCCATCGCGGTGATTTGCTCGGATGTTAGAGGAGCGCTGTTGAAGTCGAAACGCAGGCGATTTTCGTCCACGGACGAGCCTTGCTGGGATGCGTCTTTGGAGACGGCTTCGTGCAAGGCCCAGTGAAGAAGGTGGGTGGCGGTGTGATGGGCCTCGATCGGGCGGCGGCGGGCGGAGTCGATGCGCAGAGTGACTTGAGTGCCTGCAGCCATTTGAGATTTCAGATTTGAAATTTCAGATTGTGGGATGATCAGAGCACGAGCTTTGCCAATTTGTTGAGTGCCGGTGACAGGGATGTCGATCCCATCGATGGTTAGAGTGCCAGTGTCGCCGGCCTGCCCACCCATCTCGGCGTAGAAAACGGTCTTATCAGTGATGACAAAAAGCGCGTCTTCCTGCGGGTGGATTTCGAGAATAGTGGCCTCAGTTTCGTCGGCGTCGAAGCCGAGAAATTCGGTGATAGCCTCTGAAGAAATATCGAGAGCGCGAACGATGTTGGATTTCTGCGCAGCGCGCGAGCGT
This sequence comes from Verrucomicrobiota bacterium, assembly GCA_041182265.1. Lineage (GTDB taxonomy): Bacteria > Verrucomicrobiota > Verrucomicrobiia > Verrucomicrobiales > Akkermansiaceae > Luteolibacter. The sequence continues at coordinate 6,894 of JBEGOB010000188.1, read as the reverse complement.
TCTTGTTGCTCGGCCATGAGTGCCTCGAAGCGCTGCATGTCAACCGTCAGACCTCGCTCGGAACAAAGGAGTTCTGTGAGGTCAATGGGGAAGCCAAAGGTGTCGTAAAGTTCAAAGGAAACATCACCCGAAAGCTCATTTTTAGAGATGTCAGTCATCGCCTCCTCAAAACGTTTCAATCCCCGATCCAGCGTCTGATTGAAGCTCGCTTCTTCCTGTTCTAACGTCTGCCGAACCACTTCTTGGCGATTTTTCAACTCTGGGAAAACTCCGCCCATTTCGCCAACGAGCGTTTCCACAAGCGCGCCGAAGAACGGTTTATCTCCGGAGAATCCTAACTGACGACCATATCGAACAGCACGGCGGAGGATTCTACGGAGAACGTAGTTTCTACCATTGTTGCCGGGCATGATGCCGTCGGCGATGGAGAATGATAGAGTCCGCAAGTGGTCGGCGATGACGCGGAAGGCGATGGCGGTTTTCATTTCCTCGGTGAAGAGGGAACGGTCGGCACCGAGCTCGGGGTAGATGTTGGCGTAGGTTTTCCCGCTGAGTTCTTCTAACTTTCGGAAGATCGGTTGGAAGACGTCGGTGGCGTAGTTGCTAGGCTTTTTCGAGAAGTCGGTGAAGCCCTTGGTATTTTGGATGATCGAGCAGGCGCGCTCGAAGCCCATGCCGGTATCAACATGTTTGGCGGGGAGTTCGCGGAAGGTGCCGTCGGCCTCGGCGTTGTATTGGATGAAGACGAGGTTCCAGATCTCGATACAGAGGTCGGAGTCGTTGTTGACGAGGTTGCGCCCTGTGACGGGATTGCCCTCGGGCGTGAGATCGACGTGGAGCTCGGAGCAGGGACCGCAGGGGCCGGTTTCGCCCATCATCCAAAAATTGTCCTTCACATTGCCGTGGACGATTTGGATGGCGGGATCGCAGCCTTTGGAAACGAAGAGAGCGGCCCAGATGTCGTAAGCTTCTTGGTCGAAATTGCCCGGATCGCCTTCTTTCGGCGCATAGACCGAGGCGTAGAGACGGTGCGCGGGGAGGCCCCAACGCTCGACGACGAGTTCCCATGCCCAGGCGATGGCTTCCTTTTTGAAATAGTTTCCGAACGACCAGTTTCCGAGCATTTCGAAAAACGTGTGGTGGTAGGTGTCGTAGCCGACGTCCTCGAGGTCGTTGTGTTTGCCGCCGGCGCGAATGCACTTCTGGGTGTCCGCAGCGCGCGGCGGATCGTAGGGGGCTTTTTCCACGCCGAGGAAATACGGGACGAAGGGGTTCATCCCAGCGTTCGTGAACAGCAGGCCGGGCGACTGCGGAAGCAGCGAGGCGGATGGGACGATGGTGTGCTGTTTCTCTTGGAAGAAATCAAGGAAGCTTTGGCGGATCTCGGCGGCAGTCATGGGTCGCGGGCAGTCTAAGGAGCTTTCCAGTGAATCCGGAAAGGGCGAAAAGATGGAGGAGAGCCGGGGTGGAAGTAAAGCCTCGCGGGCGGGAGATTTTCATCAGGATGTCCCTTCCCTCCTGCGGCAGCCATCAACTTCGCCGGCCGATCTGAACTCAACGGACGGTCGGAGTTGCTATTTTTGCATTCAAAAATCGACGGTGCGACGCACATTCCGGCCGTATGCGCGGGCATCAAAAAAGCCCCGGCTCGCGTTGGCGTGCCGGGGCTTGATTGTGAGTGAGATGGAGGATTATGCGGTTGCAGCGTCCTCGTCGTCCTCGAAGGTTTCCTTCGGAATGACGATTGGCTCTGGCTCCTCGACGGTGAACTCGAACTCCGCATCGCGGTGATGATGGAATCCAGTGCCGGCGGGGATGAGGTGACCCATGATGACGTTTTCCTTGAAGCCGCTGAGGTAATCCACGCGGCCCAATGTTGCGGCTTCCGTCAGAACACGGGTGGTGTCCTGGAAGGAAGCTGCGGAAATGAACGAATCCGTCTCAAGCGAAGCCTTGGTGATGCCAAGCAGCACCGGCTCACCTTCCGCAGGCTTACCACCGTTGGCGATGATTTCCGCGTTGATGCGCTTGAAGTTCGAGCGGTCCACTTGATCGCCCCAAAGGTATTCGTCGGCATCGCCTGGATCCGTGATCTTCACCTTGCGCAGCATTTGACGGACAATCACCTCGATGTGCTTGTCATTGATTTCCACGCCTTGGACGCGGTAAACCGACTGAACTTCGTTGACCAAGTGCTCTTGCAACTCTTGGGCTCCGCAAGCTTCGAGCAAATCTTCCGGCGACACGGGGCCTTCGGTGATTTGGTCGCCGCGCTTCACGACGTCGCCTTCGGTGACAACGACGTGCTTGCCCATCGGGACAAGGTGGTCGATTTGCTCACCCGTCTCAGCGTGGGTGACGATGACCTTTTTCTTGCCGCGAACATTGCCGCCGTAAGACACAGAACCTTCGATTTTCGCGATGACGCAGGAATCCTTGGGCTTGCGGGCTTCGAAAAGCTCAGCCACCCGTGGAAGACCCCCGGTGATGTCCTTGGTGCGTGCAACTTTCCGCGGAGTCTTGGCAATCTGCGTTCCAGCGGTGACGACTTGACCTTCCTTGACGGAAAGGTGGGCGCCAACGGGGATGGAGTAGCTTGCCTTCACTTCCTTGGTCTTCTCATCGATGATGACGACTTGCGGATGAAGGTCTTCCTTGTGCTCGGTGACGACCATGCCCTTTTTGCCGGTTTCCTTGTCCGTTTCATTGGTCACGGTGATGCCGGAAATCATGTCACGGAGCTCAACCTTGCCGTTTTTCTCGGTGAGGATCGGCACGTTGTATGGATCCCAAGTGACGACGGTGTCGCCCTTCTTGACGTCCTCGCCATCCTTCACGGAAATCACGGAACCGATGACGATCATGTGACTTTCAAGCTCAAGGCCTTCCTTGTCACGGATCGAAATCGTGCTGTTCTTGTTGAGAACCACCCAGTGACCATCGACGTCCTGCACCGTGCGCATGTCCTTATAGACGATGCGGCCGGTGTTCTTCGCCTTGATGATCGGCTGCTTGAACGTCGCAGCAGCAACGCCACCAACGTGGAAGGTCCGCATGGTAAGCTGCGTTCCGGGCTCGCCGATCGATTGAGCGGCGATGATTCCGACGGCTTCCCCGATTTTGACGGGCAGGCCCGTCGCAAGGTTGAGGCCGTAGCAGTTTGCGCAGCAGCCACGCTCAGCTTCGCAGGTGAGAACCGAGCGAATTTTGAGCTTGAGAACGCCGATATTTTCAATCGAGCGGGCTTGGACCTCGTTGATGACGTCGTCCACTTCCACAAGGATATTTCCAGTGACGGGATCCTTGATTTGCTCGCAGGAAACACGGCCGTAGATGCGGGTGGAGAGCGAGGCGGACTCCTCGTCGCCATCATAAATGGCAGCAACGGTGATGCCGTTCGCAGTTCCGCAATCCTGCTTGAAGACGATCACGTCTTGGGCAACATCGACCAATTTACGGGTCATGTAGCCGGAGTCCGCAGTCTTCAGAGCGGTGTCGGACAGACCTTTACGCGCTCCGTGAGTGGAGATGAAGTATTCGAGCACCGAGAGACCTTCGCGGAAGTTCGAGATGATCGGACGTTCGATGATTTCGCCGGAAGGCTTGGCCATCAGTCCGCGCATGCCGCCGAGCTGCTTGATCTGGGACTTGTTACCCCGCGCACCGGAATCGACCATCATGAAGAGTGGCGATGCCTTTTTCTTGCCCTCGTTGAACTCGATCTTGCGATAGAGCGCGTTGGCAATGGTGTCGGTGGCTTGGGTCCAGACGTCCACGACTTTCTGGTAGCGCTCGCCGTCGGTGATGACACCGTTGCGATACTGTTTCGTGACTTTTTCGACTTCCTCGTAGGCCTTGGCGATGACTTCGGTCTTCTCTTCAGGAATGACCATGTCAACGATACCGATGGAGGTTCCGGAGCGGGTTGCTTCGCGGAAACCGAGGTTTTTCAGCTCATCCAGGACCAAAACGGTCTTGGGCTTGCCAGAAACCTGGTAGCAGCGCCAGATGATGTCGCCGATTTGCTTCTTGCCGACGTTGTGGTTGATGAAACCGACGCCAGAAGGCCAAATTTCGTTGAAACGGACGCGTCCCGGAGTGGTCTCGATGATCTTGCCCAGACGGAGCGCTTGCTCGAGCGGGGTGAGTTCGTTGAGATCCTTTTCGGTGAGATCCTCACCCTTGTAGCCAAAGACCGAGTCCTTGCCGTGGTCGGGGTTGCGAATGCGGATCCACTGGTGATAGTCGATTTTTCCAGCAGCGAGGGCGAATTCCACTTCAGATGCGTTTTCAAAGAGAGGCATGTGCTCCTCTTTTTCGCGATCCTTCTGAGTGCGGATGCCGGCCCAGGTGAGGTAGTAAGTGCCGAGAATGATGTCCTGAGTGGGGACGGTCACGGGACGACCGGATGCTGGCGAGAAGATGTTGTTTGGCGCGAGCATGAGCTGGCGGCACTCCATCTGCGCCTCGATCGAGAGCGGAACGTGGACGGCCATTTGGTCACCGTCGAAGTCCGCATTGTAAGCGGTACAAACGAGCGGGTGAACGCGGATGGCCTCACCTTCGATGAGTTTCGGCTCGAAAGCTTGGATCGAAAGACGGTGAAGAGTCGGCGCGCGGTTGAGAAGGATCGGGTGACCCTTGGTGACTTCCGCGAGAATGTCCCAAACTTCGGTGGTCTTGCGATCGATCATCTTCTTGGCCGAGCGCACGGTGTGGCAGTAGCCAAGCTCCTTGAGGCGACGGATGATGAATGGCTCGAACAAGGTGAGCGCCATCTTCTTGGGAAGACCGCACTGACCAAGCTTGAGATCGGGACCGACGACGATGACGGAACGTCCGGAGTAATCGACGCGTTTTCCGAGAAGGTTCTGACGGAAACGCCCACCCTTGCCCTTGAGCATGTCGGAGAGCGACTTGAGCGGACGGTTGCCAGCACCCGTGACAGCACGACCGTGACGACCGTTGTCGAACAAGGCATCCACCGCTTCTTGGAGCATCCGCTTTTCGTTGCGGATGATGACTTCCGGCGTTTTGAGGAGCAGGAGGTTCTTGAGGCGGTTGTTGCGGTTGATGACGCGGCGGTAGAGATCGTTCAGGTCGGAAGTGGCGAAACGGCCGCCTTCGAGTGGCACCAGCGGACGCAAGTCCGGCGGGATCACAGGAAGCACCGTTTGGATCATCCACTCCGGGCGTGACTTCGACTGATGGAAGCCTTGGGTGATTTTCAGACGCTTCGAGAGCTTCTTCTTATTCTGCTTGGAACGCGTGGTCCCGAGTTCCTCTTCGAGAGAAACGATCAAGGAAGGAAGATCGCACTGGCGGAGAAGCTCTTGGATCGCGGCAGCTCCCATGCTGGCTTGGAAAGATCCGTCGCCATAGGTGTCTTCCGCCTCACGCAGTTCATTTTCAGTGAGGAGTTGGCCGACTTCAAGGGCGGTGTTGCCCTGATCGGTGACGACATAATCTTCATAATAAATCACGCGCTCGAGCTGGCGGGCGCTCATGTCGAGCATGAGGCCGATTCGGGAAGGCATGCACTTGTAGAACCAAATGTGGGAAACCGGCACGGCCAGTTCGATGTGGCCCATGCGTTCGCGACGGACGCGGCTCAGAGTCACTTCCACGCCGCAACGGTCGCAAATCACACCTTTATGCTTGATGCGCTTGTATTTTCCGCAGGCACATTCCCAGTCGCGGGTGGGTCCGAAGATCCGCTCGCAGAAGAGACCACCTTTTTCGGGCTTGAAGGTCCGATAGTTGATGGTTTCCGGGTTTTTCACCTCGCCCTTGGACCAAGAACGGATGATTTCCGGAGATGCGACGGTGATGGAGACTTGGTCAAATGCCTCTGGGCGCTCGTCCACGCCGAATAGTTCGCGAAGGTTGGTATCGACACTCATGTTGTAAATTTAGGTCAGGTTAGGGTTCGCGTTTGAAATTACAGGGTGAGATCATCCAGGGAGTAATCATCCAAGCCACCGGTCATGCCGGAGCCATGGGTGGAACCCTTGCGACCCGGACGGACATCAAGACCGAGGGATTGCATTTCCTTGATGAGGACGTTGAACGACTCAGGCGTTCCGGCTTCGAGGTTGTTATCGCCTTTGACGATTGCCTCGTAGATTCGAGTGCGGCCTTGCACGTCGTCGGACTTGACGGTGAGCAATTCCTGCAGGGTGTAAGCGGCGCCGTAAGCTTCGAGCGCCCAAACTTCCATTTCCCCGAAACGCTGGCCACCGTATTGCGCCTTACCACCGAGCGGTTGCTGGGTGACAAGCGAGTAAGGACCGACTGCGCGGGCGTGGATCTTGTCGGCAACCAAGTGACCGAGTTTCAAGATGTAAATCATGCCAACCACGACTGGATTGTGGAAAGCCTCGCCGGTGCGACCATCATAGAGAGTCGATTTACCACCGGTCGTGCCGTCTTTGCCATCGCCGATCCAAGTGTAACCCGGAGTTTCCTTCTCATCGGGACGGCGTTCGCGGAGTTCGCCGTTGTCACCGACCCATTTCACGCCGTCCACCTTCTTGGCTTTGGACATGAAATCCCAAATGACTTCTTCTTTGATACCGTCGAAAATCGGGGTAGCAACCTTGAAGCCGAGTGCCTTGGCAGCGACGCCGAGGTGAGTTTCGAGCACCTGACCGACGTTCATCCGCGATGGCACACCGAGCGGGTTTAGACAGATATCAACCGGAGTTCCATCCGAGAGATACGGCATATCCTCTTCCGGAACGATGGTGGCGACAACGCCCTTGTTTCCGTGACGACCTGCCATTTTATCACCGACGGAGAGCTTCCGGTTGGCGGCGATAAACACCTTCACTTCCTTGATGACGCCGGGATCGACTTCATCACCGGACTCGAGCGAGTCGAGTTTGCGCTCGC
>JBEGOB010000187.1:0-4196 GCA_041182265.1 Verrucomicrobiota bacterium | reverse complement strand
GGGCCAGTCACCACGTGGAGTGGGGAACAGGTGATCTTCGGATGAGATGCCGGGGGCGAGCTGCCGATATTCAACCCGCTGCTTCAGGCCCATGGGATCGGTGATTTCGATCCACCTGCGGGTGTCACTGGCAAATTCGACCTGAGGAAAATCGAAGGTTTGCCCGGCCGTGAAGTGGGTTTCCCCGTAAGGAGTGGTTAGGACATCAATGAAATCACCGGTGCCATAGGTGAACTCAGACTCAATTTCCACCGGGTCGGTGATCAGCCTGAGACGGTTGGAGCCATCGTATTCAAAGCTGGCTTCGCGATTGAATGGATCTGTGAGTTTGGTGATTTTGAGAGGATCGGTCGGATGATCATAAGAAAGGATAGTGGCTTGGTTCAGGCTGTCGCGAATATGGGTGAGCTGGCCACCGCTGTTCCAGGTGAAGGTGAGTGCGTTTCCCTGGGGATCAATGCGGGAGGTCATGAAAACACGCCTTGGCCACACCGTGGATGCATCCGGTGAAGCGAAGATTTCGCTGCTGCCATCCGGATAATTTAGGGAATAGGCCGTGGGGCTGGTGCGCTTGAGAACCCCCATGGATTTGAACTGGCGCACGTATTCCCCGGTGGCGTCGTCGTAATCTCTATAAGTGTGTGCGCCGCCTCCAGCGAGATAGTGACTGACATTCTCATACTCGTCGTTTGGATCATCGATGATCGCGGAGATCCATCCAGCGGTCCATTTGGGGCCGAAGTTCGGATAGGCAAACACCGACGGGTGATTGGCTTCGCGTTGATTGTAGGTGACAGTGAAGTCGGGTGCCGGGCCGAAAGGCGGTGAATAAGTCAGGGGGATATCGACGATGTTGAGGCTGACTGCCATGAGATGGACGTTCCATACGGCCATGCCAGGAGGAGCAGGAGTCGGACAACCGATTTTCTTGTCGCAAGGGCCGGTGGCATCTGGATCGTAACCTGTGACGTATCCACGGCCCCAAACCGCCTCAGCTACGGCTTGATCAAGGAGGGTCCAGCCAGCGGGCAGCGGGCCAGAGTTATCCGGAATCAGGAAATCGCCGCTGGATTCATCGGCTAGCGCCTCTGGAGTGATCCACATGGCATCGTCGAAGGTGCCGTCCTGAACACGATAGCGACCGTTCCTGAAGGCGGTGATCGCGGCGAAATGGCCACTTTTCCAATGCACGAGTGCGGGTAGCGGAAGCGGAACCCCGGCCTGCCGGCGTGCGGGGCGCAGCGGGATGCCGACATCGAGCGCCAACTGATAGTTTTGCCAAAGCGAGGTTCCCTGATGGGTGGATTGGGCACCGACGAGAATCTCGCGATTGGGGCGCTGCGGGTCGAACGAGTGGTAGATCCAGTCGAGCGCCATCGGGCCGCAGCGGAAAGCAATTTCCGGCGTGGCCCGCATGGTATGAAGTCCAGCACGCGCACCGGCGAGCAACTCGGTGGCAACTCCGCCTATTTCACGATCAGCTATGGAATCGAATACAGGGCCGAGAATTTCCATTCGTCCGAGCTTAGAATTGAGGATGAGGTATTCCCCTAGGGCGCGATCCGCCAGTGCCTTGGCGCGTGGATGCGACTGTTCTTCGAGGCCGATCCAAGATGCCTGGAAGTGATCAAGGGCGCGGGAAAAGAAACCCTGGCGGTAGTAAATGAGGCCGAGGTTCAGTTGAAGCGAGGGATTCCAAGGCGAGGCCGGATGCTGGCTGAGATACACCTCTGCTTCCGCAAGACGTTGCAAGATGCCGGGAGCAAAGGGTTGGAGAGTGGCGAAAGAACGGAGCAGTGTCTCAATGGCAACGTTCTGGGCCTTGGTCGGACTTTCATCGGTCGGCCAGAGGGGCTCTGAAAGCGGACGAAAGGCGGCCAGCTGCGCGGTGCCGGGATTTTCCGCCAGACTTTTGGTGAATGGGAGTTCTTCTAGCGCGGACAACTTGCCTTGGCCCAATATGAGGGCGAGTGCCACCAACCAGCCAAGGCGACAGGCTGAAGTTCTTGAAATGAACTGAAGTCGGAGACTCATTAGGATCACGAGTGAAAGCTGGTTCAGGGAAGAGGAACCGCGGAAGCGGGACTGGTGAGACTGATCGTCGGTTGAGTGCTGTCCATGGGATCCGATTCTGGGATCTCAGGTTGATTGATCGGTAGACCAAGTTTGAGGGCAATGCCGTCGAAAATACCGTCGCCATGAGTGTCCGGATTGAAGGGGTGCGAGCCCTCTTCGTATTCCCGCCAAGTGCTCAGTCCGTCCTCGTCGTAGTCGGCCTGCATCAATTCCGAGTTCGTGTCGGAGGTGTGGGCGGCACGGAAAAACAACTTGGGCGCGTTTGATTTGAAACCCCACGAAATGACATCGTCCGCTCCGATCTCGAAAATTGGCATGAAAGTCCATTGCGTAAGGTCTTCTGATTGTTGGATGAAGTAAAACCGACCCTGACTCCCCCACCAGGAAAGGAGCGAGCTTTCTTCGACCGAATCATACTCGATAGTCATACCCTCATTCAGGGAATTGCCTGTTGGTTGGGCATGGAGAGAGGCGGCCAAAGTAAACAGGGCCAAAACAGGTGGCAATCGGAGTGCTGTCATGAGCGTCGTGGGTCCGGTTCAGTCTTTCGCCTGAGCGCGACTTCGGACGGGCCAGAAGTTGATCACGGTATCTTTGGGTTGCGCCGGATTTGCTTCCGCCCAAGCACGGCGTGCGTCATTTAGTGCCTCCCGGCGCTGCCAAGCAACCTTGAGTTCCTCTTCATTGGCAGCATAGTGCTCATGCAAGGCGTCAAGTTCAGCGATTAGATCAAGAGGAACGTCCTCCGCGTCGTCCGCGTAAATTTTATAATCGGCGGCGTCCGACTGAAGAAGCTTCGCATCCGGAATGGTGCGTGCGACATGCTCCCACCCGTTGATCTTTGCGAGACGGGCGCTTCTTTCCCGCTCTTCGGATTTCACATTTTCTACGAAGAAAAAGGCCGACCAATGCGTCTTGCCATTATCAAAACCAATGATGGGAGCCAGATAATTGAAATCGATGTTACTGATCGCGGTGAACTCCTTACCATCGTTCCTCCATGTAAGCTCGGTAATCTTCCTATCGAAAACCGTGGCGGATAATATCACCGTCCGTGACTCCACTTGGGTATCCCGCCATGCGGCTCGTTGTTCCTCTGTCCAGACGACCGCTCCATCAGGAATTTCAACAGGCTGCCTAGCAGGCCATGGTTTTGACGCGACCCGCCGCATGGTGACCTTCTGTGAAGGCAGCGAGCTTTTCGTGACGTGGATGGCCATCACCGACTTGATCTCAGCCAAGCGCTCCTTTTCACGTTTCAGCGCGAGATCCACCTCTTCATCAACCATCACTTTAGCCTCTTGGGCGGAAAGCATCCCGGGAAGCACTTCCTCTGCTGCGTTGAGAACTGCCATCGAAGCAATCATCAGAGTTAGAGCGAGTCCGTGGGGTATCATGGAATTTTGCGTAAGAGCTTCATAGGAGTCTTCCTTAAACGCTACCAACCTGAAAAAGTCAAGTTCGATTCATTGAAATCTGCAAATACAAAGCAAGGCACAGATAATACCTATCGGACAACTAACTTAAATCTACCAAAAAATAACAACTACCTAGTATGCAATTCAGATAGAAACCAATTGACTCCTCTCAGAAATGGTGACAAAACGAGCGTTTGAATAATCCGCAACTTGTTGATTATGAACAGGAAATCTATTTAAGTTGGTGACAAAGTCCTTGGGTCCCACCACCCCCATCCAAATCCTGTGAAAGGTGCCTTTTTCAACTTTACACTTTTTTTGCGTCGAAATTGCTAGATTTGGAACGGGTGGAGCGGCTGGAACCCTAGTAGAATATAGGATTTTTGCGTATCGGCCAGCGTTTGATGGACGTCGGCCAGGTGTAAAGTTGGGTGTAAACCGAGCGGTTTTTTGCCCGTTTTGGAGGAAGATTGGCGGAGGATGCCCGCGCCGGGAGTCAGCCGCCCTGCACCAGCGAAACGAGACGCCCGATGCACTCCACGGTCAACTCATTCGGCCCGAGGCGGACGACCTGCCATCCGGCCAAGGTGGCTTCCAGGTATTTTTCCAGATCGGCGGCGAAGCCCGCCCCGCGGTTGTGACGACCGTTCACGTAGATGCCGCCCTCGATCTCGATGAGGGTTTTCGATTCCTGATGGGCGA
>JBEGOB010000186.1:0-2953 GCA_041182265.1 Verrucomicrobiota bacterium | reverse complement strand
GGCGTAGTGACCGTGACCACCGCCATCACCAGCGGACCAGCGGCCAAGCTCTTCACACGCATCAAGGTCTCGAATCCCTAACTCGATCTAGCGCAAAACTCTGAAAATCAAGCCGTGATTCATCTGCGAGCGTGGGCATTCCGCCCACGCTCTTTTGCGGATGGAAACTCGATGAAATCACCACTCCTCTCACTCCAATCAATGCGACGCATCTTCTCACCTCTCTTAAAATTTCGTTGCGCCGCAGCGTTGCACCTCGCTTTGATTTCATCCGGCTTCTCCGGCACGCAGCTTGATTCGTTAGAACGTGATTTCGTCAACCCTCCGGATTCCTCCCGTCCCTGGGTCTGGGGCCACTGGCTGCATGGGAATGTGGACAAGGCCTGCATCACACGCGAACTCGAAGCCATGAAACGCGCCGGACTCGGTGGCGTCACTCTGTTTGATGTTGCCCAACCCGGCATCCCCGCCGGCCCTCACTCCTACATGAGCGCGAGCTGGCAGGAACTTTTCGCTTGGCAAATCACCGAGGCAAAGCGCATCGGCCTCGAGGTGATGACTCAAAACGGCCCCGGCTACAGCGGCAATGGCGGCCCTTGGATCACCCCAGAACTCGCGGCCCAAAAAATCGTCGAAAGCGCGACCCGCATCCGCGGTGGCAGGCTGTTTTCAGGAAATCTCCCACAGCCTGCAACACAAGGCGCATTCTACAAGGATGTCGCCGTTCTCGCCATCCGAGAAACGAAGGCCCAGTCCGAGTTCCGCACCGAGGACTTTGACATGAAACGCCTAGTTTGGCTCAACTACATCCGCTGGAAAGGCACTCGCAGCGCACCGCTCCATGCTAGCGCACCTGCGGAAATATGCATCCCGCTCGACTCGATCATCAACCTAACGAGCAACATGAGACCGGACGGCAATATCACTTGGAACGCTCCTCCCGGAGAGTGGACACTGCTGCGCATCGGCCACACTTGGACCGGCCAGAAAACACTGCCCGCCCCTCCCGAGGGCGAAGGCCCGGAGTGCGACAAACTCGATAAACGCGGCATCCGCGCCCACTTTGACCACGTCATGAAGCGCATGATCCAACTCGCTGGCCCCGAGGCGGGTAAGACGTTTCACACATTCTTCGTCGATAGCTGGGAAGCCGGCGGACAAAACTGGACGCAAACAATGCCGGAGGAATTCAAGCGCCGCCGTGGCTATGACATCACCCCCTATCTCCCCGCTCTATCAGGCCGAGTCATCGGCGACCTTCAAACCACCGAGCGCTTTCTCTACGACCTCCGCCAAACGGTCTCTGAACTCGTCACCGAAAATTTCTGGGCGGAGATGCAAAGCCTCTGCCACGCCCATGGCATGCGACTCGCCGTCCAACCGTACATCACCACCGGCAATGATCTGGACGCCGCGAATTTTACCGACGAGCCCATGGGCGAGTTCTGGAGCCACCCATTCCAGCCTAACGACTACCGCACCACGATCAAAGCTGCTGCCTCCACCGCCAACCTCAACGGCAAACCCATTGTCGGCGCGGAAGCTTTCACCGCCTCCGAGACCGAGCGTTGGCTGTCTCACCCCGCGACCATGAAGGCACTCGGAGACCAAGCCTTCTGCCTCGGCGCGAACCGATTCCAATTTCACCGCTTCGCCATGCAGCGCTTCCCCCAACTCAAGCCTGGCATGACCATGGGAAAATGGGGCCAACACTACGACAGCACGCAAACTTGGTGGAATAAGTCCAAGCCATGGCATGACTACCTCGCCCGCTGCCAACACCTGCTCCGCCAAGGCCCCGTCGTCACCGACGTCCTCGCCCTAACATCAGAAGAACCCCTCCATCGCTTCGAACACAAACCCATCTCAGGCCACGACTACGACGCCTGCGGCCCTGACACATTCCGCCGCATCGTCACGCACGACGGCCAAGTCGGCATCCCAGGCGGCACGCAATACCCACTCATCACCGTTTCTCATGGCGGCACCATGACTCTCGAACGCCTTCGAAAAATTCGCGATCTAGTCAAAGCCGGTGCATCCATGTTAGGCGAGCCGCCCCTAGCAACTCCAGGACTCCAAAATGCCCACCAGGCAGATGCGGAATTGCGCGTTCTTAGCGAGGAAATCTGGGGCACACGCAATGAGTCAGACCGCAAGCTCGGCCAAGGCCGAGTCTTCCGCAACATCCCCACAGAAGAGGCGCTCAAGCGTCTCAAAATCCTCCCGGATTTCACCGCGCCTGAGGGCATCACCTGGATTCACCGCACTGCGGGCGATGCTGACATCTACTTCGTCGCATCTTCCGCAGACCATCCAGTCGTCGTTCCCTGCACCTTCCGAGTCACGGGAAAACATGCAGAACTCTGGAATCCCGAAACCGGAGAAACTCGCCCGCTTCTCACATCCCCAAGCGGTGACGCACGCTGCCATGCACACGTCCCACTCGGTCCAGATGGCTCCGCATTCATCGTCTTCCGCCCCGGCCAAGCCCCCTTGCCATCCGTCAGTCAAATCTCGCTCAACGGGGAAAAAATCTATCCGAAACAAGTCTTACCAAGCGCCACTGCAGATCGGCTCAACACCTCATTCACCTACGCGCTGTGGGCCAAGCCCAGCGCGGAAATCGAATTGCCCGTCGAGGCGAACTCTGGATTTTCCGGACTCTCCCACCTTCGAAACGACGCCATCTATCCACCACCCGCCCACCAAATTCTCGGCACACAAGACGCCTTCAGCGGACTTTCCATCGGCACCAACGGTGCAGTCGTTTACGAACATGCCGGCAGCTACTTCGCCCCCGTGCTGGTGCACGCCACCACAATCACGAACTGGACGCACATCGCAATTTCCTACCAAAACGGCACACCCACCCTGTTCATCAACGGCAAACCCACACACACCGGACTCAAAGGCCCATTCACCATCCATTGCCCCGTAGGCGTCCCGTTCA
>JBEGOB010000185.1:0-11282 GCA_041182265.1 Verrucomicrobiota bacterium | reverse complement strand
CTGCCGGATGGCATGGCGGCCTTTCCTGCGGCGGATGGAAAAATCGTGCTCGTGTGCAATCATGAAATTGGCCTGAAAACCGCGCATCTCGGCCCCTTCGATGACAACTCGGCCTTGCCCGAGAGTTTTGATCCGGCAGCGTGTTATGATGCCGGGCCGGGTGGGAAATTGCCGCATTTGGGCGGGACTTCCAACTTGGTTTTTGATCCCGAAAAGGGCGAACTTGTTGGGCATTTTCTATCGCTGCTGGGCACCGATCGGAATTGCGCGGGCGGTGCGATGCCGTGGGGAACGTGGATCACTTGTGAGGAGCCTGAGGAACTCACCAGCGAGCGTGGCCTGAAGCACGGTTGGTGTTTTGAGGTTAAGGCCACGGCGGAAATGGGGGTGCAACGGCCCTTGCCATTGAAGGCGCTGGGTCGTTTCCGGCATGAGGCGGTGGCGCTCGATCCGCGCAGCGGAGTGCTCTATCTGACGGAAGATCGCAGTGATGGGCTCTTATATCGCTTTATCCCGAAGCTGGCTGGCGACTTGCGTGAAGGTCGGCTTCAAGCGATGGTGGTGGAGGGCAAGCTATCTGCGGATTTGCGAAATTACGATGCGGCGGCCAAGTGGCCGATAGTTTCTGAGACGATGGCGGTGCGATGGATCGATCTTGAGGAAACGGATGCGCCGCTCGATGACCTGCGCTTGCGTGGACATGCGGCGGGCGCGGCACGCTTCGCGCGAGGTGAGGGAATTCACCGAGTGGGCGATTCGATTTTTATTTGTTGCACGGACGGTGGCCCATCACGGCGCGGGCAAATTTTCCGACTCACCCCGGCAACGCTTGATGGCGCGCACGATCAATTGGAACTTTTTTTGCAACCTGAGCAGAGTGATCTTCTCACGAATGGTGACAATCTGTGCCCTGCGCCTTGGGGTGGAATCATCGTTTGTGAAGACTTCATCGACTCCGCATTCGGCACGGCGGCGCATGTCCGCTGCGTGACGCCGGAGGGGAAAATCCACACGCTTGCCAAAAACCGCAAGTCGGGTGAGTTCTCCGGATGCTGTTTTTCACCGGATGGGAAGTGGTTTTTTGTCAACATCATGTCCGCTGGGCTGGTGCTTGCCATCACCGGCCATTGGGAGCGTGCGTGAATCATTTTTTCTAGCGAACGGATAGGCGCACCGGGCCGAGCAGGCCGGAATCCAAAGCGGGCCAATCCGCGGCGTCGAAGAGCTTGTAGTCGATGTTCACGAAGTTGATTTCGTGAAATTTCTTCCACTCGATTTTCCGGCGATCAAGGTCAGCGATGCGGTTGGCGGCGAGGTTGGTGACCTCGATTTCCAGTTGGTTTGCGCCGGGTTTGATCGCGCGTGTTAGGTCGATCCGGTGGGGTTCGCACCATGAGATTCCGAGCGGCATTCCATTGACGGAGATGCGCGCGGTATTTGCGATGCGGCCAAGGTCAAGGATGCAAGAAGCGGGTGCGGGATTGGGGAGATCAAAGCGGCATGAATAGCGTGCGGTGCCGGAGAAGTTAGCGGCGCTGGAGTTGAGAGATGTCCATGAGTGGAGCGCGGTCATTTCCGCAGGGGCGGGGAGCTCCGGGCCGCCCTCGATGAATTCGATTTTCCATGGTCCTTGGATCGGAAGGTCTGTGGTGCTGGCGGGCGATTGTGCCATGGGGGTGGCTTGCATGCGGCGCTCGGTGAAGGTGCGGATGATGATGGATTGCTTAGGCTCCAAGCGGAGCCGGATGCCAGACTCGCGCGTGGCGACTTCCGTGTGCTGGGCTTGCCATGGATTGAGAATGACGGCGCTTTGGTAAGGCGTGGCGAGTTCCAAGGGACCTTCGAAGACCTGTTCACCACGGTTTACGATGAAATAGTGGTGACCCTCCGCATACGTACGGCGAACGAAGCGGAGGCCGGCGGTCGTCATTTTCTCGCCGCGGATGCCCTGCTTGGCGAGAGCCGGCAGGATGGAATCTCCGGCTTCTTGGAGGGTCTTGTCGGTCGCCGCGCTTTGGCGGATTTCCTGAAGTTGTTTCAGTCGTTCCGCTTGGCGGTGGAGGCCGGGGACATCGTTAGGCCAAGCCCCTTGGACGATGAAATGAGCTCCTTGTGCGCTGAGTTTCAGCATTTGTGCGAGAGTCTCCGGTTGGAGAAATTTCACGGCCGGCAGGATCAGCGCGGAGTAGGCGTGGCCACCGAGGACCAGCTTGCCGTCGCGCGCGGTCGCACGCGTGAGCATGGCGTCGCTCGCATAGGCAAAGGTGATGCCGTTTTTCCAAAGCTCCATGGACGTCTTGTAGAACGGG
The DNA here is from genome assembly GCA_041182265.1 of Verrucomicrobiota bacterium. Classification (GTDB taxonomy): domain Bacteria; phylum Verrucomicrobiota; class Verrucomicrobiia; order Verrucomicrobiales; family Akkermansiaceae; genus Luteolibacter. Next base: position 8,973 of record JBEGOB010000185.1, on the reverse strand, counting down.
GTGGTTTGCAGCCACTGGTCCTGATTGTGCACAGTGAAGAGCGGCAGCGGCTCCGTGCCGGCGTGCCAGAGATCGTGGATTGGATAGTATAGCAGCACATCTGAAGATGCTTTGCCTTCCTGGAGGATCGACTGGCAGCGCTGGAGGTAGTTGTTAAAGGCGGATAGATCGCGCCAGAGTCCGCCGTTAGGTCCCATGTGGGTGGATGCGTAAAACAACCATCCTGGCCACTTGGCATCTTGGGGTGAGTAGGGGATGCCATGGTAGAAGATGTGGTTGACGCCGCCGAGGAAGACGAAGTCAGCCGCTTCTTTGAGTTTTTCCGGGGTGACTTGGAAGTGCTCGCCAAGCCAAGTGAAGGTTTCCGCGCTGACGAGATTGTTGCCGTTCGCATGGGCGGCGGATGCGGCGATCTTGAGCATTGGGATTTGGTCCTCATCGACGTGACGGAAAATTTCAGTTTCCGGGATTTCGGAGATCGCGTAGTGGTCGAGCAGGTTGCCGGGCGATCCGTGCGCTTGGTTGCGTGTGACGCCGCCGCGTGATTTCGTCCAGTCATGCCAGCGTGCCAGGTAGGCGAGGTGGAGCGCGTTGAGAGTCTCTCGATAGTCGGCGCGGACGCGTGTGGAGCGGTCTGGATCGCCCATGCCAGCGAAGGCGGGCAGCTCATCGCGGAAATCGTAGCCGCGTGAGGAGGCGAATTTCTCGAAAAATTCCGGCGTCCAAGCGGCACCGTAATACTCGAACGAATCGTGGAACTGAGCGCGTGGCAGTGGGGCGGTGAAGTTCTCAAACGCGCGGTCGAAACTCTCCAAATAGCGCGTCATGGCGGTGGCGGAAAACGGGTCGAGGACATGGCCTTGTCCGCCGGGAGCGGCGCGTTTGACTTTTTGAATCGCGGCGGGTGCTGCTAGGGCGACGACTTTCCATTTTCCAGCAGGTGCCTGCCAGATGAGTTTGCCGTTTTTCGCTTGGTTGGTGAGGTCGGTGGGAGCGCCGGATTCCGGCCATGCGCGGATGCAGAGGAGATTTCCTTTGGGGAGTGTGAGCTTGAATTCTTGGCCGCCCGTGGCCTCGCCCTGGGTGAGGGTGAGGCCGGCGGAGGCGATTGGCTCATCCACTTGCGGGCCGCCGAAGGGCCAGCCGGTGCCAGTGGTCATGTCCACGCCCAGATCCAGCCGCTTGGCCTCTTGGGTCAAGTGGCCGAGGGCGCTCATCCACTCGGGTGATAGAAATTCACGGGCGCGGTCTTCTGCGCCGACCGCACCATAGATCGGGCAGATCTCGACTCCGCCGATGCCGATTTTTGAGAACGCTTCAAGCTCGCGTGTTAGGTTTTCCGGATCCACCGCGCTGCCAAGCCACCACCAGCGTGTCCAGGGCTTCTGGGTGGATGTGACTTTGGGCCACGCTTGAGGATCGGCGGGGAAATCGGCGGCAGCGGCGTTTTGTGCGACGAGAGTGCACGCGAGGAGGGCGGTGGAAATGGCACGCATGAAAAGTGAATTTTGGGGAAAGGAGTCGTGGAGGACTCGCCGATCTTAGGTTGGAAACTGGCGGATCATCATTCACCCAGATGGGTTATCGGCGTGCCTGTTTGGGTGGGTCATTGAGCGTGAATTTTTGAGACGCATCGAAGCCGCCGCTAACCCGATTGGATGATGTTTGAAGACTTGCGGTAAAATTGATCCGGCGGATACCTTCGGGCGTGTCATTTCAGAAAATCCGCTGCGTTCTATTCAGTTCCGTGGTCCTCCTCCAAGCCTTGTCGGCGCGGGGGGAGGAATTGCGGCGATTCGTTATCTCCGAGTTCGGCGCGGTTGCTGATGGAAAAACCATCAACACCCAGGCGATCCAACAGGCCATCGATAAGGCGGCCGCGGAGGGTGGCGGGGTGGTTGTCATTCCTCAAGGGACTTTTCGCAGCGGCTCGATTTTTCTGAAACAAGGCGTGGACTTGTTCTTGGATGAAGAGGCGGTCTTGCTTGGGTCCAACGAGATTTCCGACTATCCGAAACTCAATACGAGGATCGAAGGGCACTTCGAGCCGTGGCGCATGGCGCTGGTGAACGCGCAGGAAATGGAGCGCGTCCGCATTGGCGGGAAAGGCGTGATCGACGGCAACGGCATCGTGTTCTGGGCGCAGTTTTGGCAGCGGCGGCGTGAAAATCCGAAGTGCACGAACCTTGAAGTCGAGCGGCCGCGGATGATGTTCATCGACCGTTGCAAGGATGTGAAGGTGGAGGGGATTTCCATGCGCTATTCAGGATTTTGGAATCTCCATCTCTATCGGTGCAGCGATGTGCTGTTGGAAGGTCTCACCATCACTGCGCCGACGCGGCACACACAGCATCGGAATTACCTAACCAAGTCATTGCTTAAGGAAATGGGTAACGACGCGAAGGTGCGCAATCAGCCGGTGAAGGATAATATTCTCGGCCCTAGCACGGATGGCATCGACATCGATAGCTCGCAGCGGGTGACGGTTCGGAAATGTTATATTTCTGTGAATGATGATAACATCGCGTTGAAAGGCAGCAAAGGTCCGCTGGCGGATCAAGATGTGGACAGTCCGCCGGTGGAGGATATTTTGATCGAAGACTGCGAGTTTGGCGACGGCAACGGGATGGTGACCTGTGGCAGCGAGGCGACCCTGATCCGGAATGTGACGGTGAGAAACTGCCGGATCACGGGAGATGCCACCTTGCTGACGCTCAAGCTGCGGCCGGACACGCCGCAGCGCTATGAGAACATTTTGATCGATGGGATCGTGCTCGCAGGCGGGCAGGGACGCGTGTTGAACGTCGCGCCGTGGACGCAGTTTTTTGATTTGAAAGGCCATGCGCCGCCGCAGCGACGGGTGAGTCAGGTGACCATCCGCAATGTGCGTGGCGAGTTTTTCACGCTGGGTGCGCTTGGGGGAAATCCCGGGGACACACTCACGGACATCACGCTTGAGAACATCGACCTGAAGCTCACTGAGCCGAGTTTGAAACTCGGGGATGTGAAGAATTTCTCGGTGAAGAACGTGCGGCTCAACGGCGTGCCTTATCAACCCGGCAAGTAGGGTGGTCTATACAAAATTTCCTCCCGGATTTTTGGATCACGGGAGGAAATTCGCGCGGAATGCAGGACCGCTTGGCGGGTGAATCAATGCCTGAAGTGGCGGTGACCGGTGAAGACCATGGCCATGCCGGCTGCGTCGGCAGCGGCGATGACTTCCGCATCGCGCATGGAGCCGCCTGGCTGAATGCAGGCGGTGGCTCCGGCGTCGATGGCGGACTGGAGGCCGTCTGCGAAGGGGAACATGGCGTCTGAGGCGACGATGCTGCCTTTCAAGTCGAGGCCGGCTTCACGTGCTTTCCAAATGGCGATTCGTGACGAGTCCACACGGCTCATTTGGCCGGCACCGATGCCGAGTGTGCGGTCGGAGCTTGAGTAAACGATGGCGTTGGACTTCACGTGCTTCACGATGCGCCAGCCGAAGCGCATGGCGCGCATTTCCTGCTCGGTGGGTGGACGTTTGGTGACAACTTTCGATTCGAGATTGTCGAGTCCGAGTGCCGTGTGGTCGCGGTCCATGACCATGATGCCACCGGGGCAGGAGCGGATGACCGGCGATTTTTTTTCGTCGATGTAGCAGTCGTTCATTTTCATGAGCCGCAGATTCTTCTTCTTTTGGAGGAGAGCGCGTGCGTCCGACTCGAATTCTGGGGCGATGATGACGTCGGTGAAAATTTCCGAGATGACGCGTGCGAGTTCGAGGGTGAGCGGGCGGTTGCAGACGATGACGCCACCAAAGGGAGCTTGGCGGTCCGTCTCGAAGGCTTTTTGCCATGCGATGCGGAGATCCTCATCATCCTGCCCGACGCCGCATGGGTTGGTGTGCTTGAGAATGGCGACGGTAGGGCGGACGAAGTCGAGGATGAGGTCGGCGGCGGCCTCGATGTCGAGGATGTTGGTGTAGCTGAGCTCCTTGCCTTGGACTTGGGTGAAAAACTGGTTGAAATTGCCGTAGAGCGAGCACTTTTGGTGCGGATTGTCGCCGTAGCGGAGTTCTTGCTCTAGCGGGAGGTTGAGCGTGAAGTGGCGTCCGGTGCCGGTGCGGCATTGGCCAAGGAAATTGGCGATTGCCGCGTCATATTCTGAGGTGCGGAGGAAGACTTTCACGGCGAGTTGCTCGCGCAGGCCCTTGGTGGTGTCACCTTTGTTTTCCTTCATTTCCGCGATGACGCGTGCGTAGTCGGAGGGATCAACGATGACGGTGACGTGCGAGTGGTTTTTTGCAGCGCTGCGGAGCATCGAGGGTCCGCCGATGTCGATATTCTCGATGGCGTCATCCAGCGTGACACCGGGCTTAGCGACCGTTTCCTCGAAAGGGTAAAGATTGACCACCACGAGGTCGATGGGAGGAATATCGTTGGCTTTGGCTTGGGCGATGTGCTCTTTATCGTCGCGGCGGTGAAGGAGTCCGCCGTGGACTTTCGGATGGAGAGTCTTGAGGCGGCCGTCGAAAAGCTCGGGAGCCCCGGTGAATTCCGAGACATCCGTGACGGGGAGGCCCGCCTCGCGCAGGGCCTTGGAGGTGCCGCCGGTGGAGAGGAGCTGGACGCCGAGCTCGTGCAATTCTTTGGCGAATGCGGCAAGACCGGTTTTATCGGAAACGGAGAGAAGGGCGCGTGTGATGGGCATGGAAAAGTCTTTCTCGGAGTTAAGGTCGCGTCCGGCGCAGGCCGGGCGGCGGGCACCCCGTAACGAACGCGCCGGGTCGGAGCAAGCCCAATAGCGCGGCAGGCGGGAGTGGGTTCGTGGCATGTCGGGCGCGGTGGGGTGGGGGAATTCCGCCTGCGATGAGGCTTGCACGCGCAAGCACGAGGTGGTTTTCTGCTGGAAATATGCCTGCGATCCATCTTCCCGAGCGCTGCGGCGTGATGCTTTTACCCGACTGCACATTATTTCCGCATGGCGGGCTGCCGCTGTATATTTTCGAGCCACGTTACCGCCGGATGTTGCAGGAGGCCTTGGAGGGAACTTGCTTTTTCGCGGTGGCGCGGTGTTTGGGTGAGGAAAAGGGGGATCCTGCGAGCTACGTCGCGCCAGTGGGAACGATTGGTATGGTGCGGGCGTCGCGCGAGCAGGAGGATGGCACGTCGCAATTGTTGATTCACGGGATTTTCCGAGTGCGCTTCACTGAGTGGCACTCAGGGCATGGCTATCCGTTTGCGAGTGTTGAGCCGGTGAGCTCGACGTTTGAGCCAAAGCACCAGGCGGAGGCGGCGGTCAAGACTTTGCGCGGGGCGGTGGAGGATGCGGTGCGCCACTTGCCACAGGAGGTCCAGTCCGGCCTGTTTGCTCTGTTGGACCGCGCGGATGAACCGGGCTTGATGACGGATTTGATCTCGCAGCAGTTCATCCATGATCCGGATTTGCGGCAGCGCTTGTTGGAAACGGAGTCGATTGGCGATCGGATTCCGCTGATTTGCGAGTTTCTAAGAACGGTCGGCGATTTGGGGAATGACTAAAGTTTCGCCGGGCGCTTGAGCATGAAATTTCCCCAAATGAAGAGCGCGAGGACCATGCAGGCGTAGGCTGGCACCTGCCAAATCAGGGCTCCGCGCAGCGCGGCGTCCGCCGGTTCTTGGGGGAAATGAATCAGAAGTCGGGAAAAACCGAGGCTGAAAAGCCCGTAGCCGAGGTTGAAGGCGAGGCCTTTGACGGAAAGCACGGTGGCGCGCCGTGCGGAGTCGGCCTCGCGATGGAGGGCACGGCTGAGGGTGAAACTGAGGTATCCGAGCGTGGTCATCAACAGCATGGCTGGCAGCAGGCCAAAAATCGGCCATGCGAAGGCAAGCGCAGACAAACCGAGCAGGGAGAGGCCGGCGGCAAAGCCTAAGTTGGCAAGGGTGCTGAAGCGTTGGTTGAGCTTTTTGGCAATGCCTGGAACAAACCAGCCGAGCGCGCCGATGGATGCGCCAATGAGCCCAAACGACCATTCCGGGAGCTCGATCAGGCGATAGTAGCTGCTGTTGATGGTGGCGAAATTTCGGACAATCGAGTCGATGGCGAGGCCAATGACAATGACGACGCCGGTGCGCGGATGGGTGAAGACCCAGCGTGCGGTTTGGAGGGTGAGGCGGATGGCGTGGCGGCATGTGCCACCGCTTGGAAGTGGGGCATGGCGTGGCGGTTCGACCATGCGGAGGGCGATGACGAGGCAGGTCACGGCTTGGCAAAGGACGAGCACGACCGGAAGGCGACGAGCGATTTCCACGGGGATCTGAACTGCCGCTGGTAAGAGGCGGTTCAGCGGTGCGGGGTCGTAGAGCATTGCGCCCAGGATCATGGCGACGACGTAAGCGGCAGAGCGCCAACGCATCACGCTGGCGAGCAAGCGGTCCCAAGACTCGGCACGGTCGATTTCCGCGAGCGAGTCGAAGGCGAGTGCTTCATCCGCCCCGCTGGCACAGGCTTCTGAGAGGCCGGAAAAAATGCGGTTGAGAATGCAAAGTGAGATGAGCAGCCAGCCACCCTCGCGCGGGGCGAGGAGCAGGCACGTCATTTCCATGACCATGAGGACGGCGGAGGCAATGAGCAATTTCCGCCGCCCGACGGTGTCCGCCAAGGCTCCGGATGGCACCTCGAACAGGAAAATCGTGGCGGCCCAAATGAGATTGAGCAGCGCGAATTGATCCAGAGTCAGGCCGAGGTCCAGGAACAGAATCGCCAAGACCGGGTAGTAAGCCCGGGCATTGTAAAAGACGCTGAAGAGGACGAAGCGCCGCGGGTTTCCGAGGATTCCAGAGGCGCTCATGATCGCATCTCAGGGGGAAATCTCAATGTCCTTGGCCGGGGCCGCGGTCCACATCCATCCGGAACGGACGTCCACGGAGGCGTGCGTTGCGCGTGCGCTCCATGACTTGGCCGACGAATTGGTCCGGCACATCGACGAGCGAGTGCTTGGGAAACAAGGTGATGCGACCGAGGCAGCCGTCGGGCAATCCGGCCTCGCGGTAGAGCATGCCGACAATTTCTTTGGCCATGACGCCGTGAGTTTTTCCAAGCGAGAGGAAAAGCCGGGTCATGCCGCCGTCCGGGGCTTGGTAGTCGGCGCGGGTTGGCACGCTGCGCTCTGGACGGGGTCCGCGGTCATCCCGTGGCCCACGATCGTCACGCGGTGGCCGGGCATCGCGTGGCGCATCACGGCGCTCGCGGCGTTCTGGCTCGCGGTCCTCCTCGATGGCGGAGCCTTCGCGGCCGCTTGCCTCGCGGATCATGGTGACCAGCGCGCCGGCGATGTCCGTCGGTGTGTGGCCTTGCTCCAAGAGGCGGTCGATGTTGTCCTGATAGGCATCAAATTTACCGGATTCGAGACGTTCCTTGAGATCGTCGAAAATGAGGTCTGCGCGGCGTCCTTCGACTTGCTCGACGGAGGGGATGCGCTCGCGGCGGACGACGGAGCGTGTGTAGCGCTCGATGGACTGCATGCGGTAAATTTCCCGTCCATAGACGAAGCTGACGGCGCGGCCCGAGCGTCCGGCGCGACCGGTGCGGCCGATGCGGTGCACGTAGTCTTCAGGGTCGGTGGGAAGGTCGTAGTTGAAAACGATGTCAATTTCGTCGATGTCGAGGCCACGTGCGGCGACGTCGGTGGCGACGAGAATTTCCACTGAGCCCTCGCGGAAACGCTTGAGGACGCGCTCACGCATTTGCTGGGTGATGTCGCCGTGGAGGCGGTCGGCGGCGTATCCGCGGTTGACGAGGTCCTCGGTGCATTCATCGACCGAGCGCTTCGTGTTGCAGAAAATGATGCCGAGCCGCGGCGGGTTCATGTCAAGAATCCGGGAAAGCACCTCGACCTTCGAGCGCTGGCGGACCTCGAAATACGATTGGTCCACGGTGGAAACGGTGCGCGCCTTTTGTTGAATTTCGACGATTTCCGGGCTGTTGCCAAATTTTTGGATGAGCCGGGAAACGCCCGGGTTCATGGTCGCGGAGAAAAAGAGCGTTTGGCGGTCGGGTGGGAGCGCGGCGAGGAGCTCGTCCATCTCGTCCTTGAAGCCCATGTCGAGCATGCGGTCGGCCTCGTCGAGAATGGCCATTTTGATGCGGGATGGGTCGAAGCTGCCACGGCGCAAGTGGTCAAGCAGGCGTCCGGGCGTGCCGACGACGAGCTGGGCGCCGGAGCGGAGTGCGCGGAGTTGGCGGTCGATGGGAGCGCCGCCGTAAACGGGCGTGGCATGGAGGCCATTCATTTTCGCGCCGAGGCGATGGACTTCCTCGCAGACTTGGACGGCAAGTTCGCGAGTTGGGCAGAGGATGAGGACTTGTGGGTAAGCGAGTTGGACGTCCAATTTCGCAAGTGCGGGGAGCGTGAAAGCTGCGGTTTTTCCCGAGCCAGTCGCGGAAAGTCCGACGAGGTCCTTGCCGAGCAAGGCAGGGGGGATGCTCATCGCTTGGATCGGAGAAGGACGCTCGTAACCGAGAGTTTCAATGGCGGCGAGCAGAGTATCGGGCAGTCCGAGTTCGGAAAAAGGAGGCGTATCCATGAGCAAATAATGAGTCAAAATCCCGGCGCGGCGCTTGATATGCTGCGCGGGGCGGCAAGGCTTTCGCTGATTTCCGGCGGAAAACAAGCACGGATGTGAAAGAATGGCTTGTTTTGTAGAGATTGCCATGGAAGGCGAGGCATGCAGACTCCGGCGTGCCCGATTTCCGAGACCAGAAACGCATGATGAATTTATCGCTGGCGGCCGCTGTGGTGCTGCTGGCTGGTAAGGTGACGGCGGCGGCGGTCACGGGCTCGTCGGCAGTTTACTCGGATGCGGCGGAGTCTGTGGTGCACTTGTTGGCGGTCGCCTTCGCGACGTGGGCGCTCCGTCTGGTGCACAAGCCTGCGGATGAGACACACCATTTCGGGCATGATAAAGTGGCGTTTCTATCAGCGGGATTTGAGGGCGCGATGATCTCCGCGGC
>JBEGOB010000184.1:0-29326 GCA_041182265.1 Verrucomicrobiota bacterium | reverse complement strand
CAATTCTGCCGAAACCGCTTGGTGCAGGTGAACAAGTTCCTGCAGCTGCCCCAAAATTGAAGATTCCTGCCACTTGGAGTCGCTGCATTTTTTTGTTCTTCGCAGATCCTGCAAATCCGTTTTTTCCTGTTCGAGTGATTCCCGTGAATGCCTCTCCGACGGAATTTCCAAAAGGTCATACTCTAATTTACAATGTTTCTAACGCGACGATCCGCGGTAAGTTTGGTGAGGAGTCGGTTTTGGTCAGGCCGGGCAACTCTGCATCGTTCAAACCACCCATCCAGCGGTTGGGAGATTATTCCGTCGCGATTGATTGCCTTTTGCCTGGGGAAACGAAAGCCACTTCCATCTGCCGATCGTCTTGGCAGCATGATCCTACTGCGCGGCAAGTTCTGTTTATCACACCCGCACCGGGATTCAAAATTCCGCGTGTGTGGGGAATTCTTGATCGGGAAAATGAAACCAACTCCAATGAACGATAATTTATCACTAGAAAACTGCATGGGTCGATTGGTTCTTAAAAATGGTGCATTTAGTTTGCGGATGAGGTCCTGCGGTCTTTATTGTCTGTTAGTTGCCGTGTTTGGAGTGATATCTGCCGAGGCGGTGTCGGAGTTGCGGCAGATGAAAGGTGTGGCTGTGGACACTGCGAAGCCGGGATTGCGTTTCATGGCTGCGGAGAATTCTCTTGTGATTGCCAGTCCGGTTCGTATTCCGCGGGAGGTTTCGTCGGTTCAAACCTTTGTGATTGAAGATGGCCCCGAACTCGTTGATGTAAGTTTCAATGCGGGAATTTTGGAGTCAGGTGGCGTGTGTGGGCTTGTCAAGGAAGGGAAGGGGACATTGCGTGTGGCCGGGGAGATTCGACTGTCGGGCTTCATTACAGTTTATGCTGGAATTCTGGATTTATCCAAGGTGAGTGCGTTTTCTTTGTTACGCATCCATCTCATGGGAGACTCGAAGTTGATCCCACCGCAGATCGATGCGGGTGCAATTGAACTGTATGTCAACGGTTTGAAATTGGCACCTGGTAGATGGAATGCGACCGATTCCGCTGCGTTGATGGGAGCGGTTCAAGTGGCGGATTCCGGTGCATCTCGGCGTGAAATTTGGAAGGGGCTTAAATACGGAATTTTTAGCCATTATATGTGGAATGGATATGGAATGACACCAGGGGTTCCGAAAGCTGATGGCTCGGTCATTCAGAATATCGATGAACTTGCTGATGCTTTTGATGTTTCAAACTATGTGAATCAGGTGGTGGAGGCGGGTGCGCAGTATGTCGTCTTCACCGCATGGCACTCGGGAACTTGTCCGTTGTTCCCAAGCGCTGCAATGGCGAAGTGGGCACCCGACCGTAGAAGTTGTCCGAAGCGTGATTTACTTGGCGAACTTTTGGATGAATGTCGTAAGCGAGGTGTGCGCGCGTTTTTCTATTGTCACCCCTATCAGCCTGTGGTGGATCCTCACAATGACTGGATCAACGATCTTTTCGCAGAACTCGTCGATCGCTACGGTGAGCGCTTGGATGGTCTATGGATTGACGAGAATTTTCAGGATTGCACGCAAGACAAAGTCGTGGACTACCGTCGCTTGATGAAAACCATTAAGGAGCGCAATCCAGATCTCGTGTTAACTCAGAACAATGGTGGCTATCAGACCTATGGTGTGGATGAGGGGGTGCAGGAAATTCAATGGGAATACCATGAAGGACGGATGAATTCGACTTATCAGATTTTCAGTCAGACGGCGAAATCCCCTGAAGACATGCTCATTACGACCGTCATCCAAGCTGCTGCTAACACTTTTGGCGGCGGGATTCAATGGAGTATTGACGCGCATGGGGCGGGTGTCGGCACGAGGGGTGGATTGGATGCAAGTGCACGTCCCATGCTCGATAGGTTCGCGAAGCTACTTGGGCCGATTGCTGAGTCGGTGAAGAATTCCAGGCCAAGTAGTTCGTATCCTCCAATGTTCAGTGGTGCGGTGGTGAAGCTTGCTAATTTAAGCTGGGGAGTGGCAACCAAGTCCCACGATGATACCCGGGAGTATCTCCATGTTCTAAAACCGCCTGCGGATAGATCCTTGACACTGCCGCCACCCGCAGACGGTAAGGTTTTCGCCAGGGCGCGTCTATTGGATGGCGGGCATGAACTTTCGCTATCACAAAGTCATCGGGGGCTTGTCATCAAACTCCCGGATGGGGTGGATTGGTCCGCAACCGACACGGTGATTGTGATGGATGTGATTGCGTCTGGTGGGGTGGGTTTAGTCAATAATACAAGTCTTTCTTTTAGTTACCTAGGCGCGTCATGGCAATATCTTTGTGCGGGAGTTGGTGGCGAGTTTCGCGGTGATTCGCATCGCACGACAGCTGATGGGGATTCCTTCAATTTTGTTTTCGATGGAACCGATATTGAGTGGATCAGCTCGACGGGGACGGACCATGGTGGTGTTGAGATTTTGATTGATGGCGTGTCTCAAGGGATTCGGGATTTGTCGAAAGGTGATGGGGCTGGTGTCACTGTGTTTGCGAAATGCGGCCTGCCGCGTGGAAGGCACACGTTTACGGCGATCAAACGTGGCGGTGGTGTCATGGTTGTGGATGCATTCAAGGTGAGTGATCTCATCAATAACTCGGATCCGTCATGGGTGTTTTCCAACACGACTCGCCACAGTGCGCGTGCGGCGGTTCTCGAAGGACTATGGGAGCCACGCGGAAATTCTTGGATTAACGGAAGTAGTTTTACCTATACTTTTCATGGCACCTCGGTCGCAGTATTTGGAGGAGCGGTTCATGGAGGTGGAGACTTGGTGTTAGCTTTTAACGGGCAAGCTCATTCTACTGTGCGTTGCCAAGGTGGGCAGAATGGCAAGGCTCTATTTAGCATCGAAGGCTTGCCCGATCAAGTTCACACGCTCGTTGGGCATTTTACAAATCCTGACCCATCTGGATTCATCCCGGAGCTTGAGGCATTCTCTATCACGCGACCTGATTACTGGTTCTACAAAGGGAATCGTGAGCGTGGGGAGTTGGGGAATGATGCGCACTTGAGCTCTGTGATGGGAGCGACTGGAAATTTCACTTTTGATGGGTCCGGCGTTGAAATTTTGACGACTCTTGATCCTGAATCACGGACGGTGCACTACACTCTCGATGGTGGATCTTCGTCGCTGTGGGTGGGCATGAATCAATATGCACCAGTCACAATTTCTGGTGCGAGTGTGTTTGGCTATCGCAATTTAAGTCCGGGAAGATACAAGGTTGGATTCACGAATGCGGCGAATCACTCTGGAGTGAACTTTTCAAAGGTCGAGTTGGCGATCGATGGTCTTCGAGTTTACAAAGGACAGTCGTCGTCTGCTAGTCCATGGTTCTGGGGGGCTGACGGTCGTGGTGGCCCCGGCACTTGGTCGGTGGGTGGGATATCAAATTGGAACGACGGCGCAGGAGCGACTCCCTGGTTGGATTTCGGTGGGATGGATTACAGTGCTGTTTTCAGCGGGAGCGGTGGGATGGTGGATGTTGTTTCCCGTGTCCGAGTGCATCGCTTGGTTTTTCGTTCCAATGGCTATCGCCTTCGAGGAGAATCAATCGAGTTGAACGGAGAACAACCCACCATCCATGTCTCGGATTCGGTGATTGCGCGGCTCTCGCTTGCTGTTTGTATTTCTGGTAGGCCTCCCTTGGCTGCGGGTTCTTACACCTCGGCTTCGCATCCCGATTTGATTACGGGCGCGGGCGAGTTGGTTATTGAACCAGTTGAGTAGGCACCTATTTTTTAAAATATCGGGATGAGAATGCTTGATGTGTTGGGTGTGTGCTTGCTATTTTTCCGTTGGTAATTTTCGAGGGAATCGGTTCAGAATTTGTGCGTCCAATTCGACAAGGATTCGTTTTCCTGAGTGGATTTTGGGCTTACTTAATTGTGGGAAGAGCTGTATTCACAGCTTGCGGGTTGCAATCAATGCGGCGATTCGTCAGCGGTGCTGTGAATCTCGTTGCGATACTGCTTTTTGAGTTCTTTCAGGCGTGTTTTGAGTTCGCGCTCAACTTTCGCATAGGGCGGATGGCCGTAAACAGATTGGAGTTCCTGCGGATCTTTTTCAAGGTCGAAAAGTTCCCATGTGTCGTCCTCCTTGGCGTAGTAACGGATGAGTTTGTAGCGCTCGGTGCGAATGCCGTAGTGCTTGGCCACGCCGTGTTCGCCGGGGCCGTCGTAGTAATGATAGTAAAGTGAATCGCGCCAAGGGGGATTTTCGCCCTTCAACAACGGGACCAAACTGCGTCCTTGGATTTCAGCGGGAATCGCTTGGCCTGCGGCTTCTAGCAAGGTTGGCGCGAAATCGATATTCTGTGTGAGTCGGTCGATTTTTGTGCCGGGTTTTGTGACTCCCGGCCAGCGCACAATCAGTGGCATGCGGAACGATTCCTCATACATCCAGCGCTTGTCGAACCAGCCGTGCTCACCGAGGAAAAACCCTTGGTCGGAGCTGTAAACGACGATGGTGTTGTCTGCTAGGCCGTTATCGTCGAGGTAGTCGAGCAGGCGGCCCACGCTGCGATCGACACCCGCGACGCAGCGGAGGTAGTCGCGCATGTAGCGTTGGTATTTCCAGCGCACGAGATCGTCGCCCGTTGGTTTCTCCCTCAAGAATGCTTCGTTCTCTGGTTGATAGATCGCTGCCAGTTTGGCGAATTGCTCAGGCGACATCCGGTTGCGTTCGGAGATTTGGGCGACGGGAAACTTGAGGTCGTAGTCCATGCGCATGTGGTTGCCGATGCCCATCTTGTGCTTGGTCGCGGGGCCTGCGCGACCTTTGTAGTCATCGAAAAGGCTTTCCGGTTCCTTGAAGGTCTCGTCGGTGTAAAGGTCGATTTCGTTAGGACCGGGCATCCAGGTGCGGTGAGGGTCTTTATACTGACACATCACCAGGAATGGCTTGTCGCCGTCCTTTTGTTTTTTGATGAAATCGAGCGACATTTCAGTGGTTAGGTCAACCGAGTAGCCTTGGAGTTGTTTCTTTCCGTTGGGGGTTAGGTAGTCTGGGTTGTAATAGGATCCTTGTCCCGGATAGACCGCCCAGTCATCAAAGCCTGTAGGGTCGGAGCCGAGGTGCCACTTGCCGTAGAGGGCTGTGGCGTAGCCGGCGGCTTGCAGGGTCTTGGGGAAGGTGAATTGCGAGCCGTCGAATTGCTGCCACATGGTCACACCGTTGAGATGGCTGTGCTTGCCGGTGAGCACGCTGGCGCGGCTTGGAGCGCAGATGGAGTTGGCGCAGAAGTTTGCGTTGAACAAGGCTCCCTCGTTGGCGAGGCGGTCGATGTTTGGCGTTTTGTTCAGACCGCGTCCGCGGAAGTTGTATGAACTGATTGCTTGCAGCGCGTGATCGTCAGTGAAAATAAATAGAATGTTAGGTGCTGGTTTTTCCGCAGCGATGAGCGAGGCGCTTGCTAGCGCCAGGATAACGAAGGTGTGGAGATATTTCATGACCGATGGAAAGATTTACAAAGTCGTGATCTTGACTTTGGCGGGATTTGTTTGAGTTGATGTCACGCAAATACTTCCGCTTCCAGCTTGGTGGCGGCGGCTGCGGATGACGATCTGGGCGAGGCCGTTGAAGACTTGAATCGAGGCCTTCACTGGATCGGCGGGTTTCATGGTGGTGTGGTCGGTCGGGTCGCCGTTGCAGATGCCGAGGATGTCGAGCGGTCCGGTGGCGGTGATAGCGACGGGCAGGCGGGTGCGGGGCACGAGGTGGCCGTCCTTGTCGAGCGCCCGGATGGTGAGATAGGACAGGTCGCTGCCATCGGCGGCGATCTCGCTGCGGTCGGCGGTGACTTCGAGCGTCGCCACCGCGCCGGTGGTCATTTGCTTTGCCGTGGCCCAGGGCTTGTTTTCGCGGGTGACGACCACTTTAAGCTCTCCGGGTTGATAGATCACTTCCTCCCAGACGAGGCGGTAGGCGTGAGGCTCGCCCTTTTTGCGGATGCCCAGCGATTTGCCGTTGAGGAAAAGCTCGGCTTGATCGCCCGTGGTGTAAACGTGCACGGGCACGTTCTGTCCGACGCGTTCCGGCCAGTTCCAGTGCGGGAGGATGTGCGCCATTGGCTTGTCGGGCAACCAACGCGATTGATAGAGATAGAATCGGTCTTTCTTGAATCCGCAGAGATCGACGATGCCGAAGTAGGAGCTGCGCGAGGGTGCGCGGTTGCCGAGTTCGCGGAGTTGTTTCATTGCCTTCTCCCGTTCCTCGGGGTTGCGAAAATTCAGTGCGTTGGTTTGATCCTGATTGTATGGGGTGGGCTCGCCGATGTAGTCGAAGCCGGTCCAGACGTATTCACCGGCGAAGCGGGGGTGCTTGTCAAGTGCCTCGAACTGGAGGTCCGGCCGGTTGGCCCAGCCCGGCGCGTAGAGGTCGTAGGAGCTGACTTGGAAGTCGAAGAATCCTTGCGATTTGTCCCACGATGCCGGGAAGAAGTATTCGCCGCGTGTGCTGACGGCGGACGAGGTTTCCGAGGCGTAAATCGCCATGTCAGAGAGCGAGGCGAGGGTGTTTTTGTAGGCTTCTAGGTGATAGTTTGCGCCGTAAACGTCGATGGTTTTCTGAAAGCCGTTGTGGGCGGCGGATGGATTGTTAGAGCCTGCAGTGACCGGGCGGGTGGTATCGTATTTGCGGATCAACTCGCGCAGTCTGGCGGGGACCCAGTGCATGTCCGTGCGGCCGAGTTCGGGGATTTCGTTGCCGGTGCTCCATGCGATGATTGACGGGTGGTTGCGATCGCGCAGCATGAAATTGTGCACGTCCTTTTCATGCCAATCGTCCCAGAAGATGTTGTAGCCGTTAGTCTTGCCGTATTTCTGGAGTTTCCAGATGTCGAAGAGTTCGTTGATGACGAGGATGCCCATGCGGTCGCAGAGGTCGAGGAATTCTGGGGCGGGCGGGTTGTGCGAGGTGCGGATCGAGTTAACGCCCATTTGCATGAGGATCTCGATCTGGCGTTCGAGCGCGCGGGTGTGCACGGCGGCTCCGAGCGGGCCGAGGTCGTGGTGTTGGCAGACGCCCTTGAGCACGACTTTGTGGCCGTTGAGCAGGAAACCCTGTTGCGCGTCCCAAGCGATTTCGCGGATGCCGAAGCGGGTGAGTTTCTCGTCGATTAGATCGTCGCCGCGGTGGATGCGGGTGCGGACGGTGTAGAGGTGGGGCGATCCGATTTCCCAGCGCTTCGGTTGCTTGACTGCGAGGGTGGAGATGAGTGATTTTCCGTTCGGTTTTCCGCTGGCGGAAGCGACGACTTGATCGCCGTCGAGGATTTCTTCGGAGATGCGGAGCGCGGTGGCGTCCGTCGCAGCGTGGTCGATGGTGGTCTCGACTTGAACGGTGGCCGCGGTGTCGGAAATTTTGGGCGTGGTGATATAAACGCCGTGGTGGGCGATAGCGGTCGCCGGGGTGGTGCTAAGGTAAACATGGCGATAGATTCCGGCACCGGGATACCAGCGTGTGGATTGCGGGAGATTTTCGAGGCGG
The DNA here is from genome assembly GCA_041182265.1 of Verrucomicrobiota bacterium. GTDB lineage: Bacteria > Verrucomicrobiota > Verrucomicrobiia > Verrucomicrobiales > Akkermansiaceae > Luteolibacter. The sequence goes on along the minus strand of JBEGOB010000184.1, from coordinate 21,796 downwards.
ACGGCGACGCTGTTTTTTTCGCCGGGTTTGACGAATGAGGTGATCTCGATGCGGAACGAACTGTAGCCGTAGGCCCACTCGCCGGCGAGGCGGCCGTTGACGTAGATTTGCGGTTGCGACATCGCGCCCTCGAAGTCGAGAAAGAGGCGGCGGTCACCGAGGTCGGCGGGGACGTCGAAGGTCTTGCGATACCATCCGATGCCTTCCCATGGCAGTTTGCCGGTCTCGTTTTCGATGGCCATATCGAAGGGGCCTTCGATCGCCCAGTCGTGGGGCAGGTCGAGCGCGCGCCATGCTGAGTCGTTGAAAGCGGGGTCCTGTGGTTTGGTTGGGGTGTTCCCGTTGTCCGGGGCGCGCGGGGTGATCGGTTGCTGCTTGAGGTTGAGGGCTTTGAGTTCGCGGATGCTTGCCCAATTTGCAGTCGAGCCGTCTGCGGTGACGCGGATGTAGCGGGCGCGGCCTTGGTAGGTGAGTGTTAGTTTTTCTTCATCGATCGGGCGGGGTGCGATGGCTTGTTGCCATTGTTGTGCGTCCTGCGAGACCTCGACTTTGAATGAATTGCCGTTGGCCTTTTCCCAGTGAATGAGGAATCCGCCGAGCGTTGCGACCGCGCCAAGGTCGTAGTTTAGCCATTGGCCTTTGGCGTCGCTTGCGGCGCACCAGCGGGATTGTGGGTCGCCATCGACGGCGTTTTTAGCGGGGTTGGCGGCTTCCTCGGAGGAGGCGATGGCGGTGACTGGCGGGGTGCCGGGCTCGGCAAGCACACTGCCGCCGGGTAATTTTCCGAAGCGAGCGAATTTCCAGTCGTAGTCGAACGATTCACGCAGGGTGGCGGCGATCGCGGACGAGCCGGCGAGGATGAAGAGCAGGCCGAAGCCGAGTTTTTTCATGCAGGGAATGAAATGGGATGTTTCAAGGAAGCCAAATCAGCGTTTCGGAGTGATGCTGATTTCACCATGGCTGTCGTTGCCGCCGGCACCTTTTGCGGTGATTCTTAGGCTAAGAGGGGGCTTGGTGGAAGGAGGAATATTGAGTTGGTAGACGGCATTCTTTGGGTGGCTGCCGGTGAATCCGGCGTGGCGGTCCTCGGTGATCGCTTGGCCATCGGCGAGCAATTCCACGGCGGTGATGTCGAGGCCGTGTGTGCCGGACTTGTAGTTGAAGCGGACTTCGAGCGATTTTGCGCTGGCGGCTGTCGCTGGGACCGGGACGATCCAATTGCTGCCGGCTTGGAGAAACGCGGGCGACCAGGTGAGTCCGGCGGGTGGTGTGATCTGGCGGTGGTTGAGGCCGAGCGCGCTGAGGCGCTCGCCATGGGCGTGGAGCCGCGCCATGAACTCGCGGCTGTCACCGCGCAGATCGAAGGGCGTCCAAGTCAGTTCCGCGATGGCGCAGGCGCGCGGATACGCTTGGTATTCCACGTCGTCGGTGCGCGGCATGAGTTCCGTCCAAAGTTGGCCTTGGGCACCAAGGATGTGCTTGCGTCCTTGTGCGGTGAGTCCGGCGGGAAATAACTCGAAGCGCTGGATCGCCTCGGGTGATGAGACTCGCTGGTAAAGGGCCTGGGGTTCGCGCGGGTCGTTGGATTGCAATGAGTCAAGATAGAACAGACTGACGGCCGTGTGCACCACGCCGAAGCCTGCGTTGGCGGATTTCACGGCGTTGTCACCGCTGAGCCAGGGCATCACGACCGAGCCTTTGGCAAGGTGTTTGATGTTCTCGCCATGCATGATTTCCTCCCAACCGACGGCGACGCGCCCTTGTTTGGCGACGTGGGCAGACATTTCGTTGAAGACCCACGCTTGAAGCGCGTCTTCTGAAGCGTGTGAATTTTCCGAACCCGGCACCCTCAGGCCGAGCTCGTCGATCCGTTTTTGCGCGTATGGATCGTTTTTCCATTGGCCTTTCGGTGCCTCGTCGCCGCCGAAGTGAATCCACTTCCCAGGAAAAATCGCCATGGTTTCGTCGAGGACGTCGCGGAGGAATCCGAGTGCCTCCGGGTGGACGCCGATGAGGTCGGGTGAAATGTTAGATCGCACGACTGGGAGTTTGCCAGTTGTGGAAAATTCCGGATAGGCGGTTAGGACGATCATTGCGTGGGCGGGAAATTCAATTTCCGGGATGATCGTCACGTGGCGGCTGGCGGCGTAATCAACAATTTCACGGATGTCCTCTTGGGTGTGGAAGCGCGGGCCATGGAAGTAACCGTAACGGTATTTTGCTCGGAGGGTTGGGTTGGTCGGGATTTCCCCGGGATACGCGTCGGGCGTGCCTTCGGCGACTTGGGTGAGTTTCGGGTATTTCTTAATTTCAAGCCGCCAGCCTTCGCTATCGACGAGGTGCCAATGAAAGCGGTTGAGCTTTTGGGCTGCCATGGCGTCGATGAATTTGAAGATGAATTCCTTGGGTTGGAAATGGCGCGCGCTGTCGAGATGCAGGCCGCGCCACGGGGTGGCAGGCGCGTCGCTTACGGTCAGCGCCGGGGCCGACCAATCGGTGTTTGGTGCGGGCTCCGAGCCGTAGATCGCGGCGGGCAGTGCCTGCAAAAATGTTTGGATGCCGTAAAATACGCCTGCATTTGTGCCGCCGCGGATGGCGACGCCGTCGGTGCGGATGGTCAGTTCATAGCCTTCTTCCGGAAGTTTTGAATCGATGCTGAGCACGATTCCTGCGCCACTTCCGACGACCGGAGCGGCAAGGCCGATGACGCGTCGTAGTCGCTCGGAGAGCAGTTTAGCCTCGGGGTTGAGTGATGCTGGAGCGACGATTGAGGTGGTTTCGCCAAGGCGGTAGCGACCTTCTCCGGCCGCGACCTGAGTGGGAAGTGGCACGAAGGCGGGAATCTCGGCTGGAGCGGAGGTGGCGATGGCGGCAATGATGAATATGGATCGGATAGATGGATACATGAATGGAAAATCTGACTGTAGAATGGAGAATGCGGCTCGCAAGTAAGGTTTTGCGCTGGACGCTAGTGTGAGGGACGGGAGCGGAAAAAGCGGGAACTTTGGCCAAGCGGTACTGGCCACAATAACTCCGCTGGGCCCGAGGCGGCGATTTCATCTTCTAGAATCCAGTGCGCTAGGTCGGAGGATGATTCGATGCGGTGACGGACGCTCTGGCCAACGGGTAGGACCAGCGCCCGGCCGCTGCCGGCTTGTTCCAAGCGTAGGCTGGGAGGCGAGATGAGCGGTGAACCGGTTAGCAGCGCGGCATGGCTATCGGAAATGCCGTCGCGATTGCTATCGGCGCTGAGGGGATCCGAGCCGAGTGCGGTTTCGAGGCGGTCTGGGAGAGTGTCGCCGTCGCTATCACGGTCGTAGGCCAGCGGTCGGGTTGGGCCGGGTTCTATCAGGATCATCTGATCGAAGAGAACGACGGCTTGCGAGGGTGCTTGGTCGGTGTTTCCGGCGAGTTGGATGAAGCACTCGACTTGGCGGATGGCGCTCCAGTCGAAGCCTGCGTCCACGGGATCGAATTGCGGGCGTGAGAAAGTGCGGCGTTTCCAGCTGCTAGTGCGGACGAGTGTGGTGTCGGCAAGCGACTGGGCGCGGCGGCCAGCGGCATCGTAAAGGCGTAGATAGAAGGTGCCGCGTGGTTCGGGTTGGATCGCGTTTACCTCAAGTCGGAACGTGGCGGAGGCGGGAAATTCCCAGTTTGTTTCGCCGGTGCGGTGGCGGAACCACGCGTTATCCCAGGATTTCCCGGAGAATCTGAAGGTTGCCGCGAGTGCTGCGTCGCCATGGATACGCTCGCGGGTTCCGGTGAGCGTGATGCGTGGTTTTTCGTTAGGAAGTGCATTGCCGCCACCACCTGTGAGGTAAGATCCGGTGGCGTCCACTTGCGGAGGAATTTCAAATCCATCGATCATCGCGCTGTGGCTGTTTGCGGTTTCCCAAAGCGGCGTTCCAAGGCTGAAAAGCGGATCGGTGCTGTCGCCGTTGGCCACCCAAACCATGGATCCGTTAGCGAGCTCGATTGAGCGGCGGGCACGCAGACGTTGGGTTTCTCGGTTGTTAACGACGACTGGATTGCGGTAGGTGTGGCCGTTTAGGGTGACGACGATTTCGTCGCTTGTCTCGTTGTAAGGATTGAGAAATCCGGCGAGTTCGCGCCATGAGCGGGCAGCGTTGCCGCCGAGTTGCGGCTCGTCTGGATCTGCGGAGACCCTGCCGTAGAAGGGGGTGCCGAGAACCAATTTCGAGCGTGGCACGCCCATGTCCGCATATTGGGTTAGGATTTGTTCGGCGAAGGACAGGCGGTTCGAGTTGCCCGCGCCGTATGCCATTACATTGGCCCAGTCGCAATGGTCGCGGATCACATGCCAAGGCACGGTGCCGACGGTGTTGCTAGAGCCCCCCCAGGTGCGATTGGCGACGGCGGCAGTGAGTAGCGGACGACGGCCCAGGCGCTGGCGGAGACTGGCGATGAACTCGCCGAGGCGCTCGGCATCGGCATTGGTGGGGGCGTATTCGACATCGATGTCGAGACCGTCGAAATCGTACTCGCGCACCCGTCTAACCATCGCATCGGCCAGTGCGTCGCGTTGCACCGAATTTTCGAGCACGGGGCGGATGGTCTCGAAGCCCGCAGCGTATCCGTAGAGGATTTTTACCTTGGCCTCGTGACACCGGCGGACGGTGGCCTTGATCGCAGCCTCATGAGTGGGACTGATGAAACCGAGTGGATTGTCCGCCGGAGAAAACCCGGGTTGGAACCAGATTACATGAGTCATTTCGCTCAGGCGGAGTTGTTCTGGTGGCCACCATTGGAACCAGTTGCCATGGCCATTTAGATAATAAATGACACGATGCGCTGGCTGAGACGTCGCTGAAAGCGCGGACAGCAGGACAGCGCCGAGAGCGGAATAGAGTGATAGGTGAATCATTGGCATCAGGGGCCAGTCACCAAGAGGCGCACGAATTTCCGCGTGGGTCCTACTGGGAAGGTGTAGGTCACATCTTCATTGTTGATAGTGACTGTTTGACCTAACGATTCTTCCGTCCACGTGCCGCTTAAGGTGTCCGAGGTTTGGACTGTGAAATCGGTGGTGTAGGAACCCGCGTAATCGGCTGCCATGGTCCATGTGACGCTGCGGATGCCGGTGGCGGTGACGACGCCGGGCAGGGTGGTGAAACCGGTGGTGTTGCCGTTCGGACCGCCGAGGAAATACTCGATGCCGTTCGCCACGCCGTCATTGTCGTGATCGTCATTGACGCCCTGCACACCAGCTCCGTTGGTAGCGGCCCATGACGCGAAACCTGAAGCGCCCGGACCGTTAGTTACCTGGATCACGCCGTCGGTGCCGGAAAAGTGGAGGTCGTCGATGTTAGTTGCTCCAGAACCGGTGGCTCCCCAAGTGCCGGCTTCTTGTTGGACCGCTCCGAAGAAGAGCGTGCCCACGGTTTCTGCCCCGGTGGAGGTGACGATCCCGCCATCGATGACAAGACTGGATGTGTCGGCAAGCGCGGCACCGTTTACGGCCAAGCTGCCGCCTGAGACGGTGGTTGCTCCGGTGTAGGAATTGGCTCCGGATAGGGTGAGTTTGCCTGCGCCCGTTTTGGCGATACTGAATTCAGTTGAGCCATAAATTCCGAGGGCGTCGCCGATCACGGTATCGCCATCACCGCTGATGGTGAGTGTGCTGTTAGCAGTGAAGCGGATGATGTTTTCCTCGATAATGGTGCCAGCAGGCTTGGTGTAGGTGAGGCCCGTGCCAACCTCGATGGTGCCGCCATTCGTGCCGACGGTGAAGGCGCGCTGGCTTGTTAACGACTGTGTGAAGCGGATGGAGCCGCCGTTGAGTAGGATCTGGCCGTAGTTGTGTCGCAGCTGCGCCAGTGCGTTGGCTCCGCCGTAGTTCCAGTCCCAAGTTTCGAACACGCCGCCGGTGTTGATGATGATATAATTCTGGTTCTGCACGCCGAAGAACGCGCCGGTCTTGTAAAGCTGTGCAAGCGGGTTGAGCCGGAAGGTGCCTGAGTTCACGGTGACCGAACCGGTGTGGATATTCACCGCACCAAGGATCAGTGTGCCGGATCCGTTTTGTTGGATGGATCCACTGCCGGAAATAACACTGCCGAGGCTTAGATTGCCGGTCGTGGTGTTGAGGATCGCGCCGTTATTGGCAATGGGGCCTGCGACCGAAGCGCCGTCGCGGAACTCAAGCGCGGATCCGGCAGCTATGTTTGTGGAATCGTGATTTCCTGCTGTTGCGAGGGAAGCGGTGCTGGCATTTTCGATGTTTAGCGTGCCTGAAAAGGCGAGCCCACCGGTATTTTCGAGGGTCACCTGTCCGCCGTTGTTCAAGAGCATCGAGCTGGTTCCGACGATGCTGCCGCTGCCGCCCAGATTAAAATTGGTGATCGTGTTGGCGAAGGTCATCGTGGCGGGGGTGACAGTGCCGACAACGCTGATGCTTTCCACGGCGTTCGCGGTGTCTTCAAAACGGATACTGTCGCCATCGGTGAAGGCCGCGTTGCCGACACCGTCGTTCCAATTGATTGAAACAGCATCCCACAAGCCGTTGGCGGATGCGTTGTTCCAAACGAGCGGTGGCAGTGGCGTCAAGCTTAGGCGCCCGGTGGATTCATCAAAAGTCCAAGTGTTTCCATCCAAGTCTAGGTAAGTATGCAATAGCTCACCCGTCCGAGTGAAAATTCCGGTGGTGCTTTGAACTTCGAAAATTTCACCGTATATGACGTTTTGTGCATCCACAAGCTGCCAGCTATTTCCGGTCGCAATGGATGCGGAAGTTAGATCCAGCTCAAGAATTCCATTGAGAACCACATTTGCAGTTCCGGCGATGCGATTGGAAACTTCACTCTCTAATGGAAATAGGCGGATGCGGCCCTCAGTTGCTAGTTCAAGTGTGCCGCCGTTTACTGAAGAATCACCGCGATGGGCGAAGGATCCATCCATGATGAGTGTGCCTTCGCCTGTCTTGTTGAATCCACCGGCTCCGCGAGTCGTGCCGGTGAGAGTGATGGTGCGCGGGGTTGTGGCATCCACTGCGTCTAGCGTATCGATTGTGGTATTGCCATTGGTGCCCGTGAATATGAGGGTTTCCGCCGATGACCAATTGGCAGTGGCTCCGAGCGTGCCGCCGCCGAAGTTGAGTGTGCGGGTGCCGGCGGCGGTCGCGACGATGCCTGCACCGCCTAAATTGAGGCGGCCGCTGGTGAGGTCGATGCGTGCGATGGCGGAGGTGCTCGTCGTTAGGGTGATGCCATTCAAGTTTGCAGTTCCGCCTATGATTTCAAGCACCCCAGTATTGCCCCCGCCTACGCCGATGGACAGTGGTGCATTCGTGCGCAGGACGCCGCCCTCTAGGCGGTAGCGGGCGTTGCCGCCGCGGTGACCGAGGTTCATGCCAGAGCCGAAACCACTGGCCGCAGCGGTTGAGTGAACGGTGCCCGCGGTTTGGATGAAAAGAGCGGGCGCGGCCTCGCCGATAGCGAAATTTCCCGATACGGTAAGGTTGCCGGCTGAAGTGACTGTTCCAGCATCCGGTTGGGTGGTGCCAGTGTCATCACCAATGACGAATTTCGACAACGAGGAAGTCCCGGCGAAAGGCAGGGTGGTGACGCCTTTTTTCACCGTCATGCCGGCGGACGTGAGTTGCAGCGTGAAGCTTGATGCCTCAATCTTTGTGGCACCGACGGTGAGCGTGGATGAAGCGGCGGCCGACCACACCTGGTTGCTGAGCCATTGAGTGTTAGGCAGTGTGAGCGCACGCGCCGCACTCAGCGAAACGCCGCCCGCCCCAAGCGAAATCGTATCGGCTGCTGTTGCGCTCGCAATATTGATGGCCGAGGTGCCCCCCGTGATTTTCAAAGCTCCCCAATTGACATTTCCGCCGGTATTTAGACTGCCAATTTGTGTGTAGCTCGCATCAAATACCGCAGTGTCAGCACTTCCCGGAACTGTGGCATCGATCCAGCTAGCTCCGTCAATTAGGCTGGTTAAATTGTTTGCTTTGATGATGTCCGCCGCATGGGATGACAGCGAAGCAAGTAGCGCGGCACTTAAGGTCGTGAACGGAATACCAATAGCGTATTTCATGAGTGAACTGGGTTTTTGATGCAATGAGAAGAATGGAATCGGGTGACACATCAGCGACTTCGCCGCCACGAGAGCGCGAGAAGGCTGGCAATACCGAGAAGGGCGGAACTTGGTTCGGGAACCACTGATAGGTTTACGTTGTCAATCAGTGGGAACTGACCGTCGGCGGCAGTCCTGTAAAAGCGGAGATAGACCGTGGAACCGATGCCGGGATCACTGCTGGGGGTGGCTGTGGGACTGAAGCTGGATGTTGCATAAGCCGTGCTGCTGGCGGTGACTGAGTTGGTGGCCAGCACCACGCGGTTGGTGTTGCCTAAGGGGGTGAAGCCCAAGTCGCCTTCGTTCGAAAAATAGAATAATTGCCAGTGGATCAGAGGGTTTCCCCCAGCGATATTGTCGCGATAGCCGAAACTCAGGGTGAAGGCATCGTCCGCAGTGAGAACTTTTCCTGTATCGATGGTTGGGTTTGAAGCTACGGAAACGACTCCTGCGTAGGAGCCTGTTTCCGCTGAGCTATTGCGCACCGCAGTGGTTTGCGCTCCAGGATTGTTGAACCACTCTGCCATGTCGGCATAGGTGGTGTTGGTGTTCGTTTCGAATCCACCGTTGCGCGTGGAATTGTCGATGAGAATGGTTGTCGCGTTGCAAATCGTCACGCTCAAAGGCAAGATCACGAGGAGGATAGAGACGGACTTCATAGGCCTTGTTGTTTTCATTTTAAGTGGGTTAATGGGGGAGTGGATCAAGAATTTCCCGCATGGGCAGGCGAATGGCTTAAAGTGTTAGTTTACATCAAAGGCCTTTGAACATGTTCGGAACCACCAACGGTAAAGTCGATGATGGATCGAATTAACCTGGGAGATTGAAGGGAGTTTTGATTCACGAGGGCTGGGATTTTTGCGGTTTCGCGACGACAGACTTGTCAATCATTCATCAACGAACCACCCATGAGCGTGTCTGAGATCTGTCCCACCGTCTATTATCCGAATGGATAATTTCCGCCCTGCCACTCGGACCTCAAATCAATCAATCTTGAGAAAACCGCGCTCGAAGCCGGTGGTGACGGCTTCTGTGCGATCCGCCGCGTGAAGTTTGCGTAAAATGGCGCGAACGTGAGCTTTGGCCGTGTTTTCTGAGACTCCGAGTGCGACACCGATATCTCGATTGGAAAGTCCGCGCCGGAGCAAACCTAGAGTTGTGATCTCACGAGGCGTGAGCCGCCCTTCCGACTCTCGATTGGCAAGCTTTTCATCAAATGACTGAGGAAAGCATCGCCCTCCCTGATGAACGAGCCTCACTGCGGCAATCAGTTCGTTGCGTTTGATCGACTTGAGCAAATACCCGGCAGCTCCTTGGTCAAATGCCTCGAATACAGGCTCCTCCAAGTCGTAGGTCGTTAAGATGATGACGCGCGCAGAAGGAAATTCAGATTTAATGGCCGTGAGTGCCGCGATACCACTGCTTTCAGGCATTCTTGCATCCATTAAAGTGACGTCTGGACGAAATTCTCGAAATGCGTTCACCGCCTGTGCGGCATCTTCTGCCTCAGCGACCACTTCTAAATCAGGCTCGGCTCCGAGGAGGACGGCCAAGCCCATTCGAACCATCGAGTGGTCATCGACAATCAATATTCGAATCTTTGGGTTAAGCATCGTGTGAATCGAATCCGATTCGGGCAGGCGAGTCAATGATTCGAAGAAAATCGAGCCATAAGGACCGCAGTTCAAGCCGTCATGTCATGCGCCGTCGCCTCGGCGGATCGCAGCCATCGGCACGTGCACGCGTATGACCGTGCCCATGCCTAGTGCGCTTTCAATCGTCAGAATTCCACCGATGCGTTTGACCCGCTCGCGCATGCCTTGGAGGCCGAAGTGCCCCTCGCGATGTCCAGGGGCGAGCGAGGGATCGAAGCCGCAACCGTTGTCGGTGATCTCCTGCAGAACGCCGGCCGTTGTGAAAGTGATGCAGACGTCGATGCGGTTCGCAGCGGCGTGCTTGAGCGCATTAGTCATGCTTTCAAGTGCGAGTAGAAACAAGTTTCCTGCGATAAAATCAGGCAGGAAATCACCCTCGCCACTGCCCTTGACTTGGATCGTCGCGCCGCCTTCCGAACCTAGCAAACAGGCACGCTCCTGCAGTGCCTCGATCAATCCGCCGCCGTCCAAGCCGCGCGCACGAAGATCCCACACCGTCCGGTGGACATCCTCGCGGCTGCGGTCGAGAAACTGCTGCGCCAGTCGCAGGTGCTGCGCTGAGCGAGTCGGTTGGTCGGACTGGAAAAGCTCCGCCGCTTGCAATTGAAGCGACAGCCCGGTGAGTGCTTGCTCGAGAGTATCGTGGAGATCGTGTGCCAGCCGCTCACGTTCCCGAAGAGTGGTGCTAAACTCTAACTCGGCTTCGCGCCGCTCGGAAATTTCACCTGCTAGGCGAGCTCCTCGCTGTGCGACTTCCCGGCGAAGCAACGCAATCCAACCGAATGTCAGTGCAAGAACCAAGCACACGCCGCCCAGCGCCGCCCACAAGCGGCCCGTGGTCCACCATGAGGGCGTATGCAGAATCGTGACATTTTCTGGCGATGATAGCCACAAGCGAAAGCCGGAAATCGTTGCCACCACCGACTTCTGATCTGGCGGTTCCGGGGTGAATTCAAGTTCGCAGGTGCCTTGCAGAGAGATTCCAGCACCTTCCACCCAAGCTTCCGGAACTTGCAGCAGTGATGCTCGAGGAAGCAGCGCGGTGAACACGCTACGTCCCGATTCCACCAACAATGAAAATTCCTCACCGTTTGGTGAGACCTCGGCCTTCAAAATTCTCCCAGTCAGTTGCACCAAGCGGCCATTCAAATCCTCCCGCGCGATTCCCACCCAATCCACGAGAATCGGAGGGTTCAATACCTCTGCACTGCTTACGGAAATAGGCGTGATTTTGGACTCCATCCCCGTCGGTCGGACCACCGCACCGACCAAGCCAGCCAACGAATGTTTCAAGGTCACAAATCCTGCGACTTCCACCTCCATGCCCGGTTGGACTGCTGCGTCCACAGAGTCAACACGGATGCCTGTATTTTCTCCTTGGAGGAAAAAAAAGCGCTTCGGATAGATAAAACTGACAATGCCTTTGGTCACTTTGCGATGACCGGGGTGACCATGCACGCTGAATGGCAAGAGGTTCCTCAGCTCGAAATGAGGTGACTGAAACGGATCCTTCGGGGGTAATTTAATGATTTCAAGTGACTTCTCATCGGAGAGAAAAAGCCTCAAGCCCGCGATTTCGCCCCGCAAGTTGGGTCGTGCCGAAAACACGCCGCGGACCCGAACGCGCGCATCGACGAGCGTGTCAGGCTGCAGGGCCGCCGTATTCTGAATCGTCACCAAACACGAATGACCGCCAGTGGCTACAGTCAAAAACGTTTCACGCGAATACGTGGAGAGCACCGCGTCTTGCACCACTCCTTCGAGTTCGATCCACTGGCAATCTTCTGATCCGGAAACGAGCAATTCCATCGAAGGCAGTTTGGGTTCCGGCAATTTCCCACGACGTATGAAGCGCATGGCGGTGGGGCGGATACTGGGTGCGTAGCCGCCCGGCACAGTCCGACCTTCCAAAAGGATCACCGAGCCTTGCCCGAAATCCTCCGGTGGTGGCACTTGCCAGAGAGGCTTCATCGCAGGCGTTGCCCGCTCCACCCAAATGCTGCTTTCACCATCATGCACGAAACAACCACTGGGCGTTGCCAGAAGCACGACACACTCAAAACGGACGGCCAGTCCATTCTCCGCAGCAGCGCGAGTCAGCGAGCGAACCTCCATGATCCGCGTCAACAAGCCTTCCTCCTGCTCCGCGCCGGATGCGATGCAGAGGCTGAGAAAACCGATGAGAACTCGTAAACCCCAATTCATAGTCCAGTGCGACTGCCCGCAGGCCGCGAAGTTGAACCGACGGCGATGGATCAGCAAGCCCGCGTTTGAAGCGGGATCTGCCCCGATCGTCCGGGGGAAATTCACTTTGCCGATGAAGAGAAGGCTTTGCGTGGGTGGCGGAGCGCGTGTCTGCCGTCCACGGATGGAAATCCACAGAGAATGGATTCACTGCATAAAAGGAGACCCTCAGCGATGTCACTCGCTGAGGGTCAAATGGTGGAGGCGAGGGGAGTCGAACCCCTGTCCGAAACGCCATCAACACTGGCATCTACACGTTTAGCATGCGGTCTGGTATTTCGGGTGAACGTGGCCCACATGCGGCGTTGCCCAACCTAGAAACCTGTTTGATCTCGGAAAGTAGCCCGGTTACCCGACTTCAATCCCAGCCTGCTAAGTGTTCGCCATCCCCCTCAGCAGGTGTCGGGGTTCTGACGTGGTCGTCAATTAAGCGGCCAGTGCGAGCTCGTTAGAGTCTGCATTTATTTGTTTTGAGCGGCTTTTTTAAGAGGCCAACCGATCAACCTCTACGTGCAACCAGCGCGTCAAACATCCCGTCGAAACCAGAACGCCCCCGTCACTTGTGACGACGGAAGGATGCACGAGAAAAAAAATTGTTCAATGGGAATTCAATAATTCATCCACGGCCGGGCCGCCATCCTTGCGCGAAAGGTCGTTTTGCGAAGAAATCGAAGCCACAAGTGGCGTGATCAAGCCGCTGCTAAGGCCGTAAATCCAACTGTGGATGGAGATTTCTTGGCCCCGGTCCCATGCGTCTTGGACGATGGTTGTGTGGGCGACGTGCCGTGCTTGCGCGAGGACATTGAGTTCGCAAAGCCGATCCACGGCGGCGTCTGGGGCAAGTTTTGCGAGTTCTGCGCGGTGCATGCGGCTCAGCGAGCGGATGCCGGCGAGCCAGTTGTCGATCATGCCATGACGGAAATTCTCCAAGGCCGCCTTCACGCCGCCGCAACCGTAGTGGCCGCAAACGATGATGTGGCGGACTTTGAGCACATCCACCGCGTATTGGAGCACGGCGAGCACGTTGAAATCCGTTTCTGCGACGACATTTGCGACGTTGCGGTGGACGAAAACCTCGCCGGGGGCCAAGCCGGTGATCTGGTTGGCGGGCACGCGGCTGTCTGAGCAGCCGATCCAGAGATATTCAGGACTTTGCTGGCCGGCGAGTTTTTGGAAGAAATCCGGATCGTTCATCCGAATGGCTCCAGCCCAAGTGCGGTTGTTTTCCAAGAGGTGACTGAGTGAATTCATGAGGTCGCGGACTCAGTAAATCCTCCCGCCGCGCGTTCGTCCACCGTAGGTTTGACTTTCCTTGCAGTCAGAGTCATCAATTTTCTGGGGGTTCCGGGCGACGTGCGATTCGGTAAAAACCTTGTGCATTGGGTGGCGATGCATCGAGGAAATCAAGCGGACCTGCCTCTGTGAGCTCGATTTCGCTGTGGAATTCCCACGTGATCAGGTCGGACGAGCGCTCGAGCACGTAACGGCCTGAGGCGGCGGCTGGCAGTCCGACACGCACGCCGGCGGAGTCTCTCAAAAACGAGGGTGCGCTCTGGGGCAGTGGTGGCAAATTCGCTGGGAGTGGCGGATTGGTCGCGAATCGCAATGGAGCGCTCGCTGCCACGGCACGTGGGGCTGCGTTGGAGCTGGACCCGAATAGGCGCACATTATCCAAGAGCAAATCGATGTTATTTGTGGTCTTGGAAATGTCGGTAAAACTCACTGTCGCTGTGGTGCCATCCGCCACAAATGTAAATTGCTGGGGAAGCCAGCGGATTCCTTCTCCCGTGCCGGTGATCGAGATGCTTTGGGATAGCAAATTGTTCTCGCCAAACACTTCGACGCGCATGGTTTGTGAGCCGGTGTTATAGGCTAGCACGCCGACGTCGAACATGAGCGTGTAGATGGTGTCACGCGTGGTGATGATGCGTCGCGAGAGCGTGCCATTTGCAATTTTATTCCCGGCATTGAAGGCGATCAAGTTGTCGCCATCCGAACCGATGTAGGGGGCTTTGGAAACCACGGCGAGATTGCCGACGGCGGACCAATTGGTGAGGTCTGTTTCAAAACTGCCGTTGACGAACTTAGGTGTCACTGGAGCAGGTCCAATGACTTGCACATTGTCGAGTAGCAGGTCGATGGCGCTGGTGGTGGTGGAAAGATCGGCGAATGTTAAGTTAGTGGCATAGCTATCCGCCACAAAGGAAAAACTCTTGGTTGACCAGCGGACTTTGCCATCGGCCGCACCCTTGATGGCTGCGGATTTATTGACGAGGGTGGACTTGCCTTTGAGCGTGAAGCGGAGGGTTTGTGAACTGGTGTTTTGGGCGAGCGCGCCCATGCTAAATTTTACCTGATAGTTAGCACCCGGAATGGTTGAGAAACTTTGGGCGATGACACCGCTAGGCGTGGTGTTGGATGCATTGAATGCCATCAATTTCTTGCCACTGCTGGTGGCGTAGGCAGTGCCTGAGACCGTTTTTACATTGCCCTTGCGCTTCCAACTGGTGAAGTTGGACTCGAAACTTCCGTTTGTGAGAAGTTCCTGGCCCGGGCCATAGACGGCTTGCATTGTGTAGTCGATGTCCATCGCCATGCTGGTGCTGCGGTCAAAGGTGAAGTCCTTGCCGTTGCGCTTCCACTTGATGAATGAATTCTTACCGACGGATAGAGGTGCGGTCAGCGTGATGATTGTCCCGCTGATGTATTGACGGGTGATGTTCGTGGAGCCGCTGCCTGAACCGTTGATGTCGGAGGGGCTCAAGCTAACACCCACACCCACAGATGGCGTCGAGCTCACGATGAGAGTGCGTGCGACTTGTCTCACCAGACGGACATTGTCCAAGACCAAGTCGATGTTGTCTCCTGACAGAGAGCGATCGGTGAAGCTGAGTGTGGTGGATGTGCTGTTCGCGATGAATCCATAGGTTTTGGGGAGCCAGCGGGTGCTGCTGCCGCCCAATCCGGCAATTGAAATTGTTTCTGAGACAAGACTGGATTTTCCGAGAATTTCAAGTCCTAGGCGTTGTTGGGAGATGACACCGATGGCTCCGGCCTCGAAGCTGATCGAGTAAAGCGCACCGACGCTTGTTGTGAAGCTTTGGCTGAGGACTCCGCTAGGATTGGATTGGTTGGAATTGAATACTGCGAGCTTTTGACCGTCGGTTGCAGAGTAGGGGGCTTCCGAGATGATTTGCACGTTACCGCTTCTTTTCCAGCCGCTGAGATCGTTTTCAAAACTTCCGTTAGTCACCGCATCCGCGATGAAAGTGACTGTTGATCCGTCGGCAATCGGGTTTGCCTGAGGTGTTCGGTCCTTCACTCCTGAAATGGCAATGGTGTATGAAACTCCGGAAGTTTGTTCGCTGGTGCTCAGCGTGATCACCGTCTTCGTTGCCGCATCAAGGTCCGCACGTGAAATGGTGAGTCCGGTGATCTTGAAGTTAGATACATTGGCAGAACTGTCGGAGAGGGGTTCATTGAAGCGGATGGAGATGCTGTTGAGTCCGACCGATGGCTGGATTTGCAAAACCGTGGGAGCGGCGGGTGTGTCGTTTGGAAGAGGCGGCCCGCTTTGGCTTTGCGCTGGTAATGCAGTGATGGCTTGTAAACCAAAGAGCGTGACGAGAACTCGTTTTTTAAGTGCTTTCATGGATGGGATGGAGTGAATTGAATCCGCTGACTGCTTGCTAAATGGTTCGCTCGAGCCATTCGTGAGAACGCATGAACGACGATCAGATCATCAGATTGTCTTGAAGTTCACACATGGGTTTCTGATGGAGTGGCGTGGTCCAAATTCATAGACTCACTCGCAGGCAATCCACAACAGATGCCACGGATTCACATGCGGTCAAAAATTTTCTCCTCCATGCGTGAAAGAAAATTTGTTATAACAAACAGATTATTAAGTTCGTATCAATTGTCTTTTCCGATTCGATAGAATTGTTTGGCGGCGGTCGCTTGATCGTCTTGAAATTCGATCCATCCCGGTTGTTGGAGTTCCATGGAGCTGTGGAAATTCCATTGGATGAGATCGTTGGATTTTTCCAAATGATAGGTGCCGGCGATTGTTGCAAATATTTGAATGTTCGCAATTTCGGCATCGCGAGTGATGCGGGGGGATTGTGCGTGCCATGGGGGTAGGACTTCAAGAATGACGGTGCTGCTGTTTGAAATTTCCAAGTCGCGCTTCGTTTGATAGGTGAACGAATCCACACCGATGAATCTAGGTGCGGGTGTGTAGGTGAAACCGCCTTGGCTTGTGAGGACGAGATTGCCGTGACTTGGTAACGTTTGGATAAGTGCTTCCTGAGCTTCTAGCGGCGGGTGGAGGCTTAGGGTGTCGAACCAAATTTTTGCCATTTGATCGTATCCACTTGCGGCCGGGTGAATTCCATCACCGGCTTGGAAGAAGTCTTCGTTGGGATTGCCGTTGCTGAGGATCACGTTTGCATTCATCTCGACAATTACAACTCGGCGGCCGAGGGATGCGTATTGTTGGACGAGGCTGCGCACGGAGACATTGTATGTATCCACGGCAGCGTTGAGTTGGGCGGCGCTTCGCGTGGCGGTCGCCTCGGCGATTGGGATGAGGGTGGCGACGTAAAGCTTACGCAGCGGTGAGTTTAGCGCCGTGATTTGATTGATCAGGGCGCTTAAATTTGCGACCGCATTGCTGACAGCAACATTTTGGAGAATATCGTTGCTGCCTAAATGCAGAAGAATGATGTCGGGAGAAAAGGAGAGGATGGTCGGTAAATTGCTGAGAACTTGATCCGTGCGAATACCGTCAGTTCCCTGGTGGTCGGGGTCGAGGCCGGGCGAGGGATTGTCAGATTTTGCGCCGACAAGATCGTAGCTGAGAGCGGTGGCGGCGAGAAGGCTTGCGAGCTTTTTCCGGTAGCCGCCGGGAATGCTGTCGAGTGTGGAATGGCTGCCGCGTGTGATTGAGTCGCCGAGCGGCATGATTTTGACAGGTCGGGCGGTGTCGTTAAAAAGCACGCCGGGTGCGGGAACCTGCAATGGGCTGTTTTGTGGTAGGTAAAAGTGGTCTGGGACGGCTAGGGGAGGGGCGGAAACTGGCTCCAACTCGGTGATTCGGACGTCATCCAGGAGGAGATCGAGGCTCGTGGTGGTGGTCGATTGATCGCGAAAAGTGATCGATGTCGTTGGGCTGTCCGCGACGAATGTGAAGCGTTGTGGTGCCCAGCGGATGGTGCCGTTGCCCGTGCCATTGATGCTCGTCAACTGGTCTAGGAGAAGAGTGTTGCCAGTGAGGCTGACCTGCAAGCGCTGTTGTAAGGTGTTGTATGCCAGCACGCCGACGTCGTATTCGAGGAGGTAGCTGCGACCTGGGGTGGTGGTGAAATTTTGCGAAAGAGTGCCGTTGGGCGTGGTGTTGCCGGCATTGAAAGCGAGGAGTTGGGAGCCGTCGCTCGCGAAGTAGGGTGCAGCGGCCGCGATAGTTTGATTGCCCGTGGGAAGCCAGCCATCGTGGCCATTCTCGAAGCTGCCATTGGTGAGCCAAAGGGTGGAGTTTTGCGCCTCACTGACCGCATTCAGAAGGCACGCAGAAAGAGCGACAAAAGCCCGGAAAAACGTGGAGGATCGTTTCATTTTCGAGGGGGGGAAGTGGGGAAATACCCGAAAAAGAGGATTGTGGCTGTCTCCTTCAATGCCATGGATTGTGGCTTGGTCAAACGGATTTCAAGTTCTGGATCGGTCGATTGAGGTAGGGCTTTGCTTGGCTAGGGTGTTTTTGGTGAGGGCTTGCAGTCGTGATGATTTCCACTGATTTTTGGCGTTGATCCCGGGAGCAATTGAAGGCGTCGTTGAGCGAATCGAACTCTTCGAAGGGGATGACTGTGAGCCGTGTGTTTCGTTTCGGCGCCTTGTTTTCACGCCGGTAAGTGGCATTGCGTTTCCAGTGGTTGAGGTTTTCCACGCTCCAATGCTGGTGAATCATTTTGCCGATCTCCGCGGCCGTTTTGTTGCTTTATTCGTGGGATGTGCCAAATAAGTGGACCGATCTTTGGGCAGAGCCTCGGCGTATTTGTGATATGCGGCACCGTGGCTCGGTGAGCCGACGGGTGGGCAACGTGAAGCGAGATCGAAAACTCCAAAAACAAGTCAATGAACTGGAAAAAATTTGCCAGTGCTGGGACTGACCCCAGAGAGTGATCAGTCGAGAAGCGAGCGGCCTTTATTGGTGAGGCGGTAATTTTGAAGGCGGCTGTTGGGCATGGGAGAGAAGGTTGAGGGATGAAGGCGGAAGGATGAAGGGAGAGATTGGAGCAAAGGATGAAGGTTGAAGGCAGAAGGATGAAGTTGGAGTCAGCGCCTAGCAATTATGAAGATGTTACCTACTTTTTAGGAAAACGCGAGGTGACTTGGGGTGTGACTTGGGGTGTGACTTGGGGTGTGACTGGGTCGATGACTGGATCCTTTTAATCCAAGCAGGCTGGTGAAAAATGTGTTGCTGGGATCAATCATTGAGTTACCTCCCAGTATCCCCCCTTTGCCGGGCCAATGCGGCGGAGGCGACTGCCCTGTTGAAGTTTCCTGATGGTGCGTTCTACGGAGCGATCGGTGATTCCGATTGCTGCGGCGAGTTCCGGGATGGTGATTTGGTTGTTGGATGCCATCAGAGCGATGATTTTCCCCGACGTTTTCCCCGATGTTTTCCCCGACGTTTTTTCATCTGACTGGGCCTCGCCTTGGGCTGTCGTGGCAATGGCCTTGAGGTATTCCGGGGAGAAAGAGAATTCGAGCCACAGGTCGTTTGGCTTGTAGTCGATGATGGGCGCGGGGGTTCCGGCATTCTCACAGGCTTCGAAGATGCGCTCTTCAGCGCCAACGCTGAATCTGGTTTTGAGTGACCATTGAGCCCTGAAGGGGCGGGCCATGTTCGGGCGCGGCGGTTGGATCGCCCTTTCAGGGCTCGGGGAATTTTGGGGACGTGTTACCTAGGGCGTTGCCCTAGGCAGGGATGGGGTCGAGCCTTTGGCCCTCGAAGATTGGTTGCTGGCGCGGTGATTCGCCTGTGGGAACAGGATGTCCCCACAACGGACTGGGAGTGCAAGTCCCAGCCACGAGTTGTTGTTTTCTGAACGGATCAAGTTCTTCGATGTGAGTTGGGTTTCAGGGCAGTTCGCGTGAGAGGTGGCGGACGCGGAGCTTGGAGGAGCGGGCGATGGCGAGGTAGTCAGCGTCGAAGGTGATGAGTTCTGCGTCGTGGTGAATGCAGAGTGCGGCAATGACGAGGTCGAGGGAACCGGCGTTGAAACCGGCGGCGCGGCATTGCTGGCCGAGATGGGTGGCATCGCGCCAAAGACGGTCAGGGGTCGGGAGGAGCGGCAGGGTTTCAAACTGGGCCTTGATCCATTTTTGTTCCTGGGGAGTGGCGTGGCGCAGCACTTCGAAGGCGATGGGTTCGCAGAGGCAGGCAAGCGGATCGAGGATCCAGGGTTGGATCAGGGTTTTGAGAGCAAGAGGCGACTTGCTGCGGGTGAAGTCCACCCAAAGCGAGGATTCGATCAATCGCGCCATTGTTCCGAGAGGGTTCGGGATTGGGAGCGATCCGCCGCTTTGGAGGCTTCGAAGTCTTTCAATTCCGCGGACCATTGGCCGGTGAGGAATTTCCCGGCGATTTTCGCTCGGCGTTGGGCTTGCAGGGTGTCTGCAAGCAGCTTGCGGATGGCAGGACCTTTTTTGGCGATGCCGGTGATTTCACAAATCTCGGTGAGTTCGGTTTCGGGGAGATCGACGGTGATTTTCATTTCCTTGAAGATTAGCCGGATTTTCAGTGAGATAAAGTCTGATTTTTCATTTCAGATTTTATGATTTTGGATCGAGAACTACCAGCCAAGTGACGAGTTCCATGTCGTCGGAGGATGAGGGTGTTTCGGAGGCCAAGGGCAGCAGGCCGTTGCGCCCCGAGAGCAGCGAGGTGGTGGCGCGGCGGGCGAAGGTGCGTTTGATGGATTCCATGGCGGAATCGAGCAGGCGGGATTCGTGGCTCATGTCGGAGCCATTGGCATTCCGGGCGTCGAAGGAGTCGCAGAGGTCGGTGAACGCGCTGGCGTGATTGGCGGCGAGGGAGCGGAACAGGTCGAGGGCCTGCTTCGGCTGCATGAAGGTGAGGCGGACATTGCCGTCATCGAGCACGTAAACCAGATAGTAGGGCGCGAGCGGATTGACTTCGGTGGGGCGCTTGTTGTCACGCTGGCGGAGGCAGAAGATGATGCCGGGCTGGGAGATGGGGACGGAGGGATCGGGAGGAACCACGGCGAATAGGCCAAGTTCGGCGGTTTCCAGAAGCTCGCGGTTGTTTTCGAGGAAGCGGAGGAGGTCGAGGCGGAAGTCGGTGAGGGAGAAATCGGCGAGGGAGATTCCTTCGGGATCTTCCTCGTCGAAATCGACGACGCCTTTTTGCAGGTCTTTGAGCTGTTTGTTCCGGTAATGGAGGTCGGCCTTGATCAGGTCTTCGATCTGGTCGGAGGCGAGCAGGTTGTCCTCGCCGGAAGCGGTGAGATCGACGAGCGCCATGCGGTCTTCCACGCGGTTTTTTACGTTGAGGTATGCGTCGAGGTCCTTGGTGGGCCAGAAGTTGACGAGCGAGACGGATTTGTTTCGGGAGCCAATCCGGTCGATGCGGCCGAAGCGCTGGATGATGCGGACGGGATTCCAGTGGATGTCGTAATTGATGAGCAGGTCGCAGTCTTGGAGGTTCTGGCCTTCCGAAATGCAGTCCGTCGCGATGAGCAGGTCGATTTCCTGGTTCTGCGGGAGTTCGGGCTGGCGGTCGCGTTTTTTCGAGAGCGGCGAGAAGTTGGTGAGGATGTGTTCGAGATCCACCTTGCCGAGCGAGGTCTTGTATTGGCCGCCGCCGCAGACGAGCGCGGTGTGGATGCCTAGCGAGTTCTGGGACCATTTGGCGAGGTTTTCGTAGAGGTAACGGGCGGTATCGGCAAAGGCGGTGAAGAGAATGATTTTCCTCACGGGCTTGCCGTCGAGGTTTTCCGCTGGGTTCGCGGCGATGGCAGCGATGAGTTCCTTCACGCGGGATAGCTTGGCATCGCGGGCGGGAACCACCGGGCGGGAGTGGTCCAGCAGGTTTTGGAGCTGCGCCCGGTCCTGGCGGACGGCGAGCAACCACTCGGGAAGATTGAGGTGGGCGAGGTTGATCTTGTGCTTGCCGCCGATTTCGAGGTCCACGGGGTCGATATCAAGGTCGTCGAAGTCGTCAATTTTATGTCCGTGCCGCGTGATCACGATGTCCCAAATTTGTTTGCTCTCCTGCTCGTCGGGGAAGTCCACAAAAAACATCTCATCGAAGCGGCCTTTGCGTATGAACTCAGGTGGAAGTTGAGACACATCATTGGCGGTGGTCACCACGAAGACCGGTTGGTCTTTTTCCTGCATCCAGCTCAGGAACGAGCCGAAGACACAGGATGATGTGCCGCCGTCGCTGCTGCCACTGGACTTGCTGCCGGAAAATCCCTTTTCAATTTCGTCAATCCACAACAAGCAGGGCGCGATAGCTTCGGTAATGTAAATCTTTGTCTGTAAAAGGCTACGTAGCCAAGTCCGCCGGTTAGGCAGACGATGGAGCGTAGCGGAATCGTCTGCCTGACCGGCGGCGCGCCACCCCACCCCGGGTTGTGGTGTCCGCCCAGAACTGGTTGCTGGAGGTGCAAACCAAAAAAACAACAGCAATGGACGAACACCAACACACCACTACCACCCACCATGATCTCATCAACCTCCTTCTTCAGGACGGCCTCAGCGAAGGGCTC
>JBEGOB010000183.1:0-3813 GCA_041182265.1 Verrucomicrobiota bacterium | reverse complement strand
TTGGGTAGCCCGCACACTACTGGCCACTGCACCACACCTGAGGGATTCCTGACACCTTCCAGGCGGGATTGATCGTCCTGATAGGTGAAATTATAGATGGCTTTCTCTGGCCCGACCCCCGAGGCAATGGTATTAGCGCACAAGAAGTAGTAGTTTTGCGATTTGTTTTCGGCGGCTGCCGCAACCAGATCAACCTGTGATGAATTAGAGTATGTGTATTCCCGGATTTTCCCCATCGGGCTGGTCACTTGTGTCAGCCTCCACAAGGTGCCGGAGGCTCCGCTGGGACCCGCTGCCGGCAGTACAATGGAGGCATAATCATAAACCCAAGGGGCCGCTCCCGGTTGGCTTGGGTCGTTCAGTTTGATGGCCGTGATTTTCCCCCCCTTGTTGGGATCGCGCGTTATGTCTAATCGCCGAATGTCACCCGCTACATTGGCCTCGATCTGATCCGGTATGATCCCGTTGTTGCCGATGTTGTAAACGTACCTTAGCATTACCCGCGCGGCATCAGTGTCCAAAACTCCTTGAGCATTAACGGTGGAAACCGAATACCGATCAATGACGTGGGTCAGCCGCGCAAAGGCTTCATACACGGCGTCGCTGCTGCTCGGGGTGTCCGGATTGGTCAGATACGACCGATCAGTAGATCCGCCAAATGGAGCGCATGCCTGAAATCGGAGGGTGGTGCCGAACTTGCGGCGGAATACGTAAGTCCACTTTGACCTGTTCAGGGGCGCGTTGGGATCGGCGAAAGCTTCCAGCGTCATGAGGAAGCCCTCTTGCTCGCTTTGGTTGTTGGGCAATGGAAAAAATCCCGGTGCTGGGGGAGTAATACCGGCTTTGTTCCATACAACAGCGAACCTATGGGTAGCGCCGTTTTCATCGGTTACCACTGCGTAATCCGGATCGCGTGGGTTCATTGGCGGCGACGCAGTCCCCTTCTGCAACCAACTGAATCGCACGTTGGCTGCCAACCCTGTTGTCCAACATGGGCCGAAGGGACGGTCAACGGCATCCTGGGCAGGGAAACCGGGTCCATCCGTCCAAATCTCCTGCGAAAGGGAACGCTTCACCCCGAGGGCCAGTTCGTCGCCTACGAGTGGGATGTAGATGTCGGAGGTGTCGTGACGCAGATTAAGGGTCAGCGCGTCAACGAAAGTTTCCTCGGTGGACTCATCCGTCTCAGGTTTGGCCTGGGGCTTTTCATCGGGGGATGGCAACCCGTTGAGGGAGATCTTCCGGTGGAGGACGCCTGAGGCATCACGCAGGGAGAGTTTCAGCGCAAGGCTGGTCGGATCTGACGCGCTGGAACTGGACGACGCACTTGACCGCGAACTGCGTGAGGAATTGCTGGAGGAGCCTGACGATCTGCTGCTCAGCGAGGAGAGAATGATCGAAGATTTGTAGCTGTTGCTATTGCTTCCAATGCTCGTGCGGGAGCTAGGCCTGGAGGATCCGGAGGGCTGAGGCGGCGAAGAAGAGGGGTTTGGCGGTGATCCTGAGGGACCAGGAGACCCGGAAGGAACAGTCGAAGGGGACGGCGACGGTTGGGGAGAGGGGCTGGCCATGTCCGAATGAAGGTGGGTGTTTCTATGAGCAAATTTTCGTTAGCCAAACCCTGTTCTTGTGCAAGAAGAATTTGCGGCGACCCTTCCCGCATGCTGCTCCAAGCAGCCGACGAAAGCCGCTTGAACAAGCTCCCTTTGAGGTGAGCTAGATTTGTGGACCACCCGCCTCTACAATCAACCCCGATCTACGATTAGCCCGAATGAAGACGAAGCCTCGCCAACGATACACCGCTGAGTTTAAAGCCCAAGCCGTTGAACTGATGGGGACGGGCAAACCAGTGACCGAGATTGCTGAAGAGCTGTGCATTGGCAGTAACCTGCTCTACAAATGGAAGCAGGAAGCGCAGGGAGCGCCAGGTGGTCACGAAGGATCGGCAGCTGCCAGCGAGCGGTTGGCCGCAGACGAATTGCGCTCACTGCGACGCGAAAACACCATCCTCAAGATGGAGAATGACATTTTAAAAAAGGCCGCGGTTATCCTCGGCACCAAAGCCCAGCCGCACTCCGGCAAATGATTGCCTGTATCCGCCGATCCACCGGCTACGGTCTTCGACGGATATGCGACACACTCGGAGTCCCGCGAAGCAGCTACTACCACGCTGCGGCACCCACTCCCATGCAGTCCTCAGACGAAAAGATAGGAGTGCAAGTTGAGGATATTTTCAAGCGCCACCGCCGCCGTTACGGATACCGCAGAATCTGGAAAGAGCTTGCCGATCATGGGGTTACCTGCGCACCAGTCCGGGTCCGCAGAGTGATGAGGGAACGCGGACTCAAAGCCATTCAGCCTAAGACTTACGTGCCAAGAACGAGCGACGGCAGGGCCGACAAACCCTCACCCAATCTGCTGCTCGACCAACCCCTTCCGGAGCAACCCAACAAAGTCTGGGCCGGTGACATCACCTTTATTCCGACGGCCGGCGGCTGGATGTATCTGGCCGTTGTCATCGACCTGTGCTCGCGCAAAGTTGTCGGCTGGGCCCTTGCGGACCACATGCGTACGGAACTGGTCAGCGCTGCCCTTCAGCAAGCCCTTGGATCCCGCGATCCGGCCTCTGGTCTCATTTTCCACAGTGACCGAGGTAGCCAATATGGAAGCGGAGCCTACCGCCAGCTCCTCAACCAGGCAGGCCTACGCCAAAGTATGTCGGCTCGGGCTAACCCATACCACAACGCCTGGACCGAGTCATTCATCGGCACCCTTAAAAACGAGATGCTCCAAGACGGGTGCTTCCTCAACGAGACTGACGCGCGAACTGAAATTTTCGATTACATCGATTCGTATTATAACATTCACCGTCAACACTCTGCGCTTGGCTATCAGACTCCAGCTCTCTTCGAGATTGGATTACACGTGAGAGCTAATGAAACTCGTTCATTAGCCAAGCCATGAACCCACTGGAACAAATGAATAAAAAAGCCTGCTTTTTCTTTGAAAAAGCACCCTCCGTCCGTCTCGGCAGCCGCAGGGAGCGGAACGCAAGGCCTCCCGCAGCAAAAGCGGAGGGACCCGCCAGAGCGGGAGACCGCTTTTGCGAGGACAGGCCTTGCGTGCAGCGGACGCGGCTGGCACCGCAATCAGTGCCCAGTTCTCAGAAAACTACTCAAAATTATACTCTCTTATTTTAAGCAACAAATGGTCCAGAATTCGATTGCATCTCAGATGTCGGGGGAGAAGAGGGTGGATCGGAGATCGTGTCTGCGTTTGAGTCCGATGAAAAACGACTTAATGACGCTTTAATGACAATTTAATGACGGAATGTTGACATCTTCCTCACGGGTCTTTAGGCTATCTTACGGAGTTTCAATGGCATTCGAGCCACAATACAGCATCACCCCTGAGACCCCCAAGTCATTGATGGTGATTGAGGCGTCACGGGCGGCCGTGGACCGGTTGCCCATCAGCCCGCAGCTCATCGCTTCGCTGAGAGAGTCGGCCCGTCTGCTTTCAACGCACTATTCCACGGAAAACGGTCCAAGTCACAACTACCATCTAGACCGAGCGGAGGCCGATGTAAGCGGCTTCGTGCAGTATTTCTGCAAAGGCATGGCTGATGCGTTCTCGAATGTCCGTGCTCGTGCTGAGACGGTTGGCGGTGATACTCATCAGGACAAAGGAGTGCTCATGCGCGAACTTCGTCCGCTGCAAAGACAAGCACTGGGTCTGTTCGTTCAGAGCAAGGTTGTGACTGCTGGGGAGCTGGCAGATTATCTTGGCATCGCGCCAAGACAGGGCCGCGAC
>JBEGOB010000182.1:0-8101 GCA_041182265.1 Verrucomicrobiota bacterium | reverse complement strand
AACGCATCACCCGAATAGGCCTGACGCGGCAAGACACCTAACTATCACTCATGAAAAACCCAATCATCGCCCTCTTCCTCGGATTTCTCTGCGGGCAAACGCACGCAAAACTCATCCATGCGGGAGGCAACGTCACGGCGACCGGCCTTGGCAGCACAAGCGCCAATGCCATCTCCCGCATCAGCAATGGGGGCCTCAATCCGACGCTGTTCGGTGACACCATGGTCTCCGCCAGCATCTTTGAAAACACCGGCAACGCAGTCGTCGCACCGCCAACTCCCATCCGCTTCACCCTGAATCTGGGTTTGGCCGCCAGCGGGGTTGGACATGATCTCAGGGTCTGCCGCCTGCACAACGACTCGGGAGTGGTCAGGGACAGCGGCATCGTCGGCTTCACCCTGACAGCCGACAGCGGCCCTAGCGGAACTGGCAGTGTGACTGCCAGCGCCTCATTCGTCGCCAGAAATCCGACCACAGCGGCACCCGCCGCCGCGCAGTCTTTCCCGTTCCTCGCGGAGAACGTCCAGTCAGTGGTGCTCGCCGTGGATACCATGGTGGTGAAAGGTGGCACGAACACTCTCTACAACCTGCAAGTCACCGAGGTGGCGTTCGAGGGCGATAGCGATCAGCAGCTCACCCTGCTCCCGCCGGACCTTGTCTTCAGCGGCCATGACCAGATGCTCTACTCGCTGGAATCAAGTCCGGACCTGCTGTCGTGGACGGAATTTAAAACCCAACTGGGAAGTTCAACGATCCATCAAGACATCAGTCAGGATCTTTCAATCTCATCCCGCCAATTCTACCGCGCCCGCCAGTTGGGGCGGATCCCGGATCCGATGGAAATCATCGATCCCAAGCCATTTGCCATCAACCCGCCGGTCAGCAACGGTCCCGTCATTTCGGCGGCTGATCACGGACTAAGTTCTAACAATACGCCATCAGCCAACATCATCGCGATGGAGTCCGCGATTGCCGCGGCCAAGGCGCAGGGAGCGTCCAAGCTCTTCATTCCCGCCGGGGTTTACCGCTTCTCGGCGAACCGCAGCACCCAGTTGCTGTTTTCCGGACTCAACAACATGATCGTGGAAGGGGTGGCCGGTCAGACCGAACTGATTCTCGTCGATTCGCCGGACACCTACAAGGCCGGGAGCGGTGATTTCCTCCACTTCACAGGCTGCCAGAATCTTGTGGTTAGAAATCTGGTGGTTGACTGGGACTGGTCGGTGCGGCCGCTTTCAGCCATCGCCCAAGTGGTGGCGGTCAACACCACCGACTGGACCGTGGATCTGGAATTCCCCTTCAACACCCTCGCCGCCAATTATCCCATCCGCGGATCCATGGAGCTGAACCCCGCCGTCTGGACCCGCAAGCGGGTTGGATTCGAGACCGGCGCGTCCTACTTCACCCTCCAGGAGCAGATATCACCCAATCGCATCCGCCTTCATTACAAGCCGGAGTTTGAATATAAACTGAACAAACCCATCCTGCTCGAATACACCGCCGTGTTTTTCGCGCCCAACCTCTCCGTCAACGCAGTGGACCTGAGTTCCTCATCCCATGTCACCTTCGATGGCGTGTGGGTCCATGGAGCCAGCTTCGTCGCCTTCGCCGCCGATAACAACGAATATTACGAGTTTAAGAACTGCCGGGTGGAGCGCCGCCCGGGCCAGCCACCCGCATTCCAAGGCTCATCCGGATTCGAAATCCATAACTGTCGCGGTCACTTCAAACTCACCGGAAATTATGTGAACCGGGCGGGCGACGATGCCCTGCACTACAGCTCCGGCGGCGTGGACCAAGGCGTGGAAAGGATCGACGCCAACACCCTCAGGATCACGGATCTCTTTTATTACACCGGTCAGTATCCGCTGGTGGCGGGAAACCGCCTTGAGCTGCTCAATGAAAACATGGCCACCGTCTATACCGGCACCATCACCGCGGTGCAGTGGGATTTGAATTACTATCCCACTAACCCCAGAAACCGCGTGACCATCAGCTTGCTGGAACCCCTGCCAGCCACGGTGGAGGCCGAGGGTTTCGTCACCGTCCCCGCCTACGCCACGGGCGGTTATTTCATCGAAAACAACCATTTCGAAGGCGGTGTCGGCCACGGCATCTATGCCAGCATGAAGGACGGAGTGATCCGCAACAACACGCTGCTCAACTGTGCCTATCCGGGCGTGATGTTTTCCCAGACCTGGCGCAGCGAGCGCTGGTTCATCGGGACCAATCCCTCATACAGCCTGATCAGCGACAATCTGATCGACGGATGCAACACGGCGGACCGCGAGCCTGCGGCCCTCTTCATCGGGGCCGGCATCGACAGCAACAACCAGAACCAGATCACGCGCGGTTTCCTGCCGGTGACGGGACGTCCGACGCAACATGTGGTCGTCGCTAACAATATCATCCGGAACTCGCGCAGCCTCGCCGTCGCCGTTTGGTCGGCAAAAAACATCCATTTCCAGAACAACCAGATCGTCGACAACCATCTCGCGCCGCAGGCCGACTATCCGGTCGCGACCTTCGGTGACTTCTGGATCGAGCAGGCCGATAACATCACCCTCAGGAACAATCTCCTGACCGGCAACGGTGGAGGCAACCTGATCAAGTCCAATGCCGCCACGACCACCGGCATTTTGATCGAGTGAATCCGACCGATCAAATCCGCGAGCCATGCAGAAAAGTTTCCTGCATGATTCCGGTGTCATGGAAGTTGTAGCAAAACCCTTTGTGATGGTGCCGACATCAGCGAACTGTTGTTTGATGCATCCAAAGCACATTTTCTGGTTGTTGCCTTGTCCATGATTTCCTAGTAGGAACCGGCGTCCGGGCAGGCCGCCCCGTCCACCCATGAACCCCACGATGACGCGGAGGCGCGGCTGCAAAACAAAGACTCGGACCGGAAGAACAGGTCTGGTTCCGAACTTTGGAGCGCTGCCAGCTTGGGTAAATCCTGATGCGCCTTGTCCACGAGCATATTTTCGGCATTCTAGGAAGCCTCCGCAAACCGGCGCATCGAGCACTTTCACAAGTTCGCGCAGGCGACTGACCCGATCATGAAGCTTCCACTGATCGGCGTTCGCTAGTTTTCTATTAGAATTACCCGAATACCCTTCAGCGCGATCCCCACTCGCTTCACGGTCTCGTCCCACGGATGGATTTTCGTCGGTGGATAGAATACACACGGCTGCCACGCGTTGACTGGAGCTCCACCCACGGCGCAAGGAATGAGACCAATTATCACGCCCGGATTCGCATCAGCGATGATCTGCCCGAAAAACTTGCCCTGTCCCACCCCAGCCTCCGGTTTATCAAAATGAATTGGGTCAATCGCCGACACCCACCGGCCATCCTTGCCGAGCACGAACACACGTGAATGCGGTGTTAGGTCCAGCTCCGCAACCACGCCCCGACCGGCCATGTTCGATTGTCCCACCAACAGAAAGAGTTGGACCTTGTCCATGGAAGGAAGTGAAATGTCTTGCGCGATGGAACTGACAGCGAACAGGTAGCTGAGAAGAATAAGCGAGAGCCCCACTCAACATGTGAATCCGTCAAAAGCTAGGTCAGACGTCGCACCCGAGTTGTTGGATTTTTTCTCAGCGAAAACCTATCCTGAAATCGCAATGACATCGTCCGACTGCGAATTTGGACTCAGCTTTCTCATAAAGAATTTTCTCCACCACTGCCCAGCTCCGCTATTTTGTTTCACCTCCTTGACGAGACGCTGATTGTTTAGAAAATTCTCGCGGAGCTCGAAAATCCTTCTACCAGATAGCTATGCACTTCTTCAATCGTCATCTCAGCCAACTCTTCGCAGTTTTTACGGGCATCATGCTTGGTCACAAGTCAGCAGCAGAGCCTATTTTTCCCGAGCCTGCGGGCGCTGACCTCCATGGGTTCCACTCCATTTTCGATGGGAAAAGCCTGCAAGGCTGGGACGCAGATCCAAAGTATTGGCGAGTCGAGCAAGGGGTTCTTATCGGTGAGGTGACGCCTGAGACGCTACTCAAGGCAAACTCCTTTGCGATCTGGCGCGGTGGATCTCCCGAGGATTTTGAACTGAAAGTCGAGTATCGCGTGAGTGCGAGCGGAAACAGTGGAATCAACTATCGCAGCGAAGAAGTTAGCACCCCAGCATTCGCCTTGAAGGGGTATCAGTGCGACATCGACGGCGCCTATCAATGGACAGGTCAAAATTATGAAGAACGCGGTAGAACTTTCCTAGCCATGCGTGGGCAGATGACTCGACTGACCAACGCCGGAAAACCCGCTATCGTCGGGAGTCTTGGAGAAAAAGACTCACTCGCAAGCTTTCTCCACGCTGAGAAGTGGAACCAAGTGCATCTCGTGATTCGAGGGAACACTCTCATTCATATCATCAACGGCAAAGTGATGAGCTTGGTGGTGGATGACGACGCCGCCGCACGGAATCTATCAGGTAAGATTGGCGTGCAAGTCCACACAGGACCACCAATGAAAATCGAATTTAGAAACTTCCTTCTGAAAGTTTTACCTAAAAGCGAAAACCAACAAGCACGCTGAGCTTCACTTGGGAGCTGTGGGTGCCTCCGCAGCGGGCTTCGTGGTCTCCTTCGCTGGAACATACACCAAACCGCCGCCGTTGATGCAGTAGCGCTGGTCCGTTGGAGTATCATAGCCCTCACCCTCAAAAACATGCCCCAAATGGCCGTCACATTTTGCACACACCACCTCGACGCGAGTCATTCCGAGACTCACATCCTTTTTTAGGCGGACGTTCTGTGCCTTGGCGGGATCATAAAACGATGGCCAACCACAACCTGAATCGAATTTCTCCTTAGATGAAAACAGCAGGGCGTTGCAACCCGCACAGTGATAGGTGCCCTCCCCCTGATGCTTGAACTCCTTGTAAATTGCGCCGTTCGCTCGTTCCGTTCCAGCCTCACGCAAGATATGATACTGTTCAGGCGTCAGCAATTTCTTCCACTCAGCATCGGTTTTCACGACTTTCTCAGTGGGATCAGCAGGGACTTCAGCGCGGGTTTCCATGATGTTTTTTTTGGATTCTTCTGCCGAGCACGCGGACATGCAAAGCGCGAGGCTGAAGGTGAAGAAAATGCGAATGGACGACATAACGGTGTGACGCTGGAATGCGGTAAAAATTCCAACGTTCAGCGAGAGCCGGGGTTGGAACACTGACTTCAGGCAAATTGCTCCTGCAACACAGCCTTGGTGTAGTCGCGATTCAGGCGAGCGATGTGATCGACGCTGATTTCCTTGGGGCACGCTGCTTCGCACTCGTATTGGTTGGTGCAGTTGCCAAAACCTTCGGAATCCATCTGCCGGACCATGGCAAGCGCGCGTTTTGAACGCTCTGGCTGGCCCTGCGGCAAATGGCCAAGATGAGAAACCTTGGCCGCGACAAACAACATTGCCGACGCATTTTTACAGGCCGCAACACAGGCACCGCAACCAATGCAGGCCGCCGCATCAAACGCCGCGTCCGCATCATGCTTTGGCACCGGAATCGAGTTGGCATCCACGGGCGAACCCGTTCGGATATCGATATACCCACCCGATGCGACGATGCGGTCAAAAGCAGAGCGATCGACAATCAAATCTTTGACGACAGGAAATGGATTGGCGCGAAATGGCTCGATCCAGATCGTGTCGCCATCGGAAAATTTACGCATGTGAACTTGGCAGGTCGTGATTCCACGCTCCTTGCCATGAGGCACGCCATTGATCGTCAATGAACAAGTGCCACAAATCCCTTCCCGGCAGTCGTGATCAAACTGAATCGGATCACCGCCCGTTTCGATCATCCGATCATTCACAATGTCCAACATCTCAAGGAACGAAGCTTCCGCCGGAATATCTTTGGCGTCGTAAGTTTCGATTCGTCCTTGGGCCTTGGGCCCGGATTGCCGCCATACTTTGAGTGTCAGGTTCATGGTTTGAAACGATTCTTGTGGAGAGCGCGGAAATATCCCGCAGTGATTCAGATCGCCGTCAGCGTAAGGAGGTTTACGCCGTGAGCTAGTAGAAAATCAGTTTTCACGCAGGCTTTGATGCATTTTTCATCGCTCCGATCCCCCGCCGCGCAAGATAAAATGATGACATTTCGGTTCGTGAAAAAATTTCAAATTTCCGGTTGATCGTCATGCAATCCGATGCTTCTTTCCGGCGTCGCGACACATTAGGCGGCCCGGTTGAGTTTCCCTGAGGGTTTTGGGTTTTCCCCTGGGATCATCGACCGGGCCGCTTCTTTTTTTGAAACGGCCTGAAATGAGGAATCAGGCTTTTGCCTCAGCAGTGGCAGCAGCGGTGATTTTCGGGTCTTTGTAAGTCGATTGCACGTAAACTTCGCGGAGAAGCTTGTGTTCGATTTGGCAAGGGCTTTGCGCCATCAAATCGGCACCCTTGTTATTTTTCGGGAAGGCGATCACCTCGCGAATGCTATCCTCGCCGGCCACCAGCATGGCGATGCGGTCCAGACCAAGCGCGAGGCCACCATGCGGCGGCGCACCAAAGCGGAAGGCGTCAAGAAGATGGCCGAACTTAATCTGCTGCTCTTCAGGACCGACTCCCAAGACGCTGAACATTTGCGCTTGGAGATCTTTCTCGTGAATCCGGATCGAGCCGCCGCCCAGTTCGTAGCCATTTAAGACGACATCGTAGGCCACCGCGCGGACTTTGGCGAATTCTCCGGCATCGAGGAGCGCGATGTCATCGGGGTGAGGCCGTGTGAATGGGTGGTGGACCGCCGCCCAGTGGCCACTTTCATCATCATGCGCCAGCAGTGGGAAATCGACGACCCAGAGAAAATTGTAGGCCGTGGAATTCTTGGTAAGCTCCATCATGACCGCAGACTCGGTGCGCACGCGGCCCAAAATCGTGCTCACGCTCTCACGTGATCCCGCCGCGAAAAACACGATATCGCCTTCTTCCAAGTTGAGTGCTGCGACGACAGCCGCCTTTTCGGTCTCGGTGAAAATTTTCCAGAGCGGGCTCTTGTATTCGCCATTTTCAAGCTTGATGAAGGCCAGATTCTTCACCGGGAGCCCAGCTTGCACCGCGATCTCGTTGAGGCGGTTCATTTGACCGGTCGTGATCCCTGCAAATCCCTTCGCATTGATGGCACGGACAACTCCACCGCCATCGAGAATACTCCGGAAAATCTTAAATTCAGTCGCGGCAAAAACCTCACCCAAATCCGTGATCTTCATGTCGTAGCGAGTGTCCGGCTTGTCGGATCCGTAAATATCCATCGCATCTTGGTAAGTCATGCGCGGAAATTTCTCCGGCACATCGATGCCTAGCCCTGCCTTGAACATGCTCGCCAGCAAGCCTTCGACCAACTTGATGATGTCCTCCTGAGTCACGAAACTCGCCTCGATGTCGATCTGAGTGAACTCTGGCTGGCGATCGGCGCGCAGGTCTTCATCACGAAAACAACGCGCAATTTGGAAATACTTCTCAAGCCCGGCGACCATTAGAAGCTGCTTGTATTGCTGCGGAGCTTGCGGAAGCGCGTAAAACCGGCCGGGATTCAGACGCGACGGCACCAAAAAGTCGCGGGCACCTTCCGGCGTCGGGTTCGACAAAATCGGCGTTTCAATTTCGAAAAATCCCGACTCGTCGAGATAGCGGCGGGCTGCGGAGGTGATCACGCTGCGCTGACGAATATTTTTGCTCATGCGAGCGCGGCGCAGGTCGAGATAGCGGTATTTCATCCGCATGTCTTCGTTTGAAAGTTCCTTGTCGAGCTGGAAGGGCAAGACGTCCGCTTTGTTGACGATTTTCAGGATTGCCGCGACGATTTCCACCGAGCCTGTGTTGATTTTTTCGTTTTCCGAGCCTTCGAGACGCTTGGAAACCCGGCCGGTCACCTGGATGACGTCTTCCTCACGCAGCGTATGCGAGAGTGCGGAAACTTCAGGGTTCTCCTCAGGATGGAAGACGCATTGGGTCAGCCCCTCACGGTCGCGGAGATCGATGAAAATGACGCCGCCGTGATCGCGAGCGGAATTCACCCAACCGATGAGAGTGACAGTTTGGCCAATGTGGGACTCGCGGAGTTCGTTGCAATGATGAGTGCGCATGGAATAAAATT
>JBEGOB010000181.1:0-11078 GCA_041182265.1 Verrucomicrobiota bacterium | reverse complement strand
CCGTGGCGCGGGTGCTGCCAGCGGAGGATGCTCGCCATGCAGACGGGATCTCTCAAGGCGGAGCGGTCCGTGGAGTGGAGCGTCCAGTCTTCACCGAGGTTGCGCGTGACTGCGACGGTGCGTGAGCCACCACGGTTGTCACGGCAATTGATTAGAATTGAGCCGTTAGCCAACTCGACGACTTGCGCCTCAGTGGTGTCACTTTTAACGCCACTTCCGGCTTTCCAACTTTTACCGCCGTCTTTGGATGAGATGAGGGTGGACCATGGCTTGCCTGCTGCATCGCGGTATTGTGCGGCGAAAACGAGTGTGCCGTCCTTGAGGGCGATTCCAGCTCCGGGGCCGTTGAAGAACAATCTCCACTCAGGGGATTTGACTTGCGGAGTGATGTTGATAGGTGTTGACCAGAATTTTCCGTCGGTATCACTGTGGACTAACATCAGTTGGCCAGTTTCGTCAGGAGTCATTCCTGGGCCTGAACCATTCCACCCGCGGTTGCCATGGCTCCACAATGCGGCGACCCAAATCCGGCCGGTTTTTTGGTCCACCAAAATGGCAGGATCACCCACGCCGTCATGGCCGTGCTTCGGGTCATTGCCCATGTCCATGATGACTTGCATCGGGTCCCACGATTGACCTCCGTTTGTGCTGCGGGAAATACCGACGTCGATGTTTGCTGGTAGATCTCCTGCGTGTTGATAGCGGATGTCATAGACTGCGATGAGGCTGCCGGCCTTGGTGCGCGCCAAGCCAGGAATCCGATAGAATTTAGAATCATCATCACCGGGAACGCGGACGGCATAGCCAATTCGCTGCGCGCCCGCCGGAGAGGCTAGTTTCGGCTCAAGCACCTTACCGCCGATTTTTACACGGAACACCGAGGCATCGATGCTGCCATCGATCAATGCGGTATCTTTCAATCGAGTGGAAATCCAGAACGCGTGCTCGCCGGGTGGCAGTTCGTGTTTCAATGCGAGTGAAAGTTTCTCGCGGATGTCGGTGCCTTCGGCGATGACGACACCGGGAGTTCCATCAGGTCGGTCGGGATGCTCTGCAGTGCCGGCGATGATTTGAAAGGATGCGATGTCCTGCATGCGTGTTGTTCCGCTGAAGCCGAGTTCGATGCCTTCCAGCATCGTCTTTCCCTCGCTGCCCTCGACCGACACATGGAATCCGAGGATCGGGTTGAAGGATTGTCGGATGAATGCTGGGTAAACGGGTTGGACCGTTTCTATCAGGCTTGCGACAGCAGGGCCAGGGCGTTGGACCTCCACGTCATCGATGAGCAGCCCGGCATCGGTGGGGCCGGAGTTGCGGAAGCGGACTTCCCGCGTGCCTTTGGGGAGAGTGGCTTTGATTTGTGAGAAGCTCCCGATTTTTGGGGGGCCTTCTGTTTTTTCAATTTTTTCCCAGCGTCCGGAAGATTTTGTTTCGATGATGAACTCGAAAGGCTCGCGTTTCGTCCAGCGTTCCGCGTGAAGAGAAAGTTGGATGTCCGAGCTTGCTGGGGCGTTGAGTGTGAGAGTGACGGCCGAGTCACCACCGGAGCCGAGGCGCAATGATTTTTGCCCAGTTTTACCCTTCCCTGCATGAATGTCAGCTTGTCCTGAGTCGCGTGACCATTGGCCGACTGAGCTGCTAAGTGATTTGATAGGACCGCCTGGTGCGGATTCAAAAGACTCGCCAGATGCCAGTGCAGCACTGAAGAAAAGGACAAATAAAATGGAGGATTGGGTCGGTCTCATGCAGCTTGAAGTGGTATTTTCAAAGTTATGAATGAAATACTCCACTGCCGCGCATTTCTTTTCTGGTTGGTTGGGTAAACCGGTTGAGTGAGGTGCGACTGTTTGGCTCAGTCCAATTCCGCAAGTCTTGCGCGGATCAAATCTGAGATTAACTCCGGATCAATCTGCCAATCAATAGGAAGCTGAAAGCAGTTTTTCCAAACGACAAAAGACGTGAGTCGCGGCTTGAAGTCTGCGATGATTTGCGGGCTCCATGCGGAGAACGTGAGGTGGTTCTTGTAGGCGCAAATGCCAGCGATATACTTCCCCGCACGATGGATCGTTGGCACGTTCCATGAGATTTTGGATTCAAGTTCCGGAAATTCAGATAGAATAAACTGGATGACCGATCTCAGAGTTGCGGCTTTGGTCGGGCTTTGTGAGCTTAAGTATTCCTCAACCGAGCTAAATTTCGGGGATTTCATGGGTTTTAATGATTGCGCTGGGGGGATTATCTTCAGGTCGCGGATGTGGGTCGATTTTAAAATTCGTCTCGTGGTGGGGTTCCTTTCTTGCGACGGATGGCGAAAAAAATTCTTTCAATATCGTTGCAATTGGCTTGGTGTTGCGTGGTGCCCCCCGTGAAAAGATGGATCGAAACCGTTTCCAGAAAATTGTTTTTCAAATGACCCCGGTGCAGAAATTTTTGATCGCCCCCGACAAATTTAAGGGCTCGCTCAGCGCCCGTGCGGCAGCCGAGGCGATGGCCGCAGGAATCCTTCGAGTCCATCCAGATGCGGACTTGGATATCTGTCCGATTGCCGATGGCGGTGAGGGATTTATGGAGACTCTCGCCCCGGGCTTGGACGCGAGGTGGATCACCTGCGCTGCTGTGGATGCCTTGGGGCGGCCCATTGAAAGTCGCTATCTTCTGGCAGAAACTCCGCAGGGACTCACAGCGATCCTTGAAATGGCGGAGACGGCCGGGCTTTGGCGAATCACTGCCAATGAACGGAATCCAGCACAAACCACCACGCGAGGCACGGGGATGCAGATGGTGCATGCGGCGCAAAATGATGGCGTGGTGCGAATCATACTCGGGCTGGGTGGGAGTGCGACTCATGATGGCGGCGCTGGCATGGCCGCAGCACTTGGTCATTTGTTCATCACCGAGAATGGTGTGAATGATGATCCTCGTGCGTCAAATTTAGGTGAGATTCGAGCGATTGATTTCGGGCACCGCGTGGACCTACCAGAAATTATCGCTGCCTGTGATGTGGACAACCCGCTACTTGGTGCACGTGGGGCCACTGCGGTATTCTCCGGCCAAAAGGGAGCCTCGGTTCTTGATCAACCTTTTCTCGAAAATGCGCTGGCCCACCTCGTCGCTGTTAGTGAAGGTCACTCTGCGGCGGACATCCCGGGTGCGGGCGCGGCTGGTGGACTTGGCTTCGGTTTACTCCACTTTGCCGGGGCGAGTTTGGTGTCCGGATTTGATCTCCTTTCTTCCTTGTTGGGATTGGAAGCACGGATCGCTGCCGCTGATCATATCCTAACGGGAGAAGGATCTTTGGACTATCAAAGTCTATCTGGAAAAGGTCCGGTCGGACTCGCGCGCATGGCGCAGACTCTGGGCATACCGGTCACGGCGTTCTGTGGCGTTACTGATGATGAAGCACGTGGCAGTGGTTTGTTCCACGCTCTTCACGCATTGACAGACAGTGGCTTACCGCTTGATCGCTTGATCGCCGAGGCTTCTCCGTTGCTCACAGATGCGGTCGCAAAAGCAAATTTTTTCAAGCCATGAACAAGACGCCATTCATCACCGAAGCTGAAGCAATTCAAGAGGATTTCAAGGGTCGCACCAACTATTGGATGTGCCGCCCAGAAATTACCAATGCGAAGGATCTGCAAGTTTGCCGTGCAATTCTTCCAGCCGGGGAATCTCACAATTTCCACCACCACCCGGAGTTGGAGGAGGTGATTTATGTGATTGAGGGCGAGATCGAACAATGGGTCGGTGCGGAAATGAAACGACTGCAAGTGGGTGAGGTCGCGCACATGCTGCCGGGGGTTGTCCATGCCACTTTCAATGTTAGCGACAAGGATGCAGTGATCCTCGCCATCCTCACACCTGGTTCGCAGCTTGGGCCGTTCATGGTGGATGTCAGCGGCGAGGAACCGTGGAAATCATTACGGAGTTGCTAGGTTCGGAACGTGGATGGACGACAGCCGATCCATTTGTGAAAGGTGTTTGAAAACGTAAATGCGCTTTCAAATCC
This sequence comes from Verrucomicrobiota bacterium, assembly GCA_041182265.1. Lineage (GTDB taxonomy): Bacteria > Verrucomicrobiota > Verrucomicrobiia > Verrucomicrobiales > Akkermansiaceae > Luteolibacter. Next base: position 7,072 of record JBEGOB010000181.1, on the reverse strand, counting down.
AACCGCACGCGCGATGACCTCCACCTTGTCATCCGTGATGGATAGCAAGTGTCTGGCGCGCTGGAGCCTGAGGTGGGTGAGGTGTTGCATCGGACTGCGGCCGAGTTCCTTGCGGCAGAGACGGCGCAGATGTTCTCCGCTGATGCAGGCGATTTCCGCGAGTTCATCCAAGGTCCATGAACGGCCAAGATCGACTTCCACACGTTGCCAAACACGCCACAGTCGGTCGTCGGAGCGATGCGGTTGGGCGAAGCGGACCACATAATAGTGAAGCAATTCACTCCAGTGGTGTAGAGCGGAACTGCCATTTCCAGAGACGCATTCCGCATGAAGTCCTTCGATGGCCGCCTTAAGTGGTGCCGTTTCGAAGGTGCCAGTGACGGGCGAGATTGAGGATAGAATCGGCCGTGTCTCGCGCGCTTCACGGTAGCGGACCCATGCGAAACTCCATGATTTTCCGGGAATGCATTTGAGCGCATTTGTGACGAAGGGCGGCAGCAGGCAGGCTTGGCCCGCGCGGATTTTTTTCCATTGGCCGTCGGCTAGAATCACTCCTTCCCCTGTGAGGCAGGCTAACATGAAGGTGCCGCTTTGGTTGGTGCGGATGATTTCGAAGGGGGCTTCGGCCATCATGATTCCGCAGTGTGAAATGTGGTGTTGGGAAAGAAGTGGGCAAACTGGGCCATCCTGCATCCAACCGCGCAGGTCACTCACATCCGCGCGCACGACCCGGTAGCGGGTGGACTTGCCGAGAATTTCCGTATCCTTCAGTGCGTGGGACGGGGCTTTGATCATGGGTTTGGTCCGGGGAGCATGGCGCGGAATGTGGAATACGGATAGCTGAAAGTGGATGCACCCCGAGCTTTCCCACTCGACGGCATCCGAAATCACGCCAAAACAAATGCATGCCAAATCCATGGACAGGAAAAGGAAATCCTTACACACGTGAGGAAGTTATCGAGCGTTTCAACGACACGCTCTCGAAGGGGCAAGCGATCATTGCCGCGGGAGCTGGCTCTGGAATCAGTGCGAAATTTATCGAAAAGGGCGGGGCGGATCTCATCATCATCTATAACTCCGGGCGCTTTCGCATGATGGGGCACGGTTCGACTGCCGGCTTGATGGCTTATGGCGATGCCAATGCGATCGCAATGGAAATTGGCGAATACGAGGTATTGCCGATCGTTGATGAAATTCCGGTGATTTGTGGAGTTCACGCCACCGACCCACGCCGCCGGATGTGGCATTGGCTCGGGCAAGTGAAAGATATGGGTTTCTCGGGAGTGAACAATTTTCCAACGCACACCATTGTGGACGGGCATTTTCGCGGAGTGCTTGAGGAAACTGGGATGAGCGTGAAAAAGGAGTTCGAAATGATTGCACTCGCTCGCAAGATGGACCTGTTTTCAATCGTGTATGTTGCGACTCCAGAAGAGGCGGTCGAGATGGCGAAGTCCGGCGCGGATGCCATCATCGCACATGTTGGCACAACCGTCGGCGGCTCGATCGGCGTGACAAATGCGGTGGTGAGTTGGGAGGAAACCATCCAACGCACCCAACGCATTATCGACGCGGCTAAGACGGTCCGGGATGATATTTTCTATCTTTGCCATGGGGGGCCGATTAATACACCTGAAGACGCAGACCGTGTGATCCAAGCAACCGATTGTGTTGGTTTCGTGGGGGCTTCGAGTCTTGAACGCATGGGCGTGGAAGAATCGCTCACAAATATCACTCGACAGTTCAAGTCGATCTCCGTCAAACGGAAAAACTAAGTTCATGGCCACCATCGCGGTTCTCGGGACACTCGACTCAAAAGGTCTTGAACACGCATTCGTTGCGGAGTGCATTCGTGCCCGGGGACATCGCACATTGCTGATGGATGTCGGGAGCGGCAGCCTGCCGACGGTCGTGCCCGACATCAGCCGTGAGGAAATTGCGGATGCTGCTGGGTTGAATCTGGAAGAGATGTTAGCCCGCAAGGATCGTGGGGAATGCGTGCATGCCATGAGTGAGGCCGCGCCCATCATGTTGGCGAAGTTGGTGGCTGAAGGAGCGATTGATGGAGTGATTTCGTTAGGTGGCGGTGGTGGGACCGCCATTGCAACGGCCGCCATGCGTGCCCTGCCTCTGGGTTTTCCCAAAGTCATGGTTTCGACGCTGGCGGCGGGAAACATTGCTCCCTATCTCGGGACTCAAGACATCGTCATGATGCCTAGCATCGTGGATATTTCAGGCTTAAATCGCCTGTCGCGCATGATTTTTTCACGCGCTGCGGGTGCGGTTTGTGGTATGGTCGAGGCAGAAATCCGCTTGGATGAAAGCAGGCCATTGGTTGTCGCAAGTATGTTTGGGAATACGACTGCGTGCGTCACCGAGGCTAAGCGGGTGTTGGAAGATGCGGGATATGAAGTGCTCGTCTTTGCCGCGACCGGAGCCGGAGGAAAGTCGATGGAATCCTTGATTGAAAGTGGCTGGGTCGCAGGTGTGCTAGACCTAACGACGACCGAGTGGGCGGACGAATGGGTGGGTGGTGTTTTGAGTGCGGGCCCTCATCGTTTGGAAGCCGCAGGCCGCGCAAAAGTTCCCGCCGTCGTGGCACCGGGTTGTTTGGATATGGTAAACTTCGGCGAGCGCTCATCGGTTCCTGCTCAATTTGCTTCGCGGTGTTTTTATGCACACAATCCGCAAGTCACCCTGATGCGGACCACTGCTGAGGAATGTGCTGCGCTGGGCAAAATCCTAGCGGAAAAGGTCAATGACTATCAGGCTCCTGTTGCGATCATGCTGCCGCTAAAGGCGATCAGTGTGATCAGTGCCGCAGGACAGGTATTTCATGATTCTGTCGCGGATGATGCTTTGTTCGGTGCGATTCGCGAGTGTGCGAAAGTTCCAGTCGAGTGCTTCGACGAGGAAATCAACAGTCCGGTCTTTGCTCGTGCTTGTGCGTTGAAGTTGCTTGAACTCATGCGCATGAAGGCAAACTAGTAGAACATCAATTTTATCCATACAACCATGATACGACACTACGGGATGTTTCAGTTTTATCCGGAAATCGGTGCTGTGAAAATCGACGAATGCTTCGCTGAAATGCGTGGGATGGTCGGGAGAATTCCTGGTTTGCTGGCGATGGAGCATGGTGTTTATGAAAGTTCGGAAGGTTTGAACGAAGGCTTCACGCATGGGTTTGTCATGACTTTTGATAGTGCTTCAAGTCGTGACGCGTATTTGCCTCATCCCGAGCATGAGCGGGTGAAGCAGATTGTCGTGCCGTGTCTTGCGCGTGTGATCGTATTTGATTTTGAAACTCCAGTCTCAGTTTGATGAAATTGTTATTACTTGCTGTCTTTCAGGTTTCATTCGTTCACGCGGCCCCGCTTGCATTGTTCGATGGTGAGACGCTGGCTCATTGGGAAATTCCTGCAGGAGAAGAAAAGTGGTGGAAGGTGCAGGATGGAATGATCGTTGGTGGATCGTTGGATGAGAAAATTTCGAAAAATTTGTTTTTGGCGTCATCGCGCGAGTTTAGGAATTTTGATTTGAAGTTTAAAATTCGGATGATTGCAGGTGAAGGATTCATGAACTCCGGCATCCAAGTGCGCAGTCGGTTGAGCCCGGAAGATTCGAGCATGATGGGTTATCAGGTGGATGCTGGAATCGGCTATTGGGGTGACTTGTATGATGAACACCGGCGTAACAAAAGACTCACTGGAGCGCAGGATCCAGCAGCGCTGGCGACTGTGGTGAAGGATTGGGATTGGAACGAATATCGTATTCTTTGTGAGGGACGCCGCATCCGGTCATGGATCAACGGTTGTTTGAGCTTTGACTACACAGAACCGGATAGTTCAATTCCGCTGGATGGGCGGCTTGGCATTCAAGTTCACTCCGGTGGGAGTTTGCTGGTTCAAGTGAAGGATTGTTTTTTGGAGGAATTGCCAGACACACCGGGCTCACCGTCGTGGAAGCCGGCCCCGCCTGCTAGACCGGTTCCTAAAGCTGAGGGAAGCACTGCGAAAACGCCGGAGGAGGAACGGCAGTCGTTCCGCTTGCCTGAAGGATTTGTTGCCGAGCTTGTTGCGTCTGAGGAGCAGGGCGTGGGTAAACCGATCACGATGGCATGGGATGGGCGCGGGCGTCTGTGGACGATGAGTGCGCTGGAATATCCAGTGGACGCGAATGAAAACCGCGAAAACGCGGAGGCTCTTTACGCACGAGGCGGCGTGGATCGCTTGTTGGTTTTTGATCAGGTAGCAAGTGATGGGCCCCGTATTCCAAGTGTGTTTGCGGAGGGTCTAGCACTGCCTTTGGGGATTTTACCCGACCTTGATGGGAACGGTGCGTTGGTGCAATATGGATCACAAATCCGGCGCTACGTGGATACGGACGGGGATGGAAAAGCGGACAAGTTTGACGTGATTCTTGATGGCTTCGGCATTCAAGATTCTCACTTGATGCCTCACCAATTCGAGCGTGCGCCCGGTGGCTGGATTTACGTCGCACAAGGACTTTTCAATTCTTCCAAAGTGCGCCGTCCTAACGGGTTGGCATTTGCTGATGGGTCGAAAGAGAAGCTTTTTGCTGCCTGCAAGCTTGCGCGTTTCCGGGCCGACGGGTCTGACTTTGAAATCGTTACTGCTGGTCCTAACAATATATGGGGGCTTTTTCAAACACGCTTTGGCGAAACATTTCTTCAGGAGGCAAATGACATGGGCATACCGGTTACGGAATTTGAATCCGGTGTGCATTACGGGACGAGTTCTAAAGATAAGTTGCGGCCGTATGCGCCGCAGATGCCACTGTCACTAACGACAGGATTGGGCGGGAGCGGATTGAGTGGGCTTGCGTTGGCTGAGGATCGCGACAGCGCGTTTGCCAAGCTTTATGGGGGAGATCAGGTGATTTATGTCGCCAATCCGATTACGAGTCGCATCCAAGTCATCACCAGCGATGCTGTGGAAGATCAGCACCCGCAGTTTTTTAAGCGTGAGGATTTCCTCGTGTCTGACGATCCTTGGTTTCGGCCGGTGGCGATTCATTTCGGGCCGGATGGATACCTCTACATTGCGGATTGGTATAATAAAGTGATATCACACAACGAGGTGCCTCGGGCGCACCCGGACCGAGACAAAACGCGTGGGCGTATTTGGCGGATCAGACCGGTGGGTTCCACGCCACCCATGCTCGTTGATTTCACACGGATGAGCAAGTTGGAGGTTGTGGGTCGATTGGGTGGTTCGAGTGCGCGCACGGCAGCCATGGCGTGGGCGTGGCTTGCGGAGCGCATGGATTCGGAAATTGCGGAGGTATTGGCGGGAATTGCGATGGATTCGCGGTTGGCAGTGCCGCGTAGGCTCGATGCATTTCGTGCACTGGAGGCTGCGAGAATGATTGACGCGAAGGTGTTTCAACGACTGGCGGCGGATCCGTCTCCGGCCATTCGCTATCAGGCACTTCGCGCGGCTGGGGAGCTTCAGATAGATGCGGAGTTGTGGGTTAAACTTTTCAGGGATATGCCGGATGACGCAAATTACCGCGTTCGTTCCGCGCTTGCCAACAGCGTAAGGAGTCATCGCAAGCCCAACTCTGAAATGCTTGCCGTCGTTGCGAAACTAGGACGCGCCCCACTCCAAAATCGTGGAGTTTGGGAGACGTATGACCGTGATTTTGAGCGTTATTTGGCACGTTGGGCGATGGAAACGCATCGTGATGAAACTTTGAGAATGCTGGAGTCGGATCGGTCGCTCGATCAGGAGAGTCGGTTATTAGCAATTCTTTCGCTAGATCCTGCGCGTGCCGCGACTTTACTGGTGAGCGAACTGGCGACGCTCACACGGGCACTCGCGCCAGAAGAAGTTTCATTGTTAGGTTCACAGTTGGGCCAAGCGCCTGTTATGGCTGCATTTCAAGCCTTGCTCAGGGATGATGCGCGAAGGATGCCTGCGCTTGTGAATTTAACACTTTTGGATAGCAAGATGTTAGCCAATCCAAAATTGGAGGCGGCGGTTGCAAGGGCTTGTGAAGATATCTTAGCCAAGAAGCCAAGTGCTGATGAGCGGGCCCTGGTTCTCAAGTTGGCACGTCTTCTTCGTTTGTCATCCCTTGAGCCGGCCATCGCAGGCTGGATGAGGGATGAGACGCCCGCAGCGGAAGTCGTGGAAATTCTTTCTGCGCTGCGGGAAATCGGTTCGGAGCGCATCGAGCTATTTGTGGGATTCCTTGAACATCCGGATCAGGCGGTCAGGCGCGAGGCCGTTGCGGCGTTGGCATTTTGCGATGATTTAGCATCCATTGATTTTTTGAGTGATGCATGGCTGGGGCTTCCGGCAGCGATGCGGGTGACCGTCGTGGATGGATTGACGTCTTCCACAGTCAAGGCTGGAGCATTTGCCAAGGCGGCGCTTGAGGGAGAATTTGCAGGGTTGGATTCCTCGGCCTTTGAGAAACTGCACGCTGTCCTCGGGGCGGATGATGCGTCCTTGTCGATGTTGCTGAAACAGACTGAAGGAATGTTAGGGCGAGTGATCCGTGTGCGGGGAATTGGGGATACGATGGAGAAGCCGTTCGATCTTGTCGGTCCATTTACGCTTGAGACTTGGATTTTGCTGGATCCGGGAATTGACAATGGTGACGGATTGATTGGGAGGAAAGGTGCTGCGGATATGAATTTCCATCAAGGTCGTTTGCATATTTATGGCGGTGACGGGGTGGGTGATATGGCGGTTGGGAATCAAAAAATGAGACCTGATGTTTGGACACATTGCTCAGTGACTCGTGATGAGAAGGGAAACTTTCGGATTTATATCAATGGTGAGCTCGACCATGAAGATGGGCGTCAATTCAATGTTCCGATGCGTGGCTTACGCCTGGGTGCAACCAGCAGCGGTAAGCCGGGTGCGGCTCGCTACGATGAATTTCGTATTTGGAGTGTGGCACGCAGTGCAGAGGAAATTCGGAATCATTTTAGAACCCGTTTTGGTGACGAAATTCCAGCACACTTGCAGATGCGTTTTTCGGGGGATCACGGCGGTCCGTGGTCTGGGCCTGCATCGGTTGAGTGGACGCAGGACTT